>JAYZFP010000205.1:0-17926 GCA_036336715.1 Planctomycetota bacterium
AAGGCAGAGGGGGGCATAATTTTCATGGACCGGAGTATCGGTGTAGTGCGGCGCCCAACCAGAGGGATCCTCAAACAAACGAATGCACTTGATGGTCCGGTCACTACAAAGGTTGAACCAGTGTAACGTTCCCCGGGGAACATTGATCAGATCGCCGGATTCAACCGTTACCGCAAACACCGGTCCGTTCTCCGGATTCACGTGAAAAACACCGCTTCCCCGGACGGTGAAGCGGACTTCGTCCTCGTCATGAGTGTGCTCCTTGTTGAACTTGTTCAACATCTCGTCCAGGCCAGGAGTTTCCGGTGAAACCGCGATCACATCCGCGGTCACGAAACCTCCCTTCTCCTTCAGTCGCTCAATTTCAGGCGCATAGGCCTCAAGCACTTCTTCGTTGGTGGCATCCGGACCAATCCGGCCCTCGACGTCCCATTTTTCGTACCACAGCCCGAAGGGTTCCAGGAAGGCCCGAATCTCGTCTGCCTCGGTAATCTCACGGTTTTCATCGGGAACACTTACGCTTGCCATTGCTATCTCCAGGTTGGTGTTGTTCTGTCAATCATCTTTGTGTCCATGAAATTGCAATCCGCAAACAAGGACACATCTCCAGCCATGCTGTCACGGACCTCTCTATTATGGACCTCTCCATTATGGACCTGACATCCATTGGACCGATCTGCTCCAGGTCGGGCAGCAGGCATGCAGGGAAACCGATGCCCGGGCCAAAAACAAGGATCGAATCAACCGGCCCTTATTCCGACCGGTAAAATTCCGACCGGTAAATGCCAGGCATCCGCCATCGCCACCCCACCAGTGTGAGGCATCACGCCAGCCGAACCGACGAATTGGCAGCCGCCATCATCATTCGACGGGCCTCGACTTCGAAAAGAAACTCAAAAATCTCGATATGGCGGCGGGCCGCAAATACGTCTTTCCCCCAAGTATACAGACCGTGACGGCGTATTAAATAGCCGAAACAGGTTCGGTCTGGATTGTCGGCCATGAATTGCTCGAACTCATTGGCCAAAGCCGGTATATCCTGCGTATTTTCAAAGATAGGGACCCATACGGATGATTCATGGGTCCGGATCCCCTCCAGTCCCTTGAGCATCTCATAGCCTGAAATCTCAAAACCGCCATCAGGATGATGCAAATCGGAAAGCAGCGTTGCCCAAACAGAATGCGTATGCAAAACGCTTCCCGCACCGAACATCTCGACAGCCTTCACATGCAGCATCGTTTCGGCCGAGGACTTTCCGCTTTCCCCCGCAAGAGGCGTACCCCCGTTATCAACGACAACGAAGTCGTCTTCTCCCAACCTCCCTTTGTCCTTGCCACTGACAGTAATCGTAATTTCCAGTGGATCGAAACTGCGAACAGCACTGTAGTTGCTGCTGGTCCCCACACTCCACCCCCGGGAATGAAAGAGTTTTCCGCATTCGATTAACTGGCTCCGCAACTCCGGGTCACTCATCGTGGCTTCCTGTAGACTTGATTGAATTTTCACTGCCCGGTCACCGACGATTCCCAGTGCCGACAAACATTGGGTAAAAGGTGATAATGTGATGCATTATGGTTCAGGATTCAATGGCCGGTTGTGAGCGGTTCATCGTCCGGCGGGTATCCCTTGGCAAGGATCCGCGGATCGGTTCCCAGGCGGTAACGGAGCATGGTGACCCAGTTTGAGATCGTCAGGCGGATTGGCCCCTTTTTTTTCCAGCGTCGTTCACTCACATGCAGGGGCCCTGGCAGAAGCCTTGGAATGGCACGCCCGGACAGCCTCCTGGCCAGAGCAACGTCCTCCATCAATGGGATATCGTCGAAACCACCGACTGCCTCAAACAGAGTCCGGGAGAGGGAGATTCCCTGGTCGCCATAGGGAAGATTCTGCCACGCTGCACGGATGGCGTTGCCTTTTTCAATCCAGCGGTAGATCAGACCCGGGGCATCAATTTCCTGGCGGAAGCAACAGTATTCCTGACCGTCCTGGTAGGCTTCCCAAAGCTGAACGCAGCAGGCTGGAGACAACCAATTATCCGCGTGCAAGAAGAGCAACAGCTCAGAGGTTGCCCGGGCAGCCCCGCGATTCAACTGGTTTCCGCGTCCCGCCGCACCCTCGGTTACCTCAGCGCCCCTTGCAGCGGCAATCTCACAGGTCTGGTCGCTGCTCCCCCCATCCGATACGACCACCTCGGCAACGCCGGCATTCCAAGCCGATTCAATCGCCCTGGCAATCATTTTTTCTTCGTTGAGAGCGGGAATGACGACTGAAATTTCCAATGGAATCCCCATTTGAATTTTGGAGGCCTCTGTACATGCAAGCGAAAAAACAAAACATCAACCGCGGAAGACCGTGTTCACATTAATGCTGTGGCGTGCGCTTCACAAACCCAAATAGGAGGAGTGGAAGAGTTTCCCGGTTTTTTGCAGCTCGTTTTTTGCAATCACGCGAAACAGCTTTATAATGCCATGTCAAGCACCGCAGGTCGTTGAAATTGGTAACCGTATGAAGCTCAAGGTAGGTCTGGTTGGAATTGGTGACCAATGGGAATCCCGCCATCGCCCCGCACTGAAATCCCTCTCTGACCGATTCCAGGTCATGGGTGTCTGCTCGGATATTTCGATCAAGGCCCATCGTGTGGCCCAGGATTTCGAAGCCATTCAGTTTGACGGTTTCCGCTCCCTGATCCAGCGCAACGACCTGGATGCCGTGCTCTGCCTTTCCGAGAACTGGGGAGGTCCGCTGCCGATGCTGGCAGCCTGTGACTATCGCAAGGCCATCTACAGTTCCTCCGCCCTGGACATGGACCCCTCAAGAGCCAGCCACGTCAAAAAGCGTGTTGAGAATTCCGGGGTCGCGTTCATGGCCGAATTCGCCAAACGACACACACCGGCTACCATTCGCCTCAAAGAACTGATCGCGACCCGACTTGGACAGCCCCGGCTGATTTTCTGTACAGAACGTCTGACCAGACAGCCGACCCTAGCAGACCCGCTGAACAAGTCCGATTCCAAGTTGCTGGTCGAGCTGATTGACTGGTGCAATTACATTATCGGAATGCCCCCTGCCGGTGTTCAGGGAATCCGGCACTGCTTCCCGAATCGCCGGTCTGGCGAAAAGGAAAACCGGGAAGAGTCACCCTCCAGCTTTCTCAACCTCAGCCTCGACTACGGAACGTCCGCAGGCCCAAATCAAAACCCGGGTCCCCCCACTGCTCTGGCACAGATCCGCCTGGCGCGGCTTCTCCCCAAGGCCTGGAAAGATGCAATCGGATTCCGACGTCCCGCTTCGCTCCAGGTAACCTGCGAAAAGGGAGTCGCTTACATCGATTCGCCAACGACCATTACCTGGTTTGACGATGCCGGCCAACACACGGAATCCCTGGAAGCGGACCGACCGGTCGGCGAACAACTGCTGACCCTTTTTCACAGAGCCGTAACCAGCCTTGTTCGCAAGACTTCTGACCTCGAAGACGCCTACCAGGCCCGGATCATTGTCGACTCCGCCGAGGACAGTTTTGCCTCACGTCAACGGATCGAACTTTGAGCGATCTTGAACTGCCCAAACGGAATTGCTCTTTTTGGCGACCTGCTTTTTTAACCGGTTGTACAACTGACAGTTTTTTGCAAGAAATTCCCCAGAAACCGTTGGAACCAGCGAAAAACAGTAAAAATGAGGAAATTGCGGGAATACCAGCTGACCTCCAGGGTTCCAACACAAATCAAAGGGGATTGAATGTGAGATCGGACAGAATCCGATGCCCAGTCGGTATCAGATCAAGACGATCCATTAAACGGCCCGAATCCTGAACGGGGAGCGGACGAAGTGTTATTGACTGAATTGACCTCAGACCATTCAGTTGCGGAAAAAAACAAACCGGATATCCATCAATTAATCGATGACTATTCCAAGTTTCTTTTCGGTTACGCCTATCTTTTAGCCGGATCGGTTTCTGATTCCGAGGATTTGACACAACAGACTTTTCTGATCGCCCATCAGAAACTCGACCAGTTACGGACGCCGTCGGCCGCAAAATCGTGGCTGTGCGCGATTTTGAGGAGTTGCTGGCTGAAGTCAATCCGGCGGAATACTCCACTGCCTGCCAGCAATTTCGAATTCGAGCTCGGAGAATTGCTGGTGGCCGAAAGTGGGGATACGGAAATCGATTCGCAGGCGATCCAACTGGCCCTGAATGACCTACCTCCCGACTATCGACTGGTCCTTGTCATGTATTACTTCGAAGATCTCAGCTACCAGGAGATTGCCAACCGGCTTCAGGTAAAAATGGGAACTGTCATGAGTCGGCTCTCAAGAGCCAAAGAAAGAATTCGACGCCGAATCGGAAGCCGGGACCACCTGTTGGACCAATGAAACCCATGCACAACCTTCCAGACAATTCGATGATGGAGCAGATTCGCCAGCAGATGGATTGCGTGCACGGGTCTTCCAGAGAATTGCTGGAAAGGCCTGCCGGGGAGCATCCGGAGCTGGAACTGTTGCTGGAATGGTTGCAGGCCTCCGAGGAAAACCGCAAACTGTTTGATCGGCAAAAAGAAGAAGAAAATGAAATTCGGCGGGCCATGCAGGCACCGCGATTCCAGTTGGAAACGTCGAAACTGGACAAAATGATCCGGCGGCTGAAAGACCGTGTCGATCATAAGCCCCTCACTGAAAAGGGTGATCTGCCCCCGGCTGAAAAGGGTTCCGAAGTTTCGGCCGGGCACTTCCGATCGATCCCCCTGGCAGACTCAATTATCCCGGAAGATTCACCGGCTTCCCGATCTGCCGTCCGGCAAAAAGTTGATGGTGAATTTGCTTCGCTGTTTGCGGAATCCGAACAACAGCTTTCAGACGATTCGATTTCCAGAGCCAGCCCCGGATTGGCAAAAAACGGGGCCTTGGCGGGTGGCAGCAGTCCCGCCTCGGGAGGCAACCGCTGGTGGTGGATGGGCACCGCGTGCTCGGCGCTGATCCTTGCCGGGACCGTCCTGCTGGTTCAACTCTGGCCACCGCCATCCTCGCCGCCGCAAGCCACTTATACGGCAGAAATGCTGTGCAGCGACTCATTGAGCTGGGACCCCGGCTCTCCTGTGGATACCGACTGGAATGAAAACCTTGACGAGGCGCCTGAAGAAAGAAGGTTCCCCTCCCACCTGGTCCGTCACCAGGCTCGCAGCTGGCGGCTAACGAGCATTCAGGGCGACACCCAGGCGGTCGTCTACAACCTGGTGCCCCGGGGACACCTGTCTGAAAAGAAAGCCTACCTCTATGTCTTCAAGACCGATCGCCAGGTCGATCTTCCTCACCAGTTTACCTCTCACCCGCTGGCCAACCGGAAATACAGGTTTTGGAGCGTCGCCTGTCAGCAGGAGCTGGTATTCGTCCTGGTCTTTGAGGGGGAAGAAAAACGCCTGCCGGAATTGGTCAAGTTCCAGGAAGTTGGCTAGGCCGACCGACCCCGACCATCCCGCGGCAGGTGGGACGGACCAGGAAACTCGGGCTGCGCAGACAAGGATGAACAACCTGGCAGACAACCAGATGAACAAACTGGTGGTAAGTCACTGGAAGGGGTGTGCCCAACCTTATCTTCTCAGATCTTCCAGATTTCGTTCGCATACTCGCCAATGGTTCGGTCACTGGAAAACCAACCGCTGGCGGCGGTGTTGAGAATACTCATCCGGTTCCAGCGGTCCGGATCCCGGTAAGCTGTTTCCACGGAACGCTGCGTATCGATAAACCCGCGAAGGTCGGCGACCGTCAACCAGGGGTCATGCGGGTTCCTCAGACCATTGGTCAGGACATCGAAAATCCCCGGTTCCGAAGAATTAAAATGCCCACTTTCCAGAAGGGACATGACCCGTTTCAATTCCGGGTCCGCACCGATGATGGCGTTGGGGTCATAGTTCTGCCGGACGAGGCGGACCTCCTCGGTATCCAGACCAAAAAGGAAAAAATTCTCTTCACCCGCCTTTTCCCGAATCTCGATATTGGCACCATCAAGCGTTCCGATCGTCAGTGCGCCGTTCATCATGAATTTCATGTTGCCGGTTCCGGATGCTTCTTTGCCCGCAGTCGAGATCTGCTCTGACAACTCTGTCCCGGGACAGATGACTTCCATGGCGCTGACCCGATAATTGGGCAGAAATACCAGTTTCAACCAGTCATTGGCCAGGGGTTCGGCATTTACCTTGCTTGCAACCGCGTTGATCAGCTTGATGATCAGTTTGGCGACGTGATACCCGGGTGCAGCCTTGCCACCGATCAGGACACAGCGTTTGACCAGGCCCTCGGTCTGCCCGCTGCAGATTCGGTCGTACAGGTGGATCACGTGCAACACGTTCAACAACTGCCGCTTGTACTCGTGAATCCGCTTGACCTGGGTGTCGAACAGCGCCGCTGTATCAAACTCGACACCGGTCGACTTTCGAATGTAGTCAGACAGACGCTTCTTGTTTTCGATTTTGACCTGACGCCATTTTTCCCGAAACCCACTGTCATCTGCGTACCGGGCCAGGGATTCGATCTTCTCGAGGTTGGATTCCCACTGGTTACCAATCGTCTCGTTGATCAGCGTCCGCAGTTTCGGATTGCAGTGCGACAGCCACCGCCTCTGCGTAACACCATTGGTCTTGTTATTGAATTTCTCAGGCCAGATCCTGTAAAAATCGGCAAACAGCCCGGACTTCAGCAATTCCGTATGCAGGTGCGCCACTCCGTTCACCGAAAAGCTGCCAACAATGGAAAGGTAGGCCATGCGGATATGGGGGTTTGGTCCCTCTTCAACAAGTGACACACGTTTCCGCAATTCCACTTCCGATGGAAATTTTTCAGCAAGCTCCCCAAGGAAACGCTCGTTGATCTCGTAGATGATTTCCAGCAATCGTGGTAGCAGGGAGCTGAACAGGTGCACCGACCACCTTTCCAATGCCTCCGGCAGAAGCGTGTGATTGGTGTAGGCCATACAGCGGGTGGTGATCGACCATGCCTCGTCCCATTCCAGGTCATAGACATCCATTAACAGCCGCATCAATTCCGGAACGGCGCAAGCCGGGTGGGTGTCATTCAACTGAAAACAGTTGAGTTCTCCAAAGTCGGTGAAATCGCATCCCCGCCGAGCCACCCACTTTGACAGGATGTCCTGCAGGCTGGCCGAAACAAGAAAATACTGCTGTTTCAAACGCAGCTCCTTGCCATTTTCACTGGAATCATTCGGGTACAACACCATGGAAATCTGCTCGGCGTTGTTTTTCCGTGCCACGGATTCCGGGTAGCTTCCGGCATTGAATTCTTCGAGGTCAAATGCATCCGTAGCGGTTGCCTTCCAGAGCCGCAGCGTATTGACGGTATCATTCCGAAAGCCGGGGATCGGCATATCGTATGGCACCGCCAGGATATCGTGCGTGCCGACCCACTTGCTCCGCGCCCGCCCGGTTTCGTCGTGGTAGCGTTCGGTGTGTCCGTAAAGCGGAATGGTGCGGGCGTCTTCACTTCTTTCAATTTCCCACGGATTTCCATCTCGCAGCCAGTGGTCCGGTGCCTCCACCTGGTACCCTTTTTCAATCCGCTGGTGAAACATGCCATACTCGTAGCGGATTCCGTAACCGGCAACAGGCAGTTCCAGGTTGGCACAACTGTCAAGAAAACAGGCAGCAAGGCGTCCCAGGCCGCCGTTCCCAAGACCGGCATCCTGCTCCTGTTCTTCAACCTCTTCGAGGCTGGTGCCATAATCGAGCAGCACCCTGTCCAGCTCCTGGTCGGCGCCCGTGTTAAGAACAGTATTGTTCAGCGACCTTCCCAGCAGAAACTCGAGCGAAAAATAATGAACCCGTTTCGAATCGTGCTCGAGAAACTTCTCCCTTGACTGGACCCACGGTTGACTGATCCTGTCTCGAACCGCTTTTGCCGCAGCCAAAAACAGGTAATTCGGATCTGCCGATTCTGGATTGTTTCCCAGTGAAAAACAGAGGTGACGCTTCAGCTCCTCCTGAAGGGATTGGAGCCTGGGGGCCTCGAAGAGGGGATTTGGTGCAGAGGATGTTGCTGACATATGATTGATCAAAGGAAAAAGCCTGTTGGCAAAACAGCGGAGCAGGAGCAATGCGCCGATCCGAGCCGGTCAGGCAAAAGACACCACGGTAAAGAAGCAGTTTGTATAGCGTTTGCGTGAAATTCACAACCGGGATCGGACGAGCGGTTCCCGGGCTTCTGGCCTTCCATTGCGATGGAATTTCCAGGCAGGTTTCCCGGAAAAACGAACACCGATTTCCAACCTTCGAACCACCGGATGAATTTCTTCAACCGTCCTCCTGCTCCCCTGACCCCAACGGACCAGCAGGGACAGCGATCGGACTGTTTTTTTCAATACGGGTCCCCTTGGCAATTACCACAACACCGTTGGCGGTGACGGTCAACCCGCGGTTGCGATCCTCTTCCACGTTATGGCCGATACGTACGCCCTCGGGTATCTCGACCCCTTTGTCGATGATGGCCTTCCGGATCCGGGCGTGACGGCCAACTTGCACGTGATTAAACAGGATTGAATCTTCCACCTCGGCATAACTGTTGACCCGGACATGGGGGGCAAGGATGCTGCGGTGAACCCGACCACCGGAAACAATGCTGCCTGAGCAGACGATACTCTCATGTGCGTGCCCAGCCTGGTCGGCCGAACCACGACTGCCGAAAACAAACTTGGCAGGAGGAACGTTGGGCTGAAAGGTCCGGATCGGCCACTGGTCATCGTAGAGATTTAACATCGGATCGATCGAGACCAGGTCCATGTTGGCCTCGTAAAAGGCGTCTATGGTTCCAACATCCCGCCAGTAAGAAGTGTCCTTCCTGTTTTCATCCTTGAAGGGAAACGCGAACACCCGTTGCCGCTGGACGTTGTAGGGAATGATGTCTCGTCCAAAATCGTGGCAACTCTCGAGATCCGTCGCGTCTCGACAAAGCTCTTCGAACAGGAACCTCGCGGAAAAAACATAAATCCCCATACTGGCCAGGCAGTGCCCAGGGTCCCCGGGAATGGTTTTGGGGGAAGGCGATTTTTCCTGGAACCCGATGATCTGCCGGGATTCATCGATTTCCATGACGCCAAATTCTTTCGCTGACTCCTTATCCACCCTCAACGCCCCGATCGTCAACTGGGCATCATTCTGTTGATGGTATTCAACCATCTTGCGGTAGTTCATCTTGTAGATGTGGTCCCCCGCAAGGATCACAACATACCGGGGACGCTCCTTTTCGATGGCGTAGATGTTCTGGTAAACCGCATCGGCGGTACCCTGGTACCAGTGTTCGTCAATTCGCTGCTGTGGCGGAACCACATCGATAAACTCACCCAGCTCGCGGCAAAAGTAGTGCCTCCAGCTCAAGTTGATGTGCCGGTCCAGGCTCATTGCCTTGTACTGGGTCAGTACCAGCATCCGGCGGATACCACTGTTCAGGCAGTTCGAAAGCGCAAAGTCGATGATCCGGTAATTCCCGCCAAAGGGAACCGCCGGCTTGGCCCGGTCACGCGTCAAAGGCTCCAGCCTGGAACCCTTACCACCAGCCAGCACAACTGCTAAAACATCCTTCATTGGTTATTCCTTCAACTCCAGCCCGCATTACGATCAGGTATCCGGTGGCAGCCGCTGGATTATGACGAAAATCGGAATCTGGATCTACGGGAAGACTGAAAAATCCGGAACGCCAATTCCACAAGGTCCTTGTTGTTTGGAGACCTTGGAGTCTCCTTGAGTTCGCGGTTGGCGCCCGAATGGTAGCACCTTTATTGCCGAGAAAGGCTTCAAGTTGAAAATCGCCTACCTGGATTGTTTGAGTGGCATCAGTGGTGACATGTTCCTCGCTGCCTGCGTGGATGCTGGCGCTGATTTCGAGGAAATCCGTGCTGGAATCGATTCGCTGAAAACCGGAAATTGCAAGCTTCAAAAGAGCGAGGTCAGGAAGTTTGGCTTTCGCGCGCTCAAGGTGGACGTGATCCACGAACCGGAACATGCCCATCGCCACCTGCACCATATCGATAAAATGATCGATGAGAGCTCCATCACAACACGCCAGAAAGAGCTGGCAAAGTCCATTTTCCTCAAACTTGGCAAAGCGGAAGCAGCGGTCCATGGCTCCAGCCTGGAAAAGGTGCATTTCCACGAAGTGGGTGCCATCGACTCCATCGCCGATATCGTGGGCGGAGCCATTGCCTGGGACTTGATGGGAGCGGAGAGGCTGGTTTGCAGCCCAATACCGACCGGCCGTGGTCAGATCCGGATTGCGCACGGCCAGGTGAGTGTTCCCGCGCCGGCCACCGTCGAATTGCTGAAGGGAATTCCCCTGCGTTCCTGCGAAATCGAAGCAGAACTGACGACCCCGACGGGTGCGGCGATTGTCTCCACCCTGGCAAACGATTTTGGCCCGCTACCCGATATGAGCGTGGAAACGGTCGGAGTCGGAGCGGGCACTCGGGACCTCGAGGAACAGGCCAACGTGCTGCGAATTCTGGTCGGAGCGCAGGACACCGCCTGGGCCAGTGACCGGGTCGTCCTGCTGGAAACCAACCTGGACGATGTCAGTCCGGAACTCATCGGTTTTTGCCAGGACCGCTTGCGGGAGGCCGGAGCGCTGGATGTATTCACCACCTCCATCCAGATGAAAAAAAGCCGTCCCGGCATTCAGCTCAGTGTGATTGCCGAACCTTCTGCCGCTGCCCGGCTCAAGGAAATCATTTTTTGCGAGACGGGCACGCTCGGCATTCGGCATCAACTGCTGGACAGGACCCTGCTCGGAAGGGAACCCGGAAGCGTGCAGACTGATTTTGGAAAAGTGCTTGGCAAGGTGGTCATCCTGCCAGATGGATCACGCCGTTTTACCCCGGAATTCGAATCCTGCAAAACCATTGCCCTCGAGAACAACGTCCCGCTGGAAAAAGTCGACCAGGCAGCCCGACTTGCGTGGCCGGGCTGATGGAATGGGACTTTCAGCACGGGGCCCCCAAGGCAGGTGGATCGGTTTGCTGTTATCATCATGAAAAACCGCATCCCAACCAGGTTTCAGTCCATATGCCCAGTCGTCGCCGAATGCCCCCCCTGTTTTTTTCGTTCCTGTTGCTGGCCCTCGTTTCACAGTCGCAGGCCCTCGAGAGTCCTGCGGACCTGGTTGGAAGCCGCCCCAACATTGTCGTGATCCTCTCGGATGACATGGGTTACGGTCAGCCGGGTTTCAATGGGGGAAATCCGGAACTGACTCCCCACCTCGACCGGCTGGCTTTGCAGAGTGTGAGGATGACCCAGTTCTACACGCACTCGGTCTGCGCACCCACCCGGGCAGCTTTCCTGACGGGCCGTTACGCTTTTCGTACCTGGAGCGATTGGCGGTCAGAAGATTTTGGCAAACCGAGCTACCTGAAAAAACTCGGATTGACACTGCCACGGAATGGAAAAGGGGAACTGACACGTCGAATTCATGCACTGGATACGCACGAGCGGACGGTTGCCGAGGCACTCAAGGAATCCGGATACCGGACGGCAATCCTGGGAAAGTGGCATTGCGGCGAATGGTTGAAGGAACACCTTCCCATGGCCCAGGGATTTGATTACCAGTACGGTCATTATGCGTGGGGCATTGATTACAACAGTTTCCTCATTCCCCATAATGCACCGGTTCCTTTTCACGTCTACGACTGGCATCGAAACCAGAAACCGATTCGCCAGGAGGGTTACACCACGGACCTGATCGCCGCCGAATTCGAACGGGTGATCGCCCAGCAGTCATCCGGGCAACCCTTCTTCATCTACGTTCCATTCAACGCCGTCCATGGACCCATTGACCGGGTCCCCAGGCACACAGAACGTTTTTCTCCACGGGAAGCCGCACTCAAATGCTACGATGATGCCGTCGGCAGAATTGTCAAATCACTGGACCAACACGGTTTCGCAGATAACACGCTGTTGGTCTGCACGAATGACAATGGAGGGTTGACCGAAGCCAGCAACCGCCCTTTCCGTGGAACCAAGAACACGACCTACGAAGGGGGAGTTCGTGTTCCCTGCCTCGTCCGTTGGCCTGGAAAAACGGAAGCGGGCACCAGGAACCACGCCCTGATGCACGTGGTCGATTTCTTTGCCACCTTTGTGCGTCTGGCCGGAGGCTCGCTGGAGCAGGAGCGGAAACTTGACAGCCTGGACCTGGGCGAAACCCTCTTTGCAGGAAAACAGGGACCTCGCCGGGAAATTATATTTGAAGTCCGGGGCAGCGTTCGCTTCCCCACGTTGCGGGATGGCGATTACAAGTTGATGGGGGAGGAGTTGTACAACATCAAAGTCGACCCGTGGGAAAAGGACAACCTTGCAGCCAAACAGCCCCAACGGGTAGCCCGCATGCGGAAACGACTGGAACAGGTCGCCGCCGAACGTCCACCCCTTGGTGAAAAGCCACTGCTGATGTCACCTCCCCTCCCCTACGTTTACGGGCAGGAAGAAAACGAAAATCCGCCCCGCTGGCTTATCGAACATGTGGAAAAATACCGCGCCCTGCAGCCCAAAAGCTGGCCACCCGGAAAAACCCCGTGGCCCCAGGCTCCCAAGACAAAGTAACCGCAGGGAAACGGTGCCCGGAAACAGGCAGCTACCTGCAAATATCACCATACATGCGGGGAAAAAAACTGCGCCCGGCAGATCGGCAAAGGGGTTGGAAACAGGAAACGCCGCAGCCCCGCTATTGCTGCAACAGGCGTTTTTCCTCCTCCGCCCGCGCGTCAGCCAGAATCTGTTCCTTGGTCCTGCGACGGCGCCGCTTGGTTTTGGCGTTCGCCCAATCCTTGGTCACTGACTCAAAGACATCCGGGCTTTCGTAACGGGCGATTCCCTTGCCGTCGGGCATGGGACCGATCAATCCGCGAAAGATGGGCCAACCTCGAAGTCCCAGGTCGGTGCTGCAGTCGTCGATTCCGATCTGCTCGTGGTTATCCACGATCGTGTCCACGTTCTCATAGTCTCGGGTACGCAGCGACCCGTCTACTTCACGGGTTACCAGTCGAACGATACGTTTTGCCACGACAAACCTCTTGGGGAAGGGTGCGAAAGAACCAGAAGCAAAATTCCAAACGCTTCTTGCAAACTCCTTCCATGGAGGTGAACTGTTTATCGACCCGTCCGACTTCAAATCATGATTCACCGCAGTGCCCCCTCGATAACCGACGTGACTCGGATAACCGTCAAAACTGTTCTCCAAAACCAGCCCCCAAAAAACCGGGACAAAGACCAACCGTTTTCGAACCATCTCAAACGAACGCCACGGTCTGCCGCCCCTTCCCACCGCACGGGGCTCCTGATCGCAGCCGGCATTCGGGGTTGCCGGGCCCCCGCATACTGCCACCGGGCCTTAAAGGCTTTCCCCGCCCCTGGTGCGGGTTGCCAAAAACCGGCTGCAACCTGCGAATCGCAAAACTGAACACCTTTGGCAAAAGGTCCCGGCGATTCAGGGGCAGCAAATCCACAATCGCCGGTTCACCGGGTGAATTGCGAGAGGTGTCAAAAAAAGAGTCCGGCCATATCAGACAGGCTTGGCCTGTCCTTCAAGTATCAGAGGTCAAAGTTGAAGGTTCGACAGACGAACCTCCAGATGCGTTGGCCAAGCGTCCTCGAACCGGCGTGGATCCGGGCGTAACCGGTCATCCCGATCCGAATCCGGCTATCCTTGGATTCAAACGGGGCTCGAACCGGAAAGGTAGCGCTTTGGGGAACGTCTTCGCCCCGCTCATTCTTGCTGGTGATCAACGGACCGCCTGTCTGGTTGGAGACATTTGCAGGAGCGATGGCCAGCTCCACCGGTGAAATTTCCTGAATGGTAGAACGAACCTGGTGGCCAGGAACTCCCTTGAGCTCGAAATGAACCTCCTGACCTTTCTCGATAAATTCGATGAATTCCTGGTCAATCAGCAGCACCGCCCGCTTCTCCACATCCTCAACCGGGACTACCTGGCAAACCGGGGTTTTCTGCACAAGGAAAGCCCCGATATTGGAATCCTCCAACGGGTAACCGGACCATCCACTCAATCGGTCATTACTTTCCTGCGGTTTGACGAAACGGGGGGGGATCACGATTCCCCGGGTCGGTGACTTGATCTTCAGTTTTTCCAGCTTGATTTTTTCCTGGTCAATCAACTCTTCAATGGCCCGTACGGCGGATTCCAGCGACTTGATCTGGAAACTGGCGTCGGGATCGTCCAGTTCTCTTTGAATGGTCTGTTCCAGCTCGGTCCGTTTAACGCGTAGCTGAGTGTTGAGCCTCGCGATCTCAGCCTCGAGGTCAAGATTGACCAGTTCAAGGATTGGTTGGCCCTTTTCGACCAGCTCGCCCGCAACGACCTTGACCCCATCTTTCCTGATGCTGCCCGGGTAATCCACATCCACGTTCATCGCCCGGTCAGACTCGATATAGAAGGGGCTGGAAACCTGGTAGGGAAAGGGGATGAACAGCACACCCGCCACCAGTGCGGCGACCACCCCGCTGGTCATCATCGCTTTCGACTTTTTCACTTTGTCTAACCTGCCTGGAACGTAAAAGAACTTGACGAGCTGAACAACCGGTTGTCCGACCAGGCCCCAGATGGCCATCCCCGCCACCATTTGCCCGAGGATTTTCAAACCGTAGGGTTCCAGCAAATTATACAAAAACCAGAAAATCGCAAGTGCAATGAACCAGCGATACGCGGAGGCAGCCACTGTGTAGAGGGCAAACAGCCATTGGTTTTTCTGCGGCAGGAAAGGGTCCGGATTTTCAGGCAGCCCGAGGCACCATTTCCCTAATTTGCGTCTCAGGATGGATTGGGCCTTTTGCCGCAGGTTTGGAATCTCCAGCAGATCGGAGAGGATGTAATAACCATCGTAACGGAGCAGTGGGTTGGCATTAAAAAGAATGGTGCTGACCGAACTGACAAACATGATGTTAAGGCAAACATACTTCAGCATTCCCGGTTCGGAAAACCACCACAGGAAGGTACAGACCGAGGCCAGAACCACCTCGATATACATCCCCGCGGCACCAATGGCAGCCCGTTTCCATTTGCTGGGCAACATCCAGGAATCACTGACATTGCAGTACAGGCAGGGTGTGAAGACAAGCAACATCACACCCATCTCGTGACACTCCCCTCCAAATCGTTTGCAACTCAATCCATGACCAAATTCGTGAAGCACCTTGGTACAACCGAGAATCACAAAAATCCAGATCCAGTTTTCACCGGCAAAAAACTGCTGGAAACTTGGGA
Organism: Planctomycetota bacterium; assembly: GCA_036336715.1. Taxonomy (GTDB): domain Bacteria; phylum Planctomycetota; class Planctomycetia; order Pirellulales; family Pirellulaceae; genus JABAAE01. The sequence continues at coordinate 15,264 of JAYZFP010000205.1, forward strand.
GCTTGGAAGTAAAAACGTCAAACTGAACAGTTACCAGGATAGCTGCCGAAAAACAGATTCCCAGGCAGACAATGAAGGCGGGCAGCGAAAAGAACCACCCCACCCGCCGATCAAGCCAATTCAGAATCCGGTCAGGATCGAAGCCCTTGAATCGAATGGCCAGCACGTTACTTAACGCGGCGACCCGTTTTTTCTTTTTTGTTTCACCGCCCCGCTTGTTGAGCTGGACTCCCTGGCCCGGCGCGCTGGAGACCAGCAGCGAATTGCTGAACAGCATGCCGATAAACTGCTGGAGTTCGGCCAGGGTAATTTTCTGCGGGGCGAATTTTTTTTCGAATGCGCGTTTGATCTGGTCGGCACTCAGGGTGCCATCCAGCATTTGAAACAGCTGAAATTCCTCGTCTTCAAAACGGAAATACTTGAGGCTCAACGGATCCTTGATCACGTTGTACTCACGTCCCTGGTACTTTTGCCGGGTGTATACCAGGTCAGCCCGTTTCTTCAGTCCGATTGCCCGACTGGAACTGGAAACCAAACTGCTGCTCTGGGGATCGCTCATCGTCTGGGAATCGAAATTGCAAGAAAACGGACTGTGGTGACGACTTGAGGAAACACTTCAGCCGAAGGTTGGCACATGCTTCCTAGTTTACTGATTGGCAGAAGGAGTCAAGCTCGGACAGACCGGTTTTAATTTCGGGCAGGCTCAAAACTTCCAGAGCAGTAACAGGGAATAAAAAATGTCATTGGCCCGGGCTCCGTCCGGGGTGCTGTCGTATTGATCGTTCAGATTCAATTTCAGGCTGAGGTTGGTTTCCTCGTCAAGCAGGAATTCCCAGGACACATCCGTCACCACCCGGTAATCCGCAAAATTCTCCCAGCTTGGAAAATAATCCAGGCTGGCCTCCAATTTCTGCCGCCGGGAAATCTTCCGTCGGTAATCCAGACCGAACAGGGCTTCGGGGATCCACTGGTCGTCCAGGCCACCAAACTCTCGGGAAGCACCGGCACCGACGCGACTCTTAAACATCTGGATGTCGTCCTCGAGGAACCGGTAGCCCCAGCCTGAGTTGATCGCCACCCGAAGGTCAAAAGGGCGAAATTCATCGTAGAAATAGTTGTTTTTAACAAACCAGGACCAGCGGGAGGGTTCAAAACGGCCGGCGTTCCGATCGCCGAATTTTTTCTCCCAATCCAGGCTCAACCGGGCATTATGGGCCACACGGATGCGATCGCTCTGATTGTTGATGTATTTGAATGCAACTTTGGTTTCAGTAAGCTCGCTGGAACGCTTGAAATCAAATCCGGTTGTCAGATTGAATGAATCGGAGTTTCCCGAGCTGCCATTCACCCCAAGTTCAAAGCTGCTGTCCCATTCTGACCAGTCACCCAAGCCAAACAGCGGTTCCGAAAGCGCCATCGATAAAAAACCGGGCCCCTCGGTGACCGCAGGATGAAATTCCTCCACCACTGACTTTTCGCTGGATTCGCTGTTGGACGTCGGGGAGATCCCGGGCTCCGGATCCGGGGGCGAAAGCTCTCTCGGTGTTGGCTCGGAAGTTACGTCACCGGCTGGTAAAGCCGACTGTTGAGCCCATAGGTTGTCCACCGGAAAGCTGGCGACGACAAGCACGCCGGTCAGGCAAGCAGTCCAGGAAAAAACCGGAGACATCTTCAGTTCTACCTGTTGTAAAGGCTGATAGGGAAAAGGGCGGGGCAGAGGAGCCGGGAAACGGGCCGACTGCGAACTCCGCGGGCGGTTTTTATCAGGTGCTCCCGGGCAAGACAAGCCGAAGTCCATTGAGTCTGGGTGAAATGCTAGCAGACCGGATTTCCAGCTGGACTGCGATTGGAGAAATGGCGGCGTGGATTTAAACTTCACCTCCCGGTCTGGAAACCCCTGGGCCGCGGCGACCTATATCTCTTTTCTCAAAGCGGGACCAAGGAAACATGGATGTTTCAATCGTCATTCCCATGTACAACGAAATCGAGAACCTCGGGTTGTTGTACGAAGAAGTTGTCGGAGTCATGGAAAAGGACAAACGCAGTTTTGAAATTGTTTTTGTCGATGACGGCTCAAGGGACGGAACGACGGAAAAGATCAGGCTCCTGGCCGTTGAAGATCAGCGGGTGCGTCCTGTCCTGTTGCGGCGGAATTTTGGTCAAACGGCGGCAATGAAAGCAGGAATCGACCATGCCACCGGCGCAATCATCGTGACCATGGATGGAGATCTGCAGAACGACCCCGCCGACATCCCCGGAATGATCGACAAGCTGGATGAGGGGTATGACCTGGTCCACGGGTGGAGAAAAAACCGGAAGGACAAATTCCTGACTCGCAAACTCCCCTCCCGAATCGCCAACTGGCTGATCAGCAGGACGACCGGATTTGCCATCCACGATTTGGGCTGCACCCTGAAAGTCATCCGGAGTGACATTGCCAGGGAACTGGAACTATACGGTGAGATGCACCGTTTCATTCCCATCCTGGCGGACCGCCAGGGCGCCCGTTGCGTGGAAATGGAAACCCATCACCGCCCGCGACAATTCGGAGAAACCAAATACGGATTGGGACGTACCAGCCGTGTCATTCTCGACCTTCTTACGGTCAAGTACATCCTGAGTTATTTTGCCAGCCCGATGAAATTTTTCGGAAAGGTCGGCCT
>JAYZFP010000206.1:0-4757 GCA_036336715.1 Planctomycetota bacterium
TGCCGCGTACATCACCGATTGTGCAAAAACGTTCCTTCAATCGGTTCAGCTCGTCAAGAAAATAATCTCCAACATAACGGGCCTGTTCAGTCAGCTTTTCCTCATGAATCACCTCCAGCACCGCGTTCCCCACAGCGCAGGCGACCGGGTTGCCGCCGAAAGTATTGAAGTACTCCATCCCGTTATCAAAAGCATCCGCCAATTCCCGGGTGGTCACCACCGCACCGAGGGGAAATCCGTTGCCGATGGGCTTGCCCATTGTCACAATGTCGGGGACCACGCCCTGCAACTCAAAGCCCCAGAAGGCTTCCCCCACCCTGCCAAATCCAACCTGAACTTCATCCGCGATACAGACCACCCCCTGCTGCCGGGCCTCCCTGTAAATGAGATCCAGGTACCCTTCCGGTAAAACAACCTGGCCCCCGCAACTGAGGATGGACTCACAGATAAAGGCAGCGATTCCCTGGTCGGGACCACGCCCGGACCGTTCCTTCATCAAGTCCACTGCAAACCGGGCGTAGAAACGACCCAGGTCTCCGTCGAAAGCTCGCTGGCGATGAATTCCCCGGTACCCGTCCGGCAAGGGCAGCATGTGAACGTGGGATGGTTTTCCCTTTCCCCCCGGGCTGTCAAATTTGTACGGACTGATATCCACCAGCGAGGAGAGATTTCCGTGGTAGGCTCCCTCGACGCAGAGGACCTCATTCCTTCGGGTAAAGTTACCGGCAATCCTGAGGGCCAGGTCATTCGCCTCACTCCCAGAATTGACGACGTAGCAGACATCCAGTCCCTCCGGAAGGGTGGCAGTCAACCGTTCGGCATATTCGACAATGTTTTCGTGAAGGTATCTCGTGTTTGTATTCAACAACCCCAACTGCCGTGAAGCCGCGTTGGTCACCCGGGGATGACAGTGCCCCAGGTGGCAGACATTGTTAACGCAGTCCAGGTAACCCACCCCCTGGTGATCAAACAGAAACGCGCCTCGTCCCCGGACCATGTGCAGTGGTGCATCATACGATAGGCTCAGGGAAGGATTCAGGCAATCCTGTCGCCTGCGGAGCAATTTCGAAGAGCGGGCCACCGGTTCCTCGTCGCCAGCCAGGGCCCCAAAGCATTCGTCGGGGATGTTTAACAAAAGGTTGGCATCCGGAAGAATCCCTGTCCAGGTTTCCATTTCGCCCGCTGCAACCACGCCGGGGAAATTTCCGCGGTGCCCAAGGTCGCACGTCATGATCTGAAAATGCAGGTGTGCAGGCCAGCCCCCATTTTCAGCATCCGTCCCCACCCTGGCGAACGAGGTCCCCTTCTGGACGGACTGCCCCACCTGAAGGCCGTCGAGTGACTCCCGCGAAAGGTGACCATAGAGCGTAAAAAAGAAATCCCCTGTATCGGTGCCGTGTTTGAGCAGGACGGTGGGACCGTAATCAAACGGAATCGCGTTGTCGGCAAACGAGTGGACGATTCCATCCAGGGGTGCAAAGAGTCGCTGTCCGGCGGGAACAAACAGGTCCATCCCCATGTGGATGGTCCGCGGCTCTTTTTCCATTACCGGGTCCCGGGCAAACTGCTCACCCTGGTAGCAGGTACGGGGCTCCAGGTAGCGGCCGACGCCAATTGATTTCCCCGCGTCCCGGATCAGCTCAAAGAGCTGTTCAGGATGCTCCCGCCCCAGGTCACCAGCCACAGGGAGAGCACTGGCAACACTCAAGTCCAAAACCTCCACATCCTTCGCGGTCATTTCCTTTCCCAGGATTGGAAAAGCATGACTTTGATTTTCCTTCAGCCAGGTGATCACCCGTTCCGACACCGGACTGCCGGATTTTCCGCAGGCGACCCGCAAACGCGATGCGGCCCAGTCGGAGTGAACCTCTGCCAAGCGGGAAAGCAGGGTGCGGGCCGGACGGTCCGTGACCGAAAGATATTCATTTTCCGGATTGAGCGACCTCTGGTAGCCAGCCATCACCACGCTGGTGCAAAGCCGCATGCAGGCCAGGTCAAACACGATTGCCAGTTCGTCATCAGTCAACGCGTACTGTTGATGAAACCCGCGGGCCAGAGCGGCGGCACTCCCCACGGGATCCGTTTTTCCCAGCATCACGTAGGCCATGGCAATCGCCAGTTCGTTGACGGTCGAGGAAAAAACCATGTCACCAAAATCGATGATTCCGTTCACTCTGCGAATCGGCTCGGATTTCGCATTGACGATCACATTGTGATCATTCGCGTCATTATGAATGATGCTTCTGCGCAAAGATTCCTTCCGCGGCAGCACCCGGCCCTGGTAACGTTCCAGGAAACCATCCAGCAGGTCAAAGTCGCCAGCAAACTCCCGGTATTGGGACAGGGTGCTGGAAACCTGATCCAGGTCCCAATGAAACTCGCGCCGGGATGCTGGATGATCGAGCGTGGACAGGGTAGCGGTCAGGCTACCGAGCAATCCTCCCAACTGGCGCAGGAGTCCATCTGCCTGGGGCCGCACGCCGGCCAACAACTCCCCCTCGATAAAACCGACCATGCGGATGGGGAAACGTTCCGCACCGTCACTGACCCACGCCATCGGTTCACCCTTGCCACTCATGACCAGGGAAGGAACCCGGTCCGCGATGCCTGATTCCGCCAATCGCAGCAGGGCGAGATTTTCCAGATCCAGAAACCGGGGATCCACCCGGTGATTGGCTATCCGAACAACGAAACGCTGCCCGTCGGAATCGGTGGCCAGAAAATTCTGATCCCGTTCACTTTCCAGCGATCGCAGGTTGACCCGCAGGCCATAATGATTCTGCACAAAGTCAATGACCTGGGGGAATGAGAATTTCGGCTGACTGGCAATCAGGTCTGACAAAAGGGGGAGCACTCCGGGAAATCATGGATAATTCGAGTAGACCAATTGTTGCCGATGGTTCAAAGTGGGGACTGGGGAATCGAACTGCGATTCCCCCAGAGCAAACGGCAGCACCTCGCTGGCATTCTACAACCAGCCCCGGAAGAAAAGTGATTCCGCAGTGCTGACCAAATAAAGTGCTGAAAAACTACAGAGGATGGGAATCCAGGTTGCAGATTCACACCGGTGATCCACCGGAAGGAAACATCCTGCTGAAAGGTAACACGAGCGGGGAGGACCCATGATGAGATTTTCGGAACAGGAACTTCAGGAAATTATCAACGGAAACCCGATTGGTAACGACTGGCCCTACCTCAGTGGTTCTCTCAAGGACGTGGACAGCCATCTGAAGACCATTCTGCAGGAACTCAACCAGTCGGTGGCTTTGGAGGTGGAAGGAGAATTCGATTCCTATGGCAGTGGATTCGCGTCATACGCTCACCTGTTTTGCCAAAAGCCCAAAAAGGGTTCCACTTACAGGAGGGATGAACGGACCTGGACGGATGGAATTGCGGTCTATTTGAACCGCCTGGCACCGGTCGCCGTGCTGGGACCGGAAACCCGAACGGTCTTTGAACGGGGATCTTCTCACGGATTTCTTGATGTCGACCTGGTCGGAGAAACTCCGGATGACACATGGGAAGAGGAGAAAGAGATCATCACAACGATTCTTGAATCCGAAGGGCTGAGCCTGCTGCAAAGAGAAGACCTCCAAAAACCGCTCCCCTTCAAAGGGGAAATCAGCGCCCGGTTTGATGAAAAGACGATTTTCGACGCGCTGTTTTACTGGGAGGATTGACCCATGCCCGCAGCCTCCCGCCCACCACTCACGACAGGAATTTGCCGCATGCACCTTTCACCGAACACGCTTTTATGGCTGGCCATCCTCCTGCAAGCTTGTTGCTGCCTGGAATCTTCAGGCGATGAAGAGCATGACCTGGCGTTGGTTTCCCTCGCCGCGGAAAACAGGGTCTCCGTTTTTGAGCTGGAAAAGCGGAGCGGAAAAATGGAACGGGCCTTCGACCTGGATGTGGGTGGCGATGCCGGGTCCCAGTTTTTCGATGCCAAAAGATCGGTGCTCTACCTCGGCCTGAGGAACGCTGGAAAAATCGCGGTGATGCAGCTGGACAGGGGTAAAAAAACACTGAAACGGATTGACGAAATCAAGGTGGATCCGGATCCGGCCTATTTATACGTGGACCACTCCGGCCGCTGGCTGTTGGCCGCCTATTATGCGACGGGCAGGGTATCGGTTCACGGTTTAAACCGGGACGGAACCTTTTGCAGGAAAAAGGACGGCTCCTTTGCGGCCGAAAACGAATCCTGGCTGACAACGGCTCCACGAGCCCACGCCATCGTTCCGGATGCCTCCAACCGATTCGTTTTTGTGCCCCATACGGGTCCCAACCGGATTTACCAGTTTCGTTTGAATCCCGACAAAGGCCGCCTGTTTCCCAGCCAGCCGCCGCATCTTTCCTTTCCGGAAGGGACCGGCCCACGGCACCTGGTTGCGCATCCTACCAGGGGGGAGATTTTTTTCTGCATTAACGAACAGGGGTCAAGCGTGACCTTACTGCGAATGGACCCAAAAAGGGGAACGCTCCAGCCGCTACAGACGGTTTCCACCTTGCCAACCGATTTCGACCTGCCCAATGCCTGCGCCGACCTGGAAATCTCGAAAGACGGCAGGTTCCTTTATGGTGCCAACCGCGGCCACGATTCGATCGCCCTGTTCCAACTCCTCAAAAACGATGAGCTCGTGCGGAAAGGAATTTTCAAGACCGAAAAAACTCCGCGCCAATTCAGCCTCTCACCCGACAATAAGTTTCTCGTTTCGGCAGGACAGGGGAGTGATCGCTTGGCGATCTTCCGTGTC
>JAYZFP010000207.1:0-28866 GCA_036336715.1 Planctomycetota bacterium
TCGGATTTATTGGCACCGGCCAGATGGCCACAGCATTGGCATCCGGCTTTTCACGGGCCGGCAAGGTCGAACCGGACCAGATTTGCGGCTTTGACACCTCCAGCGATGCCCTTGACCGATTCTGTACCCGGACCGGTGGACAGCCGGCAGAATCCAACGCTCAGGTCGTGGAAAAAAGTGACCTGGTATTCCTGGCGGTCAAACCCCAGATTGTTGCCAGCCTGACCGGCGACCTCAAAAACGCGCTCCAACAGGCTTCTGGACGAACCATCGTTTCCGTGATGGGCGGGGTGCCGCTGAAGTGGCTGGTCGATCAACTGGGTACCCAGCGGGTCATTCGAACCATGCCCAACACCCCCTGCCTGATCGGAAAGGGTGCCACGGGAATCGCTGGAGAAACAGCCGTTGAAAGGGAGACCGTTGAACAGGTGCTCGACCTTTTCCACTGCGTCGGTATAGCCTTTGAATTACCCGAACGGTTGATCGACGCGGTAACCGGGATTTCCGGCTCGGGACCCGCTTATGTTTTTCAATTCATCGAGGCACTCAGCGATGGTGCGGTTTGCGCTGGGATCCCCCGCGACATCGCAATCAAGTTGGCTGCCCAGACGGTGATGGGGGCTGGCCAGATGGTTCTCGAAACGGCAGAACACCCTGGCGTGCTCAAGGACCGTGTCGCCTCACCGGGGGGGACCACGATTGCCGGTCTCAGAGCACTCGAAGAGGGCGGCTTTCGATCGGCAGCCATCAACGCGGTGGTCGCCGCAACAGAACGATCCGTGGAACTCGGTCGTTAAGTATTTTTTTGATGGAAATCCCAATCGGCGTACCCGTTGCTGCATTTTTCGACAGCTGCATTTTTCGCCAACTACTTTGTCGCCAGCAACCGAGCCGTCCTTTGCCGATCCTTTCAGCAACTTCATCAGGCGAGACTGAAGACAAAGAGCCGTAAGGAACGAATGACTGAAATCGATGCATGAGGGCTCTATGCGGCAGATCGGGTCCGCTTGGTTTACCGGTTCACCTTCGGTACGAATTCCCGCTTAAGGCCGGTTCCTCAATCAGCAAAGAGGCCGCACGACCGACTGGTCACGGTAATAGTCCAACAAAGTCTGCAAACAGTTGACCCCACCCCCCATGCCGCTCTTTTTCACGCCCGCGTAGGGAATTCCGAACTCGAACACATTGTGGGCGTTGATCCAGCTGTTGGCCACAACCATCGATTCTGCCACCCTGTTACACCTTGCCAGATCGGATGACCAGACACTGTTGGCCAGACCGTAGTCGGTCTGATTGGCCAATTGGATCGCCTGACCTTCATCATGAAAAGTCGTCAGATACGCCACCGGTCCGAATATTTCCTCCCTGGCGGAAACATTGTCAAGAGACCCGGCCAACAATGCAGGCTTGACGTAGAAACCGTTTCGCCCAGGCACCTCAGCCACACCTCCTTCGAGCAGCAAATCGGCGCCCTCGGCAACTCCTTTTTGCAGATACCCCAGGATCCGATCCTGTTGCACCTGGTTCATGACCGGCCCCATCTGGGTTGACTTCTCCAGTTCGTGTCCAATGCGAACTTTTTTCAATTGAACCACACATTCTTCTACAAACTGCTCGTAGACATCCTGGTGAACCAGCCAGCGGGTGGCGTCACAACAAACCTGTCCCGTATGAAAGGTGATCGCATTTACCAGCTTGGAAGCGGTATCTGCGACATCCACGTCTTCAAAAATGACCGCCGCTCCCTTGCCTCCCAGTTCCAGTTTGACGGGGGTCAGGTTTCGTCCACAGGCCTCGGCAACGAGCTGCCCCACCTCGGGCGATCCGGTAAAGGACATCCGTTGCAATCGGCTGTTCTGGGACAGGGCCGCACCGGCAACCTCTCCGGTACCGGGAACGACATTGATCACCCCATCCGGGATGCCCGCCTGCTTTGCAAGTCGTGCAAAATAAACAGAAGAAAGAGGCGTATCCTCTGCCGGCTTGAGAACGACCGTATTTCCTGCAGCGAGCGCCGGTGCCAATCCCCAACCGAGCAGAATCATGGGGAAATTCCAGGGAATGATAAAACCACAGGGACCCCATGGATGCCGCACAACACGAGCCTCGTGATTCCTGATCGCCAACTCGGTCTGGGGCTGGATGGTAACGGCAGCATCAGCAAAATTCCGGAAAGTCGCAATGCACCCTTCGATGTCCCCCAGTGCCTGACCATGAACCTTCCCACAGTCAATGGATTCCAACTGCGCCAGGACTGCTTTTTTCTGTTCCATCAGGTCGGCCAGACGATGAAGCAGGGCCGACCGCTCATTCACCGGAAGTTGCGCCCAACCGCTGTTCAGGAATGCCTCCTCCGCAGCGTCAACCGCAGCGTCAATATCCGCAGGTTGCAGGCTAAAAAACTCCGCGAGGAATTCTCCCGAACCGGGATCAATCGTCTTCATCCTCGACTGATCGGATGACTCAATTTCCCTTCCCCCAACGATTGCTTTCAAAGGCCCACCTGAGAGAAACTCCTGAACTTCGCCAAGGAGCGGAAGCGTGGATTGAACTGTCGACATGGAAATTCCTTTCAACCCTTTTTGAAACTTCATCCAGCACCAGGAAATGAATCCGCCCCCGGCCACTCATCGGGTGCCCCGCCAATTTACCATCTGGCATCGTCCATGCAATCAAAACAGGGTCGGCTGTTTTGAAGTCAGTGAACTGCCAGGCGGCCCCTACAAACGTTCCCTTGTCAAATTTTCACGGCAAAAACGTCCAAAAAAATTCCACCAACGGATCAGAACAAAAATAAAAAAATGGCCAATCTTTTATTGGATTCACGCTTTTTTCTTGACAGAAGGCAGAAAGTATCACAGGTTTGATGCGGGCAGAAACCGGAAGATGTCCCGCTTGTCGGGCGTCTTCCGGTTAATTTGCCCAGCGTTGCTTTTTGGCAACCTGCCCACGTCACTGCTGTCTGAGAATTTCCATGCCACGTCACTGCACCCGTGGCTCCCTGTGCCATTTTCTGCGTGGAGCCCTGCGCCGTTTGTTCCCCAAGAGTTTTCAAGCTGAATCCGAACCGAACCACCGTCCCAAATTCGCGTCCCAATTTGAGACATTGGAAAAACGCCAGTTACTGACGGCGGCCGGTTTTGAGAACCCACTTCTTCCGCAGTATCCCTGCCTGGTGGTAGAAGAGGACCTTCCGGCTGAACCGGTTGCCGTCCAGGGCATCCATCTCAAGGTCAACGGCGGAGAAAAATACGTCGATGCGACCGATGCCCGCCTGAGTCTCAACCAGGGTGATTCCCTGGAAGTCGTCTCACTCGATCTTTCGGTGGGTCAGGGTCTTCAATCGACCGAAGGTGTCTTCGCAGTGGAAGGTTACCTCCACAAGCTGGATTCCACCGACCAGCGGAGTCAGATCGATTACTCGGATGGCCGCTTCTCGAGTCGTGAATCAAATGCGGCGGTGGCCACAGGTAAGGTCGTTCAGGGTGGGCTGTCAGAGGGTTGGACCGTGGAAAGCGGTTGGGACCGTCTGACACTGAGTGTGGTTCATTATTTTGGCAACCAATCCAGCCGCGAGGCAACCGCCTCAATTTTACTGGAAGTTGGGCAGCCTGATTTTTCCTTTGGACACGACATTTTCCAGGTAATGTCCCAAACGGTTTCGGTCGGAGACCAGGTTGAAATCATGGGCAGCTGGCTCAACCTCGGTGAAGGGCGCTACCACAACTACGCCGAAGTCGACATCTACTTTGAAGAAGAAAGCCGACCCCATTGGGTGGGTGTGCTCGCTGGAAATGCTGACCAGGACCAGCCAGTGAGCGGGGAATTTCTTTTCCCGACCGAAAACGGTGACCAGTTCACCGAACGGTGGATTCCTGAACGGGCTGGCAGTTACCGGGTCGAATTTACGGTTGATCCGGAACAAACCTGGCAGGAAGGCGATGAGCAGAACAACCGACTCCGGTTCAACATCCTTGTTGGCGAACCGGGTGCGGAAGTACAACTGGGCAATCTCGGTCGCGGCGTGGTGGGCCAGGATCGCGCCAGGGGTGAGGGCTTTATCCTCTACAGCCAGGAAAACGTCCATGATCGATTCCAGGCCCGGAAAATTCATCCTCGCAATGCGGACCATTTTGTGACCGTCCGCCATCACGAGGGAGAATGGCAATACGACACCAATCAACGGTATGTCCCTTTCCAGCCCCATGCCACCGATGTGCTCGTCTCCCGAGTCGACTTCACCCAGAACCGGGTCCAGATGCTGGATGGGCAAGATGCCGTCTACCACGATATTCAACTGGGGTATGCCGGGGGCGACTTGTTCATCACACCCGAAAGTTGGAACAACCGCTGGAACCCGGGTGAATTCGGTCTCAGTGGGTCTCACATCAGACTCCACCAACCAAGTCGTCCGCAGTTCGAAGTGGACGTTTCACCAATCGCCGTTTCCGAAGTGACACCCACGGGGAGCCAACTTGGACAGATCGACTTTTCGGGCAATCGTCCGCTGGAGTTTTCGGTAATCCAGGGCGATCCAAACCAACACTTTCAAGTGGATACCGCGGGTCAATTGCTGCTGAACCGGGAACTTGATTTTGAACAACAAAACCGTTTTCAGCTGCTGGTCCAGGCGACTGACGGAGAGGACATTCGCCTGATAGACTGGTCGGTGTCCGTTGAAGATTCGTGGCAGGATGGTGAAGTCGCCCTCGGCAGACTCGGCAGGGGCGTCGCGGCACGCGACCATGCGAGCGGGGACGGATTTCTGATGTTCAGCCGGCAAAGTGTCCATGACCGATTCGCTTCCAGCCGAATTTTGAAGCAGAATGCCGACCACCTGATCGCGGTCAAGCTGATCGATGGAACATGGCATTTTGACAACAACCAAAAGTACATCGCCTTCACACCTGAAACCAACGATCTGCTGATTGCAAAAGTTGATTTTTCAGACAACCGGACCGAGGTTCTCAAAGGGGTCAACAGTCAACTGGCCGGTATCCCGATGGGTGTCGCCGATACCGACATGGAAATCCAATCGGAACAGTGGGGCAAACAGAAAAACCGGGGTGAATTTTTCATCACAGGAACCTCCCTCCAACTTCACCGGAACGCCTAATTTCCGAACGGAGTACCCACCCCGGGGACGCCGACTTTCATCCGGCCGTCATGCATTTGCATGGCGGCTTTCTTTTTGCCGTTCCTCCTTTCGTCCACTCCCCCACACGTGTTAACATGACGAGCACATGAATGCACCCGTTTTTTATGGAAAAACCGCAGCAGCGGCATCACCAACATGCAACTCGTCAAAGTCAATCATCAATCAGAAACCCGTGCGGGGGTGCTGACCGATGGAACGATTCACCTCTCAGAACCATCTGCCACTCCCATCTCGGATTTCCTCGAATCAAATGACCTTGTGGCAAAAATGTCCCGGACGATTGAGACCGGAAATGCGGTGAACCCGAGTGAGGTCCAGCTGCTCGCTCCCCTCGACCATCAGGAGGTTTGGGCAGCGGGAGTAACCTACATCCGCAGTAAATCGGCCCGCATGGAGGAGTCGGAAACTGCCGCCAGTTGTTACGACCGGGTTTACGTCTCACCACGACCGGAAATATTTTTCAAGGCCACACCCCACCGGGTGGTCGGCCCCGAAGGTGGCTTGAGGATTCGCAGCGACTCCGGCTGGAACGTCCCGGAACCTGAGCTCACCCTGGTGATCAACTCCCGCAAGGAATTTGTCGGCTTCACTATCGGAAATGACATGAGCTCCCGGGATATCGAAGGGGACAACCCGCTCTACCTTCCTCAGGCCAAGATGTATGACGAATGTTGCGGACTGGGTCCGGCCATCACCCCGGTAGCGAACATGCCGGCCAAGGCTGAAATTTCGATTGACCTGAGAATCCTACGCAATGAAAAAGAGGTCTTTACCGGTCACACGGATGCTTCCCAGATGGCCCGGGAATTCGACGACCTGTTGGAGTGGTTGGGTCGTGACAATTCCTTTCCCCATGGAGCCATGTTGCTGACAGGCACAGGCATCGTGCCCGATTCCGACTTCACACTTCAACCGGGTGACCTGATGCAAATCGAGGTCGCAGGAATTGGCCTGCTTTCCAACACGGTCATCCAGGGCTGAAACAGTCAGGCACAAGCCTGTGGCCGGGATCACGGATTTTTTCCACAAGGTCTGAGTCGCGTTCCCCCTGGAATCACCAGCGGGATCTGGCAGCACCCGGGCCCAGGCTGGTCCGATCCAATTGCTTTCAAATTTCACAGTTTCTCATTCAGAAAAACAAAAACATGCAACCAGTACTGATAAACGGCCAATGGCGGGATGCCCAATCCACCGGTTCCTTTTCAGCGTTTAACCCCAACACCCGTCAGCAGTTGCCGGAGACCTACCCGGTCAGCAGCTGGGAGGATTGCGACGCGGCGCTCGAGGCTGCCAGCGATGCGTTTTGCCAGCTTCGATCCATGGACCGTTCATCAATTTCCCTGTTCCTGGAAACATTCGCTGCCGAAATCGAACTCCGGGCCGAAGGGCTTGTCGAAATGGCGTTCACCGAAACCGGGTTGGCCCGCTCCCCCCGGCTCGCCGACGTGGAGCTCCCCAGGACGACCAACCAGCTCCGGCTCGCTGCCACTGCAGCTGCCAACGGATCATGGGCCCTGCCAACACTTGACACCCAGGCCAACATTCGTTCGGTTTATGCCGGCCTCGGACCGGTCGTTGTTTTTGGCCCCAACAACTTTCCGTTTGCATTCGGATCCGTATCCGGTGGTGACTTTGCTGCGGCGATCGCCGCTGGAAACCCCGTGATTGGCAAGGCCAATTCCTCTCACCCCGGAACCACCCGAATTTTTGCCGAAGCCGCCGCCGTGGCTGCCGAAAAATCGAACGTCCCTCCCGCCATCGTTCAACTCATTTACCGCACCAGTCATGCGGATGGTGAGCGGCTGGTTTCCGATCCACGAATCGGTGGAACCGGCTATACGGGAAGCCGGGGGGCCGGCCTGAAACTCAAACGGGCCGCAGATGCTGCCGGCAAACCGATTTACCTCGAACTCTCCAGTGTGAATCCGGTTGTCATGCTTCCGGGAGCGTTGGAAGAAAGGGGGCAAGCCCTGGTCGATGAGTTCGTTGGCAGCAGCCTGATGGGAACCGGCCAGTTTTGCACCAACCCGGGTGTGATTTTCATTCCCGACGATGAAAACGGAGCCAGTTTTTCCCAGGGTGTCAGGGAAAAATTCGATAACACTCCAGCGGGGACCCTGCTCTCAGAAGGAACCGAAAAGGCGTTAAACGAAAGCCTCCTCTTCCTCGAATCCGAGGGCGCCACCCGCCTTACCTCTGCGGTCACATCTGACCCGGAAAAATTCAGTTGCAACAATGCCTTGTTGGCAGTTGGGGTGCAGGACTTTATCGCCAAACCGGAACAGATGCAAACCGAGGCCTTCGGCAATGCGGCACTCCTGGTAACCTATTCCAGCGGGGAACAGCTTGTCGCTGCGATTGATGCCCTGGAGGGCAACCTGACCGGGTGCATCTACTCGGACAACGGCGGAAAGGATGATGAACTCTACCACCGCATCGCTCCGCACCTTTCACAAAAGGTTGGTCGACTTCTGAACGACAAGATGCCGACTGGCGTGGCAGTCTCTTCCGCAATGAACCATGGTGGCCCGTTCCCGGCAACAGGGCATCCCGGTCATTCTGCCGTCGGCATCCCGGGGACCATCCGCCGCTTTGCGATGCTGCAATGTTTCGACAATGTTCGCCAGGACCGGTTGCCCCCCTTGCTGCGAGATGCCTCTCCCTCCCGGGACACCTGGCGGATGATTGATGGCCAATGGTCAACCGGGGACGTGGAGGAAACGGCCTGAAAGCCCATTCCCATTCCATCTCCCGGGAATGGACTGCCACTCTTTTGCCGGGCGGGTCATCCCAATGGATTCAATCGGACGGGTCAACTTCCCGGCCGGGTACCCCGCAACCGGTAATCAGCCAGCCTTGCTGGTTCGCGGGCACAGCGAAAGATCGCCTTTTGGAT
Source organism: Planctomycetota bacterium (assembly GCA_036336715.1). Lineage (GTDB taxonomy): Bacteria > Planctomycetota > Planctomycetia > Pirellulales > Pirellulaceae > JABAAE01. The sequence goes on from JAYZFP010000207.1 coordinate 8,055, forward strand.
TTTTGACCTGTGTAGACATCGCGGAAATCCGGCAGACCAAAATCTCCGGCAAGAGACTTTTTTGTACCTTTGACAGTTACCAACTTTTTCCTGAAAGCGTTCATGGCACATACGGGTGAAAAACCGGCTCGAAAGGCAACTGCTTCCGAAGCCTGTCCTTCTGGTCTTCCCGGGATCCGTTTCACCAACGCTTCGATTAGCGACGACGCTCGTTGCAGCTCCCATTCATTTTAACGCCCTCCAGATTGGAAATTTTTCATGGCATTGCCCTCACAAAAAGCAATCCCTTTCGAACTCCCGGACAGCGAGGGGAAAAAGCACCGCCTCGAAGATTTTTTTGGCAACTGGCAATTGCTGGTTTTCCACCGCCACCTGGGCTGACCTCCCTGTCGCAAACATGTGGCGCAGTTGCGCGACCGGGAACCCACGCTGAAATCACTCGGAATCGTGGTTCGGCTGATTACCTTTGACAGTCCCTCCATGGCTCGCACCTACTCCTCCGGCACCGGGGTCGAATGGCCTTTGCTCCTCGATGAAAACGCTGGCCTGTACCAACAGTACGGCATGGGCAAGGCAGACGCGTGGACGCTCTACAATCCGGTTGCCCTTGCCAGGTACCTCTACCTGATTCTGACCGGAACACGGCCAGGACGCCCCGGAAAAGATTTGAGCCAACTGGGAGGCGATGTCCTGACCGATCCGCAGGGTTTCATTCGTTTTCACCACGCCTGCCGCACTCCACTCGATCGGCCCAGGGTAGAGGATCTGATCGAAATCGTGAGGGAATCCGGATGATGGAATGCCTGGCTTTCCGAACCGGGAGTCCATCCGTCCCGGATTTTACGCCAGGCGATTGAAGGAAACCCAATTCCGATCAATATGGGTTTTTTCGCCCCGCATCATCTCGTCTATCATTTTCCCACTCACCATCCCCATGGAAAGTCCCAGCATGCCGTGCCCGGCTGCTACCAGCACGTTGTTCCAGCGGGGGGTACGATCAATGATTGGCAAATCGTCATAGGTCAGGGGTCGCCAGCCAAACCACTCCATTTCCACCGGGTCACAGTGCGGGTCTTGCAGGTACAGCTCCGAGGACTCCCTCAGCAAATCGAGCCGCGCCCGATTGATCGAAGAGTCGTAACCGGCAAGCTCCATGGTAGAACCAATGCGGTACCCGGATTCAAACGGAGTAATTGCCACCCGATGTTGCTCAAAGATCATCGGGATTTTGGGACAGAGGGCAGGGCGGGGCATGGTAATTGAATAACCCTTGCCCGGCTGAATCGGAACGCTGCAGCCTATTTCCCTGGCCAGCTTGGGAGTCCAGGCGCCGGTCGCCAGCACAAATTCATCCGCTTCGATTATCCCTCTCGAGGTTTTTGCGGCCGACGCTCGGCCTCCACCAACCCCTTTACCGTCTCCCGTCCTGGCAACCATCTCCTCGAATCGTGTCTGCTCAAGAATCTCTACCCCCCGGCTCTTGAGCAACTCGGCAAAAGAGGCCATCAGCAGGTCAGATCGCAAGTGGGCGTCACACTCATAAAGCCAGGCACCGGCTATCTCGGGCTTGATGGCCGGTTCGAATTCGACCAATTCTCGCGAGGGGAGAGGCTTGGCCGAAACACCGAATTCCTTTTCGATCATCCGGTTGGTATCCCCGTAATGCTCGAAATGCTCTTCATCCCGGTAAACAAACAGCAATCCCCGATGTTCCCAATCGCACTGCACCTGCTCTTCGTCCATGAATTTTTCGTACAGGCTGAACGATGATTGCAACAGGGCGTGCTTGACACGGGCCGAGGCGAGCATGTCCCCCCTGTTGCACCTCCGCCAGAATTTGAACAGCCATCTCCAGAGCGCCAGGTCAACGCGCGGCTTGATGTAAAAAGGGGATTTTCGACTCAGCATGGACTTCATTGTATTCCCGACAATTCCGGGAACGGCAATCGGAAGCACATGACTGGGAGAGACATACCCACAGTTACCACGCGAGCAACCGTAACCGAAACGGTCCGCTTCCACGATCGTGACGCGAAATCCCGATCGATTGAGGAAATAGGCTGCACAGGCTCCAACGATCCCGCCGCCGACGATACAGATATGCTTTTCCTGTTTCATATTTCAATTCCCAGGCGAAAAGGATCCTCCCTTTCCATTCTCAACGTGGCCACGGAATGGATGTGTGCCCGACCGCGGATCGTGGGGATGATTTCCCTGTCACCGACAACTTCAAAGGAGGCCTCGAAAACACTGCCAATAATACTCTCCTGCCGAAACAACTGTCCCGCTTTCAGTTTGCCGTCTGCGAACAGGCAGGCGATCTTGGCACTGGTTCCCGTACCGCAGGGAGAGCGGTCAAACTCTCCCCCCGGACAGAGTACAAAGTTCTTCGAGTCAGCACCGGCGACCGTGGGTGGGCCATACAACTCAATGTGATCGATCTGCCCTCCGTTTTCCCCACCAATCTGTTCCGCATCGAGATGATTGCGGATCGCCTGGCAATAAGCTCTCAGGGTGGGGATGTTCTCCGGCAGTATGTCCAGCGGACAATCCTTGACCAGGAAAAACCAGTTGCCTCCCCAGGCAATATCTCCGGTCACGCTGCCATAACCCTCCACCTCGAGTGCCACATCGGCACGGAAACGGTAGCTGATCACATTGGTCACGCTCACAGACCGATCCCTGTGCAATTCTGCCTCGATCGGACCAACGGGAGTATCAATTCGCACCAACCCGGGTTCCACCCTCTCAAGATCATGCAGTGTCGTCACCAGTCCAATCGTCCCGTGACCACACATTCCGATATAACCGACGTTGTTAAAGTAAATGACCCCCACGTCACAACCGGGTTCATGAGGTTCGCACAACAGGGCCCCCACAATCACCTCATTCCCACGGGGTTCCCTCATGAGTGTCGAGCGAAAATCATCATGCTGCCGGCGAAAGCGTTCCTTACGCGCCGAAAGCGGTCCCTCACCCAGGGAGGGCCCCCCCGCGACGACCACCCGGGTCGGTTCACCACCGGTATGTGAATCGACGATTTCAACCTTCGTTGTCTGCATGGAAACTCCCTCTCTATTGAGCACCCCTGGCGGCAACCACCTGGCGTGCCGACCACCGGATCCAGATGGACTTCCGGTCAGCTTCCGCATATAACAGCCAGTGATGCTCGATTTATTTTGGATGGATCTTTCCATTTGGTACAGGGTGCCGGTATGGCTTTTTCGCAAATTGGGTGGTCAGTGATCAACCGACGGGTCTGCCTGAAAGTAGGCGCCCTTTCCATCCTTGGGAAACCGGATTTGGCATCCGGATCGACCATCCGGCCAGAATCTCCCCGACAATGCCCCACATCATCCAACAGCTGCATATTCATCCTGCTCCAGGGTGGCCCCAGCCAACTGGATCTGTGGGATCCCAAACCGCAGGCATCCGCCGAGGTCCGTGGCCCTTTTCAGACAGTGGGCACCCGGTGTGCTGGAGTCCGGCTGGGAGAACTGATGAAAGAAACCTCCAGCATCACGGGGGAATTGGCGATCCTCCGCGGTGTCCATCACAATTTCAACAATCATATTGCGGGAACCTACATCACGCTCACCGGCTCGGATAACCAGCCAAACATGGACCGGGAAGCGGATGCTGACGACTTCCCGGGACCGGGTGCCATCCTGAACCTCTTTGAAACCCGCACACCCCGGGTTCCCCGCAGCATCTCCCTGCCTAACTGGCTCAGTATCCCGGGCCCCTCCAACCGGATGCCGGGGCAGTATTCAGGATTCCTGGGAAGCGTGCACGATCCCTTCCTGATCAAGGGCGATCCCAATTCGGCAAACTACAATCCGCTTTCTCTTGACCTGGCTGGTGGCATGACGGCGGAACGATTCCACCGTCGACTCAGCCTCCGGGAACAGCTCGATTCGTCAGCCAGACTGATCGAAAAGAACATGCGGGACAGGCAGGACGGATTGCTGCAGAGCGCCTACGACCTGGTGACCGACGGGCGGATCAGGAAGGCACTTCAACTGACAACGGAAAAAAACGCGACTCGCGAGGCGTACGGCCGGAACCGTTTTGGACAAAGCTTGCTGATGGCCCGCCGCCTGGTGGAAGCAGGTGTGCAGTTTGTTTCCTACAACGCGTTCAATCAACAGTGGGATACCCACGGCAACCTCCAGAACCGCTACCTGCAACTGGTTCCCACCATGGACCGGGGATTTGCCGCACTGGTGGCTGATCTGAAAGAACGGGGGATGCAGGAAAAAACGTTGGTCATCAACACTGGAGAATTCGGCAGGACACCAGTGATCAACAAGACAGCTGGCCGCGACCACTGGCCGAACGCCTATTCCCTGGCGATCGCAGGTGGCCAGGTGCGGGGCGGAATCGTTCATGGCCGGACCGATAACAAGGGAGCTGAGGTCATCGAAAACGGGGTCACCCCCGCCGATGTCCTGGCCACAATGTGGCGGCACCTGGGTGTGGACCCCCAGACCGAGATCCGGGATCGATTGAAACGCCCCTTTCCGGTTTCGACAGGCAGGGTTCTCCATGAAATCTTCTGATTCTTCCGATGCCGCCAACTGATTTTAAGCTCCGCTGGTCGGAACTCCATCAAGAATTCAAAGCACGCCTTCCCGCATTGGACGAAGGAAACGCCCGGGAAATCCAGCTGGCGATTTCCACCCTCGTGCGGATGAAAAACCGGGACACGCTCACCCGCATGATGGAACTGGCGCCGTTGGGAGACCCCGTTTTTCAGTTCGTTTGCCGGCTGATAGATCAAGAACCACAGCTCATCCAGGCGTGCGACAGGCTGCTACCTGAAACACGATACCCGGACGATTCCGCTTCCATCCTGATGGAACTGATCCAGCTGACACAAGGAAGAAAAGAACTGGGAGTCTTTTACACACCCCGGCCGCTGGCCCGAAGCGTGATCCAAACTGCTTTGCAGCAGATGGACGAGTCCGGTTGGGAGCCTGGCGAGGCACAGATACTCGAGCCATCGGCAGGAACCGGCATTTTCTCTTCGGAATTTTCCAGGATTCTGCTTGAACGCAAGGACCCCGGGCAGGTTGCCAGGATCCTCAGCCACCTGACCTGCGTTGACCTTTCACCCGCCGCGATGGTCGTTGCCCAATACCGGCTGCTGAGCCTGTTAACAAAGGAGCAGGTTCCACTGGATCGGCCCGAGCTCCCCCGTTTCCTCGTGGCCAACACACTGACGGCGGAACCGGGATCCATTTACGACCAGATCGGTACCGACCCGTCGACGGTAACCGTCCGCCAGCTTCTGCGGGAAGAGCCCACCCAACTGGTCCTCGGAAACCCTCCTTTTGGATCTCTCACCCAACCGACCGGGGCCTGGATCAAAAAGCTGCTCCACGGTGAGGGGGAGGGCGCTGCAGGACGGGTCAGTTATTACGAAGTCAACGGGGAGCCGGTCGGTCAACGCAAGTCCTGGCTACACGACCTGTACGTCCAGTTTGTTCGCTATGCCCAATGGCTTACCCAACGTCAGCCGCAGGGCTGCCTGGCAATGGTGCTGAATGCCGGCTTTCTATCGAACCTTTCCTTTCGAGGCATGCGATTCCAGCTGCTCAAGGCATTCCCGGTAATGGAAATTGCCGATTTCGGTGGCGACCTGAGGAATGAGCGGGAAGCCGGAGATGAAAACCTCTTCCGGATAGAAACCGGCATCGCGACCCTCGTTGCCACACGATCTCCTGTTGCCAAGGAAAAGCGGGTATATCACCAATTGCGAGGATCCGCGGAAGATAAAAAACGCTGGTGTGAACAGCAGGCCCCCCGGAAGGAATCCTTCCGTACAAACCGCCGGAAAGTGGAAGCCGTCCCACCCGCCTATCGATTCGACTTCATCGTCCCGAGTGCACTCCTGTCGGCCTACCAGCGAGGGTGGTCCATCGAGGAAATCTTCCTTCAAAAATGGTCCGCTCCGGTAACGGCTCGTGACCACCTGGTAATCGACTCTTCAAGAGAGAAATTGATCGACAAGATCCACTCATTCCTTGACCCCGAAAAAACGGATGACCAGGTACGCAAGGCTTTTTTTCCCCGGCCCCGGTCAAAAAGATATCCGCCAGGTGATTCCCGCGGCTGGAAACTTGGGGAGGCGCGTTACCAACTGAGAAAACTTCCCTGGCAGGAAATGATCCAATCCTGCGATTACCGGCCTTTTGATCGGCGCTATGTGCTCTGGAGTCCGCTGATGATTGACTGGCCCCGTTCTGGCCTCGCGGACGCCATGAAATTACCGGGCAATTACTGCCTGGTTGCCCGGAAACAGGCACCTCCTGGCCTCCACTACAGCTATTTCTGGTCCAGCAGTAGCCTGCCGATGGACGGTATCCTGCGAAGCGACAACCGGGGTAATGAATACTGTTTTCCCCTCTGGGTCCCACAGGATTCCGGGCCGGTCTGCAACCTGTCAGATCATTTCCTGGACAGCCTCCGTTCAAGTTGGGGAATCCAGTCGATCGACCCCTTGATGGTCTACGACCTGCTGATCGCTCTTTTTCATTCCCACCAGTACCGAACCCGGTTTGGCCCGCTGTTGTCTACAGATTTTCCACGCGTTTTTATCCCCAGTACATTTCAGATTGCCAGCGACTTTGCCGCCATCGGTGGTTCCATTCGACGAACCCAGTCCTGCAGTGAAACAGGACCCCTTCCGGAAAATGGAGAATCGGGGCCCATTCCGATCAGCGGCCCGGGTACCGCATCCCGGATTCCAATGTTTCAGAAACCGGCTTACCGCGATGGAGAGCTGGAACTCGGCCCCGGGGAAAAACTCCCGATCAGCGAAGCGATGTGGAATTTTCGGATCGGTTCCCACCAGGTTCTCCGCAAGTTTTGTGGCAATCGCCTCAAGTCCGACCAGCATGCAAAACTGAAGGAAGATACGGAACAGGTTGGACAGAGGATCCGCAGTATGCTGGAATGCTGTGAACGACTGGATCAATTCGTCGAAACCCAAGGAGGGTTTCGAGCACTGTTTGAAATGCGGGGAACAGAACATGCTGTCACGCCTTAAGGCATTGAACCTCCTCTCCAGGTGCCGGGGAAACGAAATCTGGTCCGTCGAAACCTGCCGCCAGGAAGGCGTCCCCGAGGAGTGGATCACACGACTGAGCGACGCCACGGAATCCGGCTTCACGACCGATCTTGAAACGCTTTATGTGGACCAAAACCAGGTCAACCAGTTTCACGGGGTGCAGGACCTCAAGTTGGCCTACCAGCTCGCCGAATTTCTCGGCGTTGACACTTCCGAAATCCGTTACCAGGCTTTCGGCCGCATCGCCGAGGTCAATGCCATCCGCGAGGCTGTCGAGGAGCTTTGAAGCCACGGAAACAAAGCGGCAAGGTTCGTTCACCGATGGCCCGCGACTTCCATTTGCTGCCGGCTGGATCCTCGAGTTTCCAACCGCTATCGGCGATCCGGCTGTATGGCAGGCCGGGTTGGATCAAAGGGCATTCAAATCATCTTCGAATCCGCCGGAAAGAATCGGAAAACGACACCACGTTTTCGGATCCAGGCTTTCATCATCGAGATGAAAGCCGGGGGCGTATCTCTCCCTTTTCCATTGATTTCGGCACCAAAGCCTGAAAAAACGCCTGATCCAGAAAACCGCCTGCTTGCGTTCAACGCCATCGAACTCCGCGGTCAAAAGGGGCAAAATCTCGGTCGGAAGCAACTTGTCCCGTACAGCCGCCCGCTCAATAAAATCAAGCACCGGATAGGGCATCAGGTCTTCTTCATCCGTTTGTTTTTTATCCGCCGGCCGCAACTCAGCCGTCGGTTGCTGTTGATTGACCTGTTCCAGGAAGGGAAACGCCCCCACACCCTGGGGCCCCCGGGTTTCCAACCACACCAGCCAGTGGCGGAGAAAAGCCTTGTCAATTCCGGAAATCGGCGCCAGCCCCCCACTCGTATCACCATCCATGGTGGCATAGCCGACAGCCGCTTCGCTCCGGTTACTGGTGGAAAGCAACAACGCATTGCGAAGGTTGGCGAACATCCAGATGCCGGGCGAACGGGTACGTGCCTGGATGTTCTGCAGCGCTATATCATCTTTTTCCCATGTCAATTCCCGACCGATGGCCGATGCGACCTGTTCCCGGAATCCGGAAACGAGAAATTCGATATCCAGTTCGTGATGGGTCGATTCACATCCTTCGGCTACCGCTCGGGCTGCATCCCTCGTCGTCTGACTGCTGTTTTCCGTTGACTGGTAGGCAGTGCAGATCAGCCGCTGACAAAGCTCCTTGACAGATTCCGCCACGGTCATGGAATTAAAGCTGGACAGCCGCTGCCCGATTCCGTCCAAACCGATTTCAGCAACGGCAAACTGGAACATCAGGCGACACAGGCAAGCCACCGCTGCAGAGTCCGCTCCGCCACTCAATGAAATTACAAAGCCGCTCGAGCAGCTTCTGCGCATGTAATCAAACAGGCCGAGGGCAACTGCCCGCGAGAACTCCTCCTCCTTTTTGAAACCGGACGTCTCCCAGCCAGGAATCGCCTGGGTATTTTCATCGCTGGTCGAAGCCTGACGAGGAGTGAAACCGGTGGCTACCCGCCCGGGGTCCTCCGGCATTTGCGTTGGTTGAAACAGGAGCGTTTTGTTCGTCAGGCCCGATTCGCCAAAGGAAAACCTGCCACCGGATTCCACCCACTCAACCTGATTGGCGATGTAAGCATCCCCGTCGTAGATGGCCCTCCCTGCCTCGTTGCCGAGCAAATTGGCGTAAACATAGGCCACCGACTGCCTGGACACCGCATCCTTGATCAACCGCTTGCGAACTTCATTTTTTCCAAAGGCAAAATGACTGGCACTGGGGTTCAAAACCAGGTTCGTTCCCCGTTTCAACAAACGGCTCAGCGGTCGATCATCGACCCAGGCATCTTCACAGATTTCAAAACCGACTCTTAGCGGTCCCAGGTCGAACACCAAATCGCCAACCGGGACAGAACGACCGGAAACCGGCAACTCTCCAACCCGGCCTTCGGGCCAGGGGGTGAACCACCTCGGCTCATAGTGCAAACCGTCCCGGGCCAGGTTCTGCTTGGCGACAATCCCCTGCAACTCTCCATCGGCCAACAGGGCCACTCCGTTGAAAACGTGTTCACCCAACCGGAACGGGATCCCAACACTGACCGCTATTCCATTCGTCCCGCTTTCGATCCGCAACAGCTCCTCCATTGCCGCGTCAAGGAAACCGCCGGAGAGAAACATGTCCTCACATCCATAGCCGGTCAAACAAAGTTCCGGCAGGCACAGGACCGCGACGTCCTGGTTACGAGCCCGCTCGATCAACTGGCCGATGCGGGTCGAATTGCCGGAGAGATCGAGCGCTGTCTGGTTTAAAACCCCGGCAGCAATACGGATCGATTGGGCTGGCTGGCTCATGGTCTGGCGGGATCTGGCATCCTGGTCGAGAATTTGAAATATCGTCTTTTCAGTTTCATCCGGTCTCGTCAAAAGCATCCTCCAGGTGCTCTATCTGCGGTAACCGCTCGTGTTCATTCCAGGTAACCGAAACGATATCAAACCGCGTCTTCTGCCCGTTAAGACCTTCCCGGTTCAGATAGATACTTGCAGCCTTGAGAATCTTTTCCTGTTTGGCCTGATCGACCGCCTCCCACGGTTCACCTTTGAGCGTACTGCTCCTGGTTTTCACTTCGACGAAAACAATTGTCTTTCCGTCAACCGCAACAATATCGATCTCTCCCTGCTGGAACCGAACGTTGAGATCCACCACCCGGTACTTTTTCCGGCGGAGAAATTCCGCAGCGGCACGCTCCCCAAGTTCCCCCAATGACCTTTTCTGAGGAGGCCGCAAAAAGCGAAACGTCTTTCGGATTTTACTCCACATGCGTGACCCAGCCTGGATGGATTCCAAACATTCTCCTGCAACTCTTTTTTCGTGTTCTTCAGCAGAGGCAGGCTTTTAAAACCACCTGCCTTCCGCCTGGTCATTCTCCCGTTTCAGACCAGCCTCCGCTTCTGGCAGCACGACTTGGCCACCCAATCGTTTGGGAGGCTAACCGGGTCGGGACATAAAAAAAGCTCGGCAGGGCCGAGCTTTGGATACGATCGTTTTCGCTATTTTTTGCGTCTTTCCTTGAGTCGGACGGCTTTTCCAACCCGGTCCCGCAGGAAGTAAAGCTTGGCTCGGCGGACCACACTGGAACGCTTGACAACAATTTTGGCGATCTTGGGCGAATTGACAGGAAACTTTCGCTCCACACCTTCACCGGCCACAATTCGGCGGACCGTGAACAACTCGCGGTTTCCACGGCCGTTTCGAGCAATCACGGTACCGGTAAAGACCTGAATCCGCTCCTTGTCCCCTTCGAGAATCCGGGTGTGGACGTCCACGGTATCGCCAATTTCAAACTCGTGCGTGCCGATCGGATCAGGTTTGGACTTCTTCTTGTCGTCCTTGAGGGCTTCCTGCTGCTTTTCGCGCAGATCTTCCATGTTCTGCTGTTCGATTTTTTCGATTAACTGTTGACTCATTTCACTTATCCGGTTTCAACATCTTCGTCGTTCAATAAATCTGACCGACGTTCCTTGGTTCGTTTAATGGTTTCCTTGTGACGCCATTGGCGAATTTCTTCGTGGTTTCCCGAAAGAAGTATTTCCGGGACACTTGCCCCACGAAATTCTCGGGGACGGGTGTATTGTGCGAATTCGAGCATTCGGTTTCCGGAGGAAAACGAATCCTGAATACTGCTGTTTTCGTCACCCAGTACTCCGGGCACCATCCGTATCAGCGAATCGATCATGACCATCGAGGCGACTTCACCGCCATTGAGAACATAATCTCCCACCGATATTTCTTCAGGTTTCAACAGGTCAACAACCCGCTGGTCAAACCCTTCGTACCGGCCGCAAAGAAAAACGAAACTGTCGGAACCAGCCATCTCTTCGACCATGCGCTGGTTCAGTCTCTTTCCTTGCGGCGTGAGCAGAATCGTTCTCGCACCGGGGTTCCGGGAAAGAATGGACTCCACACACCTGACGACCGGCTCCACCATGATGACCATTCCGGGGCCGCCGCCGTAAGGCCGGTCATCCACACGATTGTGCTTATTGTCCGACCAATCTCTCAAGTCATGAACGTTGACATTCACCAGCCCGCGTTCAATTGCCTTGTTCAGTAAACTTTGACCCAGGTAACCGGGGAACATTTCCGGAAAAAGGGTCACGACATCAAATCGCATGCGATTCTATTCGTCGGTTTTTTCTTCTGTGTTCTCTTCCGCAGGTGCTTCTTCTGCGGGAGCTTCTTCTGCGGGAGCTTCACTCGCTTCCGCTTCAACCGCTGCATCAGCGGTTTCTGTCGTGGTCTCCGCGGCTGCCTGGACTTCGGTGGATTCAGTGCCTTCGGCGGATTCAGCGCCTTCAGCCGCCTCCGCGGTTTCAGTCGGCTCCTCGGCAGGCTTTTCCAGTTTTGTCTGTTCCGCTTCGGTTACAGCTGCCGAAATGGACGCTGCCCGCTTGGCACCCAGCTTTTCCAAAGCCGCTTTCTGAGCCTCGAGATGCGACCCGTTGGTGCCATACTTCTTGATCAGCGTACTCACTTTTGGGCTCGCCTGGGCACCGACACTCAACCAATAGTCGATTCTTTCACCATTGAGAACGGCCCGGGCATCTGTCTCGGGGACCATCGGGTCATAGGTTCCCAGCACTTCGATTTCGCGACCATCCCGACGGGTTCGCGTATCCATGGCACAGACCCTGAAAAAAGGGCGATGCCTTCGTCCAAGTTTCTTCAGACGGATTTTAACTGACACGGTTTGTCCTTATTACGAAAAAGCTAATCTACTGTTTTAACCTTTTGACCTTCTTTTGTCACGTAGGCGTTTTTTTCTGTCTTTTTCCCGCTGTTTACGGGCTTTTTTCTTGTCGGCGGTGGAAAGTCGCGCACCAGTGCTCTTTTTCTCGCGTGGGCCCATTTTTCCACCGGAAAGCGCCTGTTCCTTCATTTTCTCAAAGGCTTCCATACGCTCGTTGGCACCTTTGCCGGCCATTCCGGTCAGCATTGGCTTCATGGTTTCGAACTGCTTGATCAGTTCGTTGACCTGCTGGGTCTGAACCCCTGCACCTTCGGCAATCCGCTTCCGCCGACTGGGATCAATAATTTTCGGTTTTTTCTTTTCTGCCGGAGTCATCGAGTCGATGATTCCAACCATCCGGCGGATTTCGCCGGTCTGGTCTTCGTTCCCCATCATGTCGCGAAGCTGCCCCATCCCCGGAAGCAAACCCAACATTTTGGTCATCAGGCCCGGGCTGGCGAATTTTTGCATCTGGTTGCGAAAATCGTCGAGCGTAAAGTCGCCTTTGGCGAGTTGTTGCTCCAACCGTTCCTGCTCTTCACGACTGACAATCTTCTGGGCTTCTTCGACCGCCTGGACAATATCGCCCATGCCAAGGATCCGGCTGGCCATCCCTTCGGGACGAAAAGGCTCCAGGGCGTCAAATTTTTCACCCGTACCAATGAACTTGATGGGCACGCCGGTGACATGCTTGACAGAGAGCAGGGCACCGCCGCGCGCGTCTCCATCGAGCTTGGTCATGATCACGCCGTTAAGCTCCAATGCTTCGTTGAACGCTGCGGCACTGTTGACCGCGTCCTGCCCGGTCATCCCGTCCACGACAAGGAAAACCTGGTCCGGGTGCACTTTGCGATCGATATTCTGGAGTTGCTGCATCAACTCTTCATCGATCGCCAGGCGACCCGCGGTGTCAAGGATCACGACTTTGTGTCCTTCCGATTTGGCTTTTTTCACGGCCGCGTTACAGACCTGTACGGGATCCTTGTTTTCCCGGTCGGAATAAACGGGCACGCCCAGCTCATCACCAATTACGTGCAGCTGGTCGATTGCAGCAGGCCGCTGCAGGTCTGCCGCGCAGAGCAAGGGTGTGATGCCATTCTGTTTCAACAGGGTGGCCAGCTTTCCGCAGGTCGTCGTTTTACCTGAACCCTGCAAACCACACATCATGTAGACGTTGACTTCTTTTTCTGCGGGCAGGGAATTATCGACCGGGCCAAGGATGTCAATCAGCTGCTGGTTGACAAAACCGATCAATTGTTCGTCCGGGTTCAGGGAGAGCAGGACTTTTTCACCCAAAGCATGTTCGCTGACATGCTTCATGAAATCCTGAACCACTTCATAGCTGACGTCCGCTTCCAACATTGCCTGTTCGACCATGTCCAGGCCGCTGCGCATGTTTGCTTCGGTCAGCTTCCCCTTGCCGCGGAGCGACTTGAATGCGGATTGCAGGCCTTTTTGTAGCGAATCAAACATGGTGAAAAGACGAAATAAGCGTCTGTGGCAACTGGGTCCGCGCAGAGTGCAAGACGGGCGGAATCCGGCATTTTACTAAATGTCGTATTTTCTTGTAAGTGCTTTTTACCCGGCCAGGGAGCGATTTCCGCCAAATTTGGACCCGGTCAGCCGGAGTGGCATCAGCCCTTGGATTCGGCCCTCCTGGAAACCAGGGAGCGGATTTCGGAGGATACAATCTCCAGGCACTCCCGCATGCGATCGAGGTGGGTCCGGAAGGAAAGGACACAGATCCGAATCACGAACTTGCCCTTCAGCCTTGTGCTGGTCAGGTAGATTCGCCGGTGAGCGTTGATCCGGGACAACAGCTCCCTGTTCAGAGCCTCTTCCCGGGCCTCTTCCCAGGCTTCATCATCTGCTCCCACAATACGAAAAGCGAGTAACGAAAGCTGCGGTTCTGCGACCATTTCCAGTTTGCACCCCTCCAGGGGGATTCCTTTCAGCTGCTGATGGATCCAATGGGTCAGATCCAGCTTTTCATCCAGCTGTTCGCGAAAAGCCCGCACTCCATGAATTTTTAGCGGCAACCAGATCCGTAACCCACGAAAATCCCGGGAAAGCTCGGGGCTGATTTCGTGAAAATCGGTTTTGTCGACTTCATCCTGCGAGTCTGGCAGGTAGTCTGCATCCACCCGAAAAGCATCGGCGAGCCACTGCGAATCACGAACCAGCAAAGCTCCCGTCCCATAAGGCAGAAACATCCCCTTGTGGGGATCGATCACAATCGAATCCGCCGTCTCCATCCCGGACAGCACCTCTTTCCCCCGTTCGGTGAGAAAAAAGAAACCTCCATAAGCCGCATCGACATGAAACCAAACCTCCTGCTCGCTGCAAACCCTCCGAATTTCCGGTAACGGATCCACCGCACCCGAATTGGTGGATCCACCGTTGGCAACGACGAAAAAAGGACGCCTTCCACATTCCCTGTCCCTTCGGATCGCCCGCTCCAGCTCCAGCGGATCCATTCGAAACCGATGGTCGGTCGGAATCCTCCGCAAGTGCGCTGATTGGATTCCACACAACCGGGCGGCCTTGGCGATGCAATGATGCGCCTGGTCCGAGCAATAGACCACACCATCGAGAAATTCTTCACCCAGCCTTGCAATCCGGGCTGCCACCAGGGCCGTCCAGTTGGCCAGGGAACCGCCCGAGGTCAGGATCCCCCCCGAATTCCTGGGCCATCCAAAAAGATCGCAAAACCAGCGAATGACCTCCTGCTCGATATTCGCCAGGACCGGTGCCGCTGCCCAGACACCGACATAGCGGTTGGTGACGGTCGAAATCAGGTCGGCAATTCCGGACTGGGGAAGCCCTCCCCCGGGAATGTAGGCCAGGTACCCCGGCGAGGCGGTGTTGAAGGTACAGGGAATGGCGGATTGGAACAGAAAAGAGACGATTTCCTCCAGACTCTGCTCCCGTTCTCCGACCGAAAGATCAAATGACGAGAGAACCTCCTGGAAATTCTCCGTCGACCAGGTGGGTTGCTCCGGCAATGAATCGAGGTGGGTTGAAAGATGCGGCAGAATCGTTTTCAACATTTCCGCAAACGATTCCCCGGAAACCTCGAGCTTCTGGCGAGGTGGGTTTGGGTCTGAATGCGTCATCTACTTTTTGCCGGCCACAAACAGCAGGGATCGAT
Source organism: Planctomycetota bacterium (assembly GCA_036336715.1). Taxonomy (GTDB): domain Bacteria; phylum Planctomycetota; class Planctomycetia; order Pirellulales; family Pirellulaceae; genus JABAAE01. The sequence goes on from JAYZFP010000207.1 coordinate 23,072, forward strand.
CCGTCCGAATCAGCAATCCACCCTCGACGGGAACCGGCGTGGCAAGGGTCCGTCCACTGACCTGGTTACGGGCGATTTCCTGGTACTCAGTGCCTGGACGAATGACGATGGTTCCCCCCGTTTCGTCGCAAAAGTAAATCTTGCGATCGACGAAAATCGGCGAAGCCGAATACCCTCGGCCCAGGCGTTGTTGCCAATGCATCTTTCCGGTTTCGGCATCCAGGCACTGTCCGATTCCCCGGTCACTGACCACATACAACTCCTTGCCGACCACCAGGGGCGTGGGGTTGTGAGGCGCACCCTTGCGGGTTTGCCAGGCGATTTTCGCTGTAATCTCACCCTCTCCCTCGATCTTCAGGCCATAGAGAACCGGACTGTTGTAACAACTGGCATAAAAAACCATATTCCCGTGAAAAACAGGGCGGGGAACGATGGAATACCCGTCATACGCAGCCCACCAGTTTTCCCGGCCGCTGGCCACATCAAAACCGGCGATATGGTCGGCACCGCAAACAACGACTTCATCACTTCCCCGGTTTTTGCGCAGGGTCGGTGTTGAAAAGGCAATCGCCTTCATTTTGCCACCCGAAAACCGGTCCGGGTGGATGTGTTTCTTTTCAGTCTTCCAGATTGTCTCTCCGGTTCTTTTGTCCAGGGCGACCAGGAATTGCTCGGTCCCACCGTCGCAACTCAGAATCAGTCGATCCCCGCAAACCACAGGTGAACCACCGGGACCATGGAAGTGACCGTAGGAAAAGACCTTTTTCCAGACGACGTTCCCCTGCAAGTCGAGACAGGCGGTTCCATAGTCGCCGTAATGGACAAACACGGCTTCGTCATCAATCAGAGCCGAGGGAGAAGCGTGGGAATTCTTTTTATGAATCCGACCCAGCTTTTTTTCAAAAACCACCACCGTTTTCAGCAACTTGCCCGAATCGAGGTCCAAAATCAGCACCCGCAACTGGCCGCTGGTTTCATCGGCTGTGGTCAGCCAGATTCTGCCTTTCGAACAAACGGGCGAAGACCAACCCAGCCCTTCCAGATCCGCTTTCCAGCGAATGTTGTCACTTTCATCACTCCAGCGGGTCGGCATGTTAATGAAACCGGAATGTCCGGTCCCATTCAGACCGCGGAACTCGTTCCAGTCCTGGGCCTCGAGGGAACCGGCGGCCAACAAGGGTAAAAGGAACAAGATTCTGATCATCCAACGCATTCGAATACCAAATTTTCTTTGACTTGACCGACCGCAATTCCCCGGGCGGACCGATCGCTAATTTTCCTTGCATCCAACACGACTTACGGGGTACCGTCGCGATTGCCCCAGTATGAACTATTTGGGCTCCGCTCGATACCGATTTTCACCCCGGGAAAAACCCTTGTCCGAAAGGATCCCACGACCGGTCAATCGTCAGCCACCGCTGCAAGGGAACCTGCCAAATCCGGGTGCCGGCGGTTGTTAAACGGACCGAATGTTTTCGCATTCACCCGAAAAGGAGGAATCACTTTTCCCGCAAATTGCCGTAATTATCAGCCTGCCAGATTTCTCCCGAATTGACCTCCAGGGCGGTCAACCACTTCCCTCCAAAACAGAAGGTGTCGATCAGCATCAGGTGCCCCATGTCATAAATTTCACCATCGATTTGAGGTGTGTGCCCGACGATCACTTTTTTTCCGGAAAAATGGGGTGGCGGCACCTCGTGTGTCAGATGCTCCCAGAAAATGATTTCAGGATCCTGTTCCGCCATCGGCAGATCCGGAAGATAGCTGGCATGAACGAAGATATGGTGATCCGTCTCATAGAAGGAACGACAATTTTGAAAAAAGACATGATGGTGCTGTGGGATATTCCGTACGCTTCCACCATAGCTGGCAACGGTTGCATCCCCGCCGCACCCCATCCAGAATTGGAATTGCTGACCATTGGAAAGAGCCTCTTTCATGATCAATTCATGATTGCCCAGTAGTGGCACCAGGTGGCAACTGCCTGCCAGGTTTCCCAACATCTCCACCACTTCGGCACTCTGTGGCCCCCGGTCGATGTAATCTCCCAGCGGTACCAGTGTGTCCCCGGGCTGAAGATCAATCGCGCCCAACAGAGCTTCCAGGGCGTTGGCACATCCGTGGATATCACCAATCGCAAAGACACGATCAGCCATCGGATTCCCGTTGAATCAACCTGTTGACGGCATCGATCAAACGGTCCATCGAAAAGGGCTTTCGAATGTAGTCGTTCACTCCCAGCATTTCGGCATAGGCCTTGTGACGACTCCCTTCATTCGCCGTAATCATGATGATGGGGATGTTGACCGATTCACCCCGGCGGATTTTTTCCAGCACCAGAAACCCGCTTCGCTTGGGCATCATCATGTCCAGAATCAAAAGGTCCGGGGTCTGGGTTTCCGCCATGGCCAGTCCCTGGTTCCCGTCCCGCGCGATGGAAACTTCATACCCAGCCGACTGCAGGGCATAACGGACGGACTCGATGATTTCCGGATCATCATCAACGATCAGGATCCGTTTCTTGGTATCTTCGTTGGAATCTGTCATCTTTTTCTGCGGAACCTGTTGTTGGTGGCCGGACGACTCTTGGAGCTGGTTCACCCCTGTTCGACTGGAGACCTTCGCACGAAAATCCGTTTGACTCGGTCGGAGCCCTCTCCAGACTTCTCAGCCACAGCGGCGGAAGCCTCAGCAGGTTTCACTTCTGCCGGAACCTCGCCCAATCTCATTCAATCGGCCCGCGATACCTGGCCTTCCCAAAACAACTGAAAGGAAAGTGATCCTGCGTATTCTTTCGATTATCCAGAATTTACTGGCCGTTGAAAAGAAGTGTCAACGGAAACCGACAGCTGTTTTTCAGGCCCGGGACACAACCTGGATCCCCGGGAGATCGAGTTTTCCAGCTGACCTTCCTGAAACAAATGCAAGGATCATTCGGGGCGGGGCCTTTTCCTGAAATTCCCTGCAAGGAACTGTCGATATCGAAAAGGGGAAATTTTTAGTGGAAGAATATCATGTGGCGAACCTTTTTTCTTTCTGTCGGCATCGCTCTGGCAATTTTCGGCGGAGAATTCCTGATTGTCGAAAAAGCCGTGTGGGCCGAAGAGGCCGAACAGAGTGATGTGCAGCAGGTCGCCGGATACCTGGTGGAAGAGGGTCAAACCGAGAAGGTGGCCCAGGAAGACTTTCAGCCACAACCTTGGGTGCCCTGGGCCATGCTCTCAAGCGGCGCCATCGTCATTCTCTATTGCCTTTCGATCCCCCGCGATGGCTCCTGAACCGGGTTGCCACAAGATCGGGCAAACAGGCTGAAAGGGCAAACCGCCCCTCTTATCCGACCAGCGCCTTTACAATGGTATCGGGTTCGCTCATCCGTCCCTCACCCTGGTCGCGGCAACTTTGCCAACCGGATTCCGGACCGATCATCTCCACGCCATCGGAAACCAGTTGGCTGACATTGCGTTGGACCGGCGCCTTTTGCCACATTTCGGCATTCATGGCCGGAGCAAAAAGCACCCTGCCCGTAAAACTGAGCAGCAAAGTCGACAACAGATCATCTGCAATACCGTGGGCAGCCTTGGCCAACAGGTTGGCCGTTGCGGGAGCCACCAGCAGCAAGTCGGCTCGACGCGCCAATTCGATGTGCGGCCCCAGCGGAAAACGGGAATCAAACATCGAACAGGAACAGGGTCGACCGGAGAGTGCCTCAAATGTCGGAGCCCCAACAAAACGACTGGCAGATTCGGTCAAGACGACGGAAACCCCATGCCCGGACTGGACCAGGCGACTGCAGATGACAGCCGCCTTGTAGCAGGCGATCCCCCCGGAAACACCGAGGATGATTTCTCTTGACTGGGTCATGATCCATCCAAACGGGTGGCATGGCAAAAGAGACAGGCGGACGACCACGCACACCCGGGTGCCGGAACTGGATCAGGTATCCAGGTCGGCAAGATCGATTTCACCCACAGGTGACGGTTCAGAAAATCGAACTTCGTCAGAGGAATCAAGGAAAATTTTTTCCAACACGATTTCCTTGAGAACAATCGACATTTTGTCTTCGGAGTCCATATCGATCAGGGGACGACTTCCACGGTTCAATTGAACCAGTCGTTTCTGGATCAGGGTCGACAATTTGAAACGGCCCCCTACCTTGTTGACGATCTCTTCTTCTTTCAGTTCTTCGTGCATGCATGAACTCCGTCTGTTGGATTTTTCTTTTTCAAATTTTGGCGGTATGTATTCTGACGGGATGGATTGCCGGTCGCGAAACAGTCAACTTGGGCTGGCGTTGGCTCGCTCCGCGATGACACCACAAATCCGCTCTGCAGTCTGATCGATCGTCCTGTTCTCGATCACGTGGTCGTAGAGTTCGGATTGGGCCATCTCGGCGGCAGCCACCTGGAGACGGCGGGAGATGGACTCTTCCGAATCGGATTGTCGATCTCTCAGTCGTTTTTCAAGGATCTCCATTGATCCCGGGTGCAAAAAGATCATCAGGACATCCGGGTATTCATTGCTGACTGAAATCGCACCTTCGACGTCAATCTCCAACAGTACCCATTTTCCTTCGGAAAGGCCAGAGGCAACCGTTGATTTTAAGGTTCCATACCAGTTGCCATGGCGGAAAACCTCCTTGAATTCGAGAAATTCCCCCTTTTGACGCCTTTCTTCGAACTCCTGTCGGCTCAAAAAGTGGTAATGCACTCCATCCACCTCACCGTCCCGTGGCTCCCGCGTGGTCGCGGAAATGGAGAGCACCAGGGGAACCGGGCTATCCTCAAGGACACGTTTGACCACCGTGGACTTTCCGACCCCGGAGGGACCTGAAATGATGACCAATCTGCTCGCATCCATCTCCATTTTCGGGTCCCGGTTCACTATTCGATGTTCTGTACCATTTCACGAATTCGCTCAATTGCGGTTTTCATTTCCACAACCCTTTGCGCGATGGTGGCATCGTTGGCCTTGGATCCGATGGTATTGGTTTCCCGGAACATTTCCTGAGTCAGGAAATCGAGCTTTCGTCCCTGGCTCTCGCTCGCCGCAATGACTTTTCGAAACTGTTCGATGTGGGTCTTCAAGCGGACGACTTCTTCGGAAATATCGACGCGGTCTGCAAAAACCGCGACTTCCTTGATGATGTCACTGGACTCGATTTCGGCGGTGTCACCGAGGAGTAAATTGATTTTTTCCAGGATTCGTGCCTGGTAGTTCCGGGCGACCTGGGGAGCCTGATCTTGAACCCCCACCAATTCCTGCTCGATGGCCGCACAATTATTCAGCAGATCGGCTTCCATCGAGGCTCCTTCGGCATTCCTCATTTCCGAAAGATGCGCAAGCGCCTGGTGAATCGCCGATTCCATTGTCGGCCAGTCAGCTTCCATCGACTGCTTCCGATCGGTTGTTTCCTGGATCACCCCGGGAAGACCCAGCATGTTTTCAACGGCAATCTCGCGGGGCCGCTGGCCGGCGGTAACGTTTGCAAGCGAAGCCAGGTATTGCTGCAGCATTTCCTCATTCACCGCAAGACTGTTGGCCGAAACCCGTCGATCGATGCGGACGTTTACCTGGATGGTTCCCCTGCGAATGTTCTTGCGGACCAGTTCCTCGATCCTAGGTTCGAGTGCCTGGTAATTCTCGCCACAGCGGACATTGACTTTTGCGTAACGGCTGTTGACCGTTCGAATCTCAACGTTGACCGACAGTCCGTCTTGGGAACAGGTTCCATGCCCATGCCCGGTCATGCTCAAAAGCACTACTCAATCTCCCTGGATTGGTTTCAACTCAGACTG
>JAYZFP010000208.1:0-6193 GCA_036336715.1 Planctomycetota bacterium
TATGCTCTCCCTTGCGATTTTCGGATCACCCTTCCGAGGCCCGACCGGGACTTGGCAAAAGATTGAAAGAGTCAAATGAAAAAAATCATGATGATGTGGTTCCTGCTGGCAGCCCCGGTTGGGACGGTGGCCGACGATTGGAAAATCGAAAGTAGCGAGTTCGTGTTCGATCGGTTGCCCCACGAATCCTGTCATGCCTCGACCCTGGTGGAAACCAAAAACGGGCTGGCGGCTGCCTGGTTCGGCGGGACCCGCGAGGGACACCCAAGTGTTGGAATCTGGTTTTCAAAAAAGGGAGACAAGGGGTGGTCCCGACCGCTCGAAATCGCCAATGGAAATCAAAAGGATGGAACCCGGTTTCCGAGCTGGAACCCGGTTTTGTTCCAGATGCCACAGGGGGACCTGTTCCTTTTCTACAAGGTGGGGCCCAACCCCCGTGAATGGTGGGGGGAAATGAAAAAATCGGCTGACGGGGGGCTGACCTGGAGCGCAGCCAAGCGGCTGAAAGAGGGAGTGATTGGTCCGGTCAAGAACAAGCCGGTCCTGCTCAAGGACGGCCGACTGCTCTGCGGGAGCAGCACCGAACATGACGGCTGGAGAGTCCACATGGAGTGGTCCAAAGATCCCTGGGATGTCTCCAGTTGGCATCGTTCGCCAGCCCTGGACAATGGTTTGGCTGAAGGTGCGATTCAGCCCACCATTTTGAAAACCGGGGCCGGTTACCGGATTCTCTGCCGCAATCGAAAAAAAGATCGCATCCTGACAGGGGTTTCACCTGACGGAACCGGGAATTGGAGCAAGCTTTCGGTGATCGACCTGCCAAATCCAAACTCGGGAATCGATGCGGTGACCCTGCAGGACGGAACCCACTTGCTGGTTTACAATCACACCCCCGGTGGACGAAGCCCGATCAATGTTGCGGTTTCCGAAAAGGGAAACCACTGGAAGCAGGTCGTCGTGCTGGACAGTGAAGCGAGGCAGGAATTTTCCTATCCCGCGGTGATCGAGGCAGCCGACGGAAAGGTCCACATCAGCTACACCTGGAAACGGAAAAAGATCAAACATTTCGTCCTCTCCAGAAAGCCCTGACCGTTGATTTCGTCCAGCGATTCGCCTGAACGCCCGGCAGTCGGTGCCGGGGCGATCCGTTTTCGTGCCCGGGGATTGCTTTTGGCGCAGTCGATCGCTTTGTTGGGCATGATCGGAGTGACCTGGCGGGTCTGGTTTCCGGATGCCACCGACGATCCACAGGAAGGACTCCCCTACCCTGCCGTTCCGCTGTGGAATGCTCTGACAGGCGTCGATCTCCGCGTGGACTGGATCGTGACGGCTCTCACATTGCTGCTGCTTACCTGCCTGCTGATCTCGGTGTCGAGAGATTCTCTGGAACGCTTTACCGGTTGGTCCTGTGCGGGGGCCTGCCTCGGACTGCTGGTGCTGGTGATCCTCAACCAGCACCGGTTTGTTCCCTGGACCTACCAGTCCCTCCTTTTGTTCGTAAGTTACCTTGTTTTGCCGCGGGAGACCTGGTTGCGAGCTGCGCGTTGGCTGGTGGTCTCGATCTACCTTTTTTCGGCGGTCAGCAAATTTGACTACCAGTTTGTGATGACCACCGGTCGCCTGATGTTTGTGACCGGGGCGGAAATGATTGGCCTGGATACCAGTGATTGGTCGGAAGGTTCCCTTCGCCTGGCCGTGTTGGCCTTGCCGCTGTTGGAATTCTGTATTGGAGTCGGGTTGGCCTTTCGCTGGACCCGGCTGGTGGCCATGGTGGCTGCCCTGGGCATGCACCTTTCGCTGTTACTGATTCTCGGACCCTGGGGCCTGAAAAATGCAGAGTCGGTCCTGATCTGGAACCTGCTGTTTCTTGCCCAGCTGGTATTGCTGTACTGGCCGGTAAAGAACGCTCCGGTGGGAGGTGCACAAGAGAGTGTTCCGGGTCGAGGGGGGGCGGAGGCTGTTTACGTTGGCTGGGTGCTCTTCTTTTTCCTGGTACCTGTTCTGGAGAAATTCAATTACGCCGATCATTGGCCGGCCTGGGGGTTGTATTCTCCCCGCTGCAGCCGTTGCCGGCTCTGGATCGCCGACTGGAAAGTGAATGCACTTCCCGGGGCAGCCCGAAAATATGTTGGGGAAAAGAGTCGCAGTCGCGAGGGAGTGCTGCGTGAGTTCGACCTGCAATCCTGGTCCGAGGACGCTTTGAACCTGCCGGTCTACCCACAGGATCGATTCCAGCTGGGAGTGATTCGGTACCTTTTGGAAAAGCAGGACCTGGATCGCGCGTTTCAAATTGATATCGAATCCGCCTCCAATTGGTTGACCGGGAAACGCTCGGTGGTCTCGCTGACCAGTCTGCGGGACCTGGAGGAATTCCGCACCCCTTTCCTGCTCAACGACCGGCCGAGAAACTGATGCCTTGCTCCCGGAAGGAAGACGACGGCCTGCCACGTGCGAGTGGAGAACAGTCAATTCTGGAAACGGAATGAGGTGTCGCCAACCCATGCGGGATTGACCCAAAGCCCGGGCATGTTCCCGGGAGCTCAATGACCGGCTTTCCATGTATGGTGCATCGGTCGACCGCACCAGGCGACGTCCTGGTTCCCAGGTGATCCCCTTTTTCCGGAAAGCGGTTCCAGCAGGTAGCCGTGGCGGATTGAGACTTCCCGAAAAGGACGGATTTGCCACCGGTTGGAGCGATCCGTTATAAAAGTCTGTTCGCTAACGAGTCATTCGGATGGTCCCATGCAGATGAATCTAACGTTTTTTCCCCTGGTCCTGGCATGCCTGTTGGCTTCGGGGTGGATTACCCCACTGGCACTGAATGGAGAAGATGTCAGCCAGCCAGTGAAAAAGCCAATGAACTTTGTCTTTTTCCTTGTTGACGATCTCGGTTGGGCGGATGTGGGCTGTTTTGGCAGTTCTTTTCACGAAACACCCCATATCGATGCGTTGGCTCAATCGGGGATGCGATTCACGCAGGCGTACGCTGCCTGCCCGGTTTGCAGTCCCACTCGAGCCAGCATCCTGACGGGCCGTCACCCTGTTCGTGTGGACATCACGGACTGGATTCCTGGAATGGACGTGAGTCGGGTCAAGGATGCGAGATTTCAGCAGGTGGAGGATCGGGACAACCTGGCACTCGAGGAAAAAACCATCGCGGAGGTGCTCAAGGAACAGGCCGGTTATGTCAGTTTCTTTGCCGGCAAATGGCATCTTGGTGACCGGGGACACTGGCCCACTGACCAGGGGTTTGACTGGAACGTAGGAGGAAACAGCAAGGGCTCACCACCGGGCGGCTATTATTCACCCTGGAAAAACCCGACGCTGCAGGCAAAAACTGGCAATGAATACCTTACCGAGCGGCTCACTGAGGAATCAATTCGCTTCTTGACCCGGCACCAGGCCAGCAATGAAAAGCCTTTTCTTCTCTATCTTTCCTACTACAACGTACACACGCCCATCACACCCTATCGGAAACGATTTGAACATTTCCGGGCAAAGGCGAAGAAACAATTCCAGGACGAGGCTCCCCCACGAATGGAAAGGGACGGGAAATCAAGAACTCGCCAGGACAACCCTGCCTTTGCATCGATGGTTTCAGCTGTGGACCAGAGTGTGGGAGCGATTCTTGGCAAGTTGAAAGAGCTGGGTTTGGAAAAAGAGACGGCTGTCATTTTCTTTTCGGACAATGGTGGTTTGTGCACACTTCGCAACCGACCGGGACCGACGTCGAACCTTCCCCTGCGGAGTGGTAAGGGATGGCTGTATGAAGGAGGGGTGCGGGAGCCGATGATCGTCCGTGCTCCCGGAATTGCCCGACCGGGATCGGTCTGTGACCAGCCGGTGGTCAGCATGGATTTTTTTCCCACGATGATGGAGCTGGCCGGCTTGAAACCGGATCCGACCCTGCACGCCGACGGCGAGAGTCTGCTGCCCAGGCTGACCGGCAAGGAACCGCGTGGGGAACGGAATTTGTACTGGCATTACCCCCACTATCACGGTTCGAGCTGGAAACCGGGCGCGTCGATCCGTTCCGGTCAGCTGAAGCTGATCGAGTTTTACCACGAAGGGACGTTTGAGCTGTACGATCTCGAAAGGGACCCCGGAGAACAGCAAGATTTGTCAAAATCGCGGCCCGGTGTGGCCGCTGCCTTGCGGGAAAAACTTCGCCGCTGGCAGACTGAAATGAAGGCAAAAATGCCGCAGCCAAAATAAGCGGCGGAAATGGGGATTCCCGTGTCACCCTGGGCAGGGTTACTGAAAAATCCAAGCTTTATTGGATGCTGTTTGCCCGCTATCATCTTTTTTTCGGAATTCATGAATTTTTTGGAGTGTTTCGTATCGTGAGAAAGCCCTTTGTTGCCGGAAACTGGAAAATGAACCTCGATCAGGCGGGAGCGGCCGAGCTGGTCGATGGCCTGCTCGCCAAGGGGCTCAATGACTCGGTCGATGTTGCGGTTTGTCCAGCATTTGTCCACGCCGCTTCGGTGGGATCCCGGATTGCCGATTCGGTCATCGGGCTGGGCTGCCAGGATGTCTACTTTGAGGCCCAGGGAGCGTTTACCGGTGAAATCAGCTGCTCGATGCTCAAGGATATTGGTTGTCGTTACGTCATCCTCGGACACAGCGAGCGGCGACACGTGATGGGTGAAACCGATGAAATCATCAATAAAAAGGTCAAAGTGGCCCTCGAATCCGGGTTGACCCCGATTGTCTGTGTGGGGGAAACCCTCGAAGAACGGGAAAGTGGAACCACGATGGCGGTGATCGAGAGCCAGTTCAAAGGCTCTTTGGAGGGACTCTCCCCCGAGCAGGTCGGTGAAATCGTGATCGCCTATGAACCCGTCTGGGCCATCGGTACCGGAAAAGTGGCTACCCCTGAGCAGGCGGAGGAGGTGCATTCCGACCTTCGCAAATTACTTGAAACCAGCTACAATGCTGAGATATCGGCCAAAGTCCGGATCCAGTATGGTGGTAGCGTCAAGCCCGGTAATGCCGCGGATCTTCTTTCCCAGCCCAACATTGATGGGGCACTGGTAGGAGGAGCTTCGCTCAAGGCGGACGATTTTGCCGCGATTGTCACCGCTGCACAAAGCTAGTTGGTTCCAACCGGATTGACGAAAAATCCGGGTGCCGCAAAAACCACTGATGGAACAACTGGCAGACCGAGGGGCCTCCGCCAAAACGAATGTCCCTCAGGAATGGTTTGGCAATTTGCGAATCCAACTGCCGAATCCCTTTTAAACCACTGATCAAACGACCAGGAAATTACGATGCCATTGCTTTTTGGCGATTTTTTGATTTTCGCTCTGGAGTTTCTCCTCTTTTCCGTTTCAGGTTTCATGATCCTGCTCGTCCTGGTGCAAAGGGGAAGAGGGGGTGGCCTGACCGGTGCCTTGGGTGGCATGGGAGGTCAAAGTGCATTCGGTGCCAAGGCGGGGGATGTTTTTACGAGGATCACCGTCTTTTCGGCGATCATCTGGATATTCCTTTGCCTGGTTACGATCATGGGCTACACCTATGTCAGTGTGGATAACTCGGACGTCGGGGAATACAACTACGAAAACCTGCTCGATGAAAATGCCGAAACGGGAGGATCGGACCCGTTGAGCGGAGAACTCGGTAGTGACCTCCTTTCGAACATCTCTTCAGGCGGTTCCGATGGAGAAAACGAACCGGCTGATTCAGACGGTGATGACTCGGAGAAAGGTCCATCCGATGGCAAGGTAGCTCCTGAGGACGACAGCAAAGCAGAGTCCGAAACAAAGTCCGTCAATCCGGATGCCGAGAATCCGGATGCCGGTAAAAAGGCGACACCTGCACCGACCAAGGATTCTGAAGCAGGCAAGGATTCTGAAGCAGGCAAGGCTGACGTGGATCCATCCAAGTCGGGAGAACCGGGCGAAGCTTCTGCTGAAAAGAAGGAACCTGCCAAGGAACCGGAAAAAAAGCCTGCCAAGGAAGCGGAGAAAAACTAGCCCACTGGAACACCTGGTTCCCGTTGGGGCGGTTGCTTTGGTTAACGGTTCAGTTGCCAGACGCTGACAGTAACCAGTCTGAGTTGAAACCAATCCAGGGAGATTGAGTAGTGCTTTTGAGCATGACCGGGCATGGGCATGGAACCTGTTCCCAAGACGGACTGTCGGTCAACGTTGAGATTCGAACGGTCAACAGCCGTTACGCAAAAGTCAAT
>JAYZFP010000209.1:0-10869 GCA_036336715.1 Planctomycetota bacterium
CATGGCGGCCATGGCCCCATGGAATATTCTTCGACCTTCGCTCAGGTTGGAATCCTGTGCGACGGCCTGGGTGGCTTTGCCGGTTTCAACATTGAAGGAGATCGGTGCAACACCACTCTGGGAGGCCTGGTCCAGTTTTGACTCAACTTCCCAGGGGCGAAGGTCGCCAGGCTGGTAAGCGGATTCGGGTACCTGGTACTGTTTTGCCCGTTCAATGAACAGCTTGGCCTGGTTGCGATTACCCTGGTCGAGAGCCAGTTGAGCCTGGGCGGTCAGGTTCAGGACTGCCTTTCGGTCATTGTTCTTGATTGCCTGGGGAGATCGAGCCCGCATCTTTTCGACCTGGGCCAGGACCTGGTCGGGTGTGATGGCGGTGGGCAGGAAATCCGCGTTCAGCGATTTGGCTTCATTCGCCAGCCTGGCGGCCAATTCGACTTCTCCGTACGGAAGCAGGTTCTGGGCCTGGAGCACCAGCAGTTCCGCTCGAGAACGATCGTAAAGGTCCTTGGGCAAAGCGGATTTTTTTCGTGCTGTGGATTTGACCTGGTTGATCAAGGCCTCAACCTTGGCGGGAGAATCCTCGTTCAGCTGATAGGTTCCACCCATCGCCTTGAGTTCCGCGAGAATGATCTCGGCGGTTTGCAGATTTCCCTTGGCCAGATTGCGACGTGCGTCCCGCAGGTAAGCTTTTCTGCCATCCGCTTTGGGCGCGGCCGCAGTTTTCTGCTGGGGCGCAGTTGTGGCCGGCGGTGCAAATTGGCTGGCCGGAGCCGGCGAACTCGCGTTAGTTTGAGGCGGGCTGGAGGGAGGAATAAAGCTACCCCCTGAGCCCGTCTGTGTCAGAATTGCCGGCGACAGGGGTAAAGCAATCGCTTGCCCACCCGTACCTACGGCCAGTATACCTGCGACCATGGAAACGATGGTCCACTGCACGGAGGCTTTCAAATTATTCTCCTTCCTTAGAGATACCTTTTATTAACCGACGATGGAGGCTGCCTGAACGGTTTCGACTCATTTCTTTTCGAGCCAGTCAAATTGACCCGGAGTAAAACCCGAAAAAATTTCGCCCGAAGTCAAAACCATCCCTGCCAGTCTGTACCCATCGTGAGGATACAATGGCGATTTAAAATTTGGAGCGATGTATTTACAAACCGTTCTGAAAAGTGTCAACGCCAATCCGGAAAGTTTTCTGAAAAAAAAGAATTGTCTGCTAGCATGGCGGTTTGCAAAATTTCAATCGGGTGTAACCTTGAACCAAAAAGCCTGTAGCAGGGAGTGTGCGGTAAAACCGCTCGGTAAGAGGCAGGTCGGGGAAAGGGTTGTCAGGCCCGATTTTCAGTGTCCCGGTAGGCAGGCGATTTGGAGGCATTGTGCCAACCTGCCTGTTTTCCCGAGTCAAATCCAGGTTGGGTTTGGCGGATTCCTGCACGCAAGTCATCGTGGCTGTAGCAGTCATCAATCATGATCAGGCAAACCATGGAAAAACAGGAACCGATTTGCCCCCGCTGCCAAACCGGGATTCCCGGTGATGCACCGGGAGGTCTCTGCCCAATCTGCGTCATCGGTTTGGGACTCTCTGACAGGCCTGCCGGAATGGATGATCCAACAGAGGATAAGATTCGGTCATCAGACCCGGGCGTGGCCTTTGTTGCCCCGTCCGCGGAGGATCTGGACCAGCTGTTTGAACACCTGGAAGTCGAATCCCTGCTTGGGCAGGGAGGGATGGGCGCAGTTTACAAGGCCCGCCAGATCTCGCTCGATCGTCAGGTCGCGCTGAAGATCCTCCCTCCTTACTCGGGAGCGGACCCCTCGTTTCAGGAAAGGTTTCAACGCGAGGCCCGGGCACTTGCCAAGTTGACTCATCCCAACATTGTGATGGTTTTCGAATTTGGCCAGGTTTCCGGGATGTTTTATTTCGTGATGGAGTACGTGGATGGCGTGAACCTGCGGGAGGCCATGATTGCGGGAGGATTGACGACCAGGGAATCGATGGAGGTGATCCCCCAGATTTGTGAGGCCCTGCAATTTGCCCATGATGAGGGGATTGTTCACCGGGATGTCAAGCCGGAAAACATCATGCTTGATTCCCGGGGAAGGGTGAAAATAACCGATTTCGGTTTGGCCAAACTGTTGGAACGGAATGCCGTGAATTTTACCCTCACCAGTACCAACCAGGTTTTGGGGACGGTCAAATACATGGCCCCGGAGCAAATTGAAAATCCAAACACGGTCGATCACCGGAGCGATATCTATTCACTGGGGGTGGTCTTTTATGAATTGCTTACAGGCGAGCTGCCGCTGGGCCGTTTCGATCCACCCTCGGCCGTTCAGGCGAACAACCTGCCTTTGGATCCGGTTGTCATGCGGACCCTGGCCAAACAGCCGGCTAACCGTTTCCAACAGGCCAGCCAGGTCAAATCAGCGGTGGAGAGTATCGTTCTGGAGAAGCCTGCTTCTCCGGAAAAGGAAAGGAAGCCTTCTCAAAAACCTGAAATGGTTGAGGGAAAAGAATCCATCGGGCGTCCTTCCGCAGGGCGGCTTCCGGTTGTCAATTTCATACTGCAGGACGTCTATGCAGGCTTTGGTTCCGGGAAAGGGCTGCTTCGCCTGGATCTCGAACAGGAACAGCTTCTGCTGGACATTGAAATCAAGGGTCCCCTGGGCGGGATCTTGAGACCGAGATACGAGCAGCTGAGAATCGGCTTTCACAACCTTCTCGCCCAGAAACGCCGTGACAGTTGGTTGGTGCCGCCCCGGGTGGAACTTCAAACCGATTGTTTTGAGGAAATGGCCGGCGTGCCGGGGACCGAAAATGGAAAAATAACACTCAAGTTTGCTTTCCAGGACCGGGAGAAAGCTCTGCAGATTTTCGACCAGATCGAGGAGAGACTGGACATCCCGACGGAGATGGAAACCGGGCAGGACGTTGAGGTCGCACTTGAGGCACCCAGTCGTGAGATTGACAAGCCGGCCAGCGGGTTGTTTGTGGCTGGAGTGATTGACCTCGGTGCTTCGCTGGTCGGCATGTTGCTGGCAATTCTGTTTTTCTTCGAGGGCGGCTACCGGGAGAGATCGCTGGGAATGATCCTTCCGCTTTGGAGCCTTGGTTTTGCCTGCCTGGGTATTTTTCAAATTTATCTCTGCTATACCCTGAAATCGCTTCAAAAATACTGGGTGTCAGTGATTGGCTGTCTGTTGGTTAGCTTGTTCTTCGTCCACCCGGGTGCCCTGTTTGGCATTCCCTCCGCAATCTGGTGTTTAGGTTTGATGGTTCGAAGTGGCTTTCGCAAGGCATTTTTGCAATCAGAAAGTTACCAGGAGACCTTGCCGGAACGACGCACCCTTGTGTTTGCCAGTCAGGATCAGCGAGTCGAATTGCGTTTTCACCTCTCAAGCTCGATTCGGGCGCTTTATGCTTCAGGCTTTCTTTCAGCCGTCATCTGTCTCGCCTCTTTCCTGGCAATCGTGACTACAACCAGCCCCACTGACCGCATTGGGGAAGAGTTGGCGATCCTGTACCTGTTGTTTTATTCATCGACCTTCGGTTGCCTTTTATTCGTAGGGGCGGTGATCCTGCAAATATCCCCGTCCCTCTTCTGGGCCAGGACAGCATCGTGGGTCTGCCAATTGCCAGTCAGCCTTTTCTACCCGTTCAATTTCTGGATCGGTCGCAAGATTCGCCAGAAAGTGAAACGACTGGAGTCAATGAAACCATTGGGAAATCCATACGAAGACAAGGATGAGGTTTACAAGAACCAGTGAGAGTGTTGAAATTGACTCGCTCACTATAATATTTACTTGACAAAATTTTTTAATGGGAAAGCCGATGCTTAAGAAAATTATTTTCAGCTCATTGGTCACTGTTTCGCTTCTTTGGACAGGATGCGAAGGCTCGAAACCGGGTAGCGGATGATGAAAGAGCAAAAAAAAGTCTTCGGTCGAAGACATTCAAAAGAATTCCAGCTCTCCGGTAGTGCAATCCAGGCAGGTTCGAGCCTGACCCGGGAAGCACCTTGATTTTCGGTTGACCGGGTCAATACGGTTGGCCCGGGACCCCTTCCGGGGGAATTCAGCTGGCAGCGGGTGGTCGAAACCACTGTCCCGCAACTAAGCCACGAGTTCCCCGCGAAGATGGGGCCGGGTTGCAGCCGGCTGATTATTGCCATGCCTAGGCGATTTTGCGATTGTCCCCCCGTTGGGGATATTCCTGGGAATCGGAAGAACTGATTTCCGAAGGGGAAATCATCCGATACCTCTTTCGGTCCCCCGAAACAAGCACTACCTCCTCTTCTGTAAATGCGACAACATCGCGAAGCGAGCGGCGATGTGACTCGAAGACGGGAAAGTCAGGTGCCAGATTTTCAAAATATTTTGAGTCAAACAGTCCAAACTGTTTCTTTCCGTTTTCAATCCAGGTGATGATCGACATACGATTTTCCGGGGCTTGAGGGCAGATTGGTTCAAGATTGGCGGAGGTGATCCGCCAACGGGAAAAGAATCGGGTTTGAGCGTGACAACAATGGTCATCTCGAGGTCTTTTCCGGAAATTAATTTCTCTCTGAATTGTTCGGGATCGTGATTTGCCCCAGTTTTGCAAACCCCACAATCGTTAAACCCTGGCATTTTTGCCCGGAAGGTCGGGTCGGTGAAGGGAAGGACCAGGTTTCATGGCTCCTGTTTACGCCGGTTCTTTTTACGGACCCTGTCCCGAAGGGGGGGCGGGCGATCCAATCCGAAGCAAGAAAAAAGAAAACGTGGACCCGTAAAGTTGCCCACGTTTTTCCTGGTAATAAATTCCATCCGACGATTTGCAGGTTGGGTGCCTGACAGGTACTCCGCAGCCCGTTTCTCCTTTGGGAGCCTGATCCGGGATCGATCCCGTCGGTCTATTTCTTTTGGATGCAATAAAGGAACTCGTTACTGCGAAGAATCAGGCTGGAACCGCTGACGATGGGACTGGCATTGAATTGAGTTGAATCTTCAAAACGATTTCTTGCGAGCAGTTCAAACTCCGGTCGGGCAGCCAGCACAAAAGTGCCCCCCCGTCGGGTCACCACATACAATTTGCCATCGGCAACCAGCGTGGAGGCATAGGGTTGGGCCTTGAAACGTTCGCGGTAGATGATTTCCCCATCCCGTGCCCTGACACAATAGGCGGTCGTGTTTCGATCGCTGACCCAGTAAAGGTGGTCCTGGTGGAAAACCGGTGAGGAGACGTTGGCTCCTGCTTTGGCTTCCCACAGGAGGTGTGATTTGGAAACATCACCCGAGCCACCTGCCCGAATCGCGAGGCAGCGGGACTCCCTTCCACCAATGGCATAGACGATTCCCCCATTGGAAATCAGGCTGGGACAGACATAGTCCTCGATTCCCCGGCAATTCCAGAGTGGCTTGCCGGTCTGTGGGTCAAAGGCCAGGATCTGGTTTTTGACGCTGACTACCAGTTCGGTCCTCCCGTCTTCCAGTTTTACAAGGTGAGGCGTGTTCCAAGACGCCATCATCCCTTTTCGTTGCCAGACGACTTTTCCACTCTTTTTGTCCAGTGCGACCAGCGACTTGCTTTCGACGCTGGCATTGACAATCACCAGGTTCCCGTAAAGAACGGGTGAAGTGCCGCAGCCCCAGCCGTGCAGGCCGTCACCGACCGTCGTGTTCCATTGTTGTTGGCCAGCGAGGTCGAACCTGAAGACGCCGGTCTTTCCGAAGAACAGGTAGATCGCCTCGCCGTCGGTTGCTGGAGTTGGGCCGGCGTAACCATGATCCCGAACGCGTTTGGATTCCGGGAGCCGGGGCTGGATATCCTTTTTCCACTTGATCTTGCCGGATGCCCGGTCAAGACAGACCAGGTGCAGCATCAGGTCATCCAGTTCCCCGTCTTGGCTTGCCTCACCGTACCCACTGTAGCAGGTGGCAAACAGTTCGTTGCTGAGAGCGATCGGGCTGGAGGAACCCGCACCCGGCAACCTGGTTTTCCAGGCCAGGTTGTTCTTTTCATCCCATTCGACTGGCAAGTTCCGGCTCTCCGAGGCCCCAAGGCCTCCGGGACCGCGAAACTGTTTCCAGTCGTTTTCGGCTGTCAGGGATGCTTGTCCGCTCAAACAGGCAATCCAACAGGAGAGGATTAAAGAGAGGAAGGCATTTCTTTTCTGCATGGTTCGTTCTCGCAGGGAAGGATGGAAGGATGGAGAGACGCAGGAGATGGGTCGATTGTAGCCAAAACCGGGAGAGCTTTCGACGTTCTCCCATAAATTGTCATTCGTTCCGGCCGGGTGGTCGAGGACATGCTTCACCTGTTCGACCGTAAGTTCGCCATTTATATTGGGGGAACTTCTCCTCCGGTCAGATGACGGGAGGGGGCGATTTGATTTTCCAACCGACTTCGCTGGCAGAAATTGTGGACCTGAAAGAATACATTCGTGACGTGCCTGATTTTCCCAAGCCGGGCATCCTTTTTAAAGACATCACCCCGCTGTTGTCCGATTCGACGGCGTTTCGGGAGGTGATACGGCTTTTTGCCGACAAGTACCGGGATGACAATATCCAGGCAATCGTCGCTGCGGAGGCCCGTGGATTTGTTTTCGGGGCGCCCCTGGCACTTGAACTGGAAGCAGCATTTGTACCTGTAAGAAAACCTGGAAAGCTCCCTTACCAGACGCGTTCGTTTACTTACGACCTGGAGTATGGCACTGACACCCTGGAGATGCATCTGGACGGTGTGTCCGCAGGGCAAAACGTCCTGATTATTGACGACCTGCTCGCAACCGGTGGAACGGTTGAGGCCTGTTGCCACCTGGTCGAGGAATGCGGCGCCAACATTGTTGGTTGCGGGTTTGTGATTGAACTGGAATTTTTGGCTGGCCGTAAAAAGCTGGAAGCCTACAATCCGTATAGCCTGTTGAGTTACTGATGGGCGATTCCCGGAGGAGCCTGTCAGTACAAGTTTGAATGAGTCAAGAATCACCTCACCTGATTGGAAACTGTTTGCGATGGGATTGAACATGAGTTATCGCCGGATGATCTGCCTGCTGGCCGTTTCGCTGCTGCCGCTGGCTGCCAAGGCACAGGCACCAAAAAAAGTTGCCGAAGTAGAGGGAATCACCGAGTATCGACTGGATAACGGGTGCCGGGTTCTGCTGTTGCCCGATCAATCCTCCAGCAGCGTGACCGTAAATGTGACGCTGTTCGTGGGGTCCCGGCACGAGGGGTACGGTGAAACGGGAATGGCCCACCTGCTGGAACACATGCTTTTCAAAGGGACGCCGTCACACGCGAACATTCCCAAGGAGCTGAAAGATCGCGGTGTGATCAACATGAACGGCACAACCTCCTACGACCGGACCAACTACTACGAAACGCTTCCCGCGTCCGACGAAAACCTGGAATGGGCGATCAGCATGGAGGCAGACCGGATGATGAACAGTTATGTCAAGGGAGAGGACCTGCAGTCCGAGATGACCGTGGTTCGGAATGAATTCGAACGTGGTGAAAATTCGCCCTTTCGCATGCTGTTCCAGCGCATCCTGGCCAATGCCTACGAGTGGCACAATTACGGAAAATCGACGATTGGAAATCGAGTCGATATCGAGAGGGTTCCCATCGCCAGCCTGAAAAATTTTTACCGAAAGTACTACCGCCCGGACAATGCGATGGTCGTCGTGGCCGGTAAATTCGATCCGCAAAAGGGTCTGGAGTATTGCACCAAGTACTTTGGGGCTCTCGCCAACCCCAAGGCCAAGCTTCCCAAGACCTATACCGAGGAACCACCGCAGGATGGTGAGCGATTCGTTTCCCTTAACCGGGTCGGCGATGTTCCGATGCTGGGAGTTGCCTACCACGTGACTTCGGCCGCTCACCCCGATTATGCCGCCGTGCAGGTCCTGACCCACGTTCTCGGCACCGAGCCCAGCGGCAAGTTGTACAAAAAACTTGTGGAAACGGGACTGGCCTCCAGCGTTTTTGCAGATTCACTGGTCGGGCACGACCCCGGTGTTTTGCTGTGCATGCTGGAAGTCAAAAAGGGGCAGGACCCTGGAAAGGTTCGTTCTGTCCTGCTGGAGACCATTCAGGATGTGGCCCGCGAGGGAGTAACGGAGGCCGAGGTCAAACGGGCCACTACGGAGTACCTGAAAAACAGGGAAAACCTGTTGGCGAATTCCGAACAATTCGCTATCCAGCTGACCGAGTGGGCCTCTTACGGGGATTGGCGGCTCTTTTTTCTGCACCGGGATCGCCTGGAAAAAGTGACCGCTGCGGATGTGCAGCGCGTTGCAGCGGATTACCTCAAGACCAGCAATCGCACCGTGGGTGAATTTGTTCCAACTGAAAAACCCGACCGGTCCAGGATTCCTGCTTCTCCGTCGGTTGCGGACCTGGTCAAAAACTACAAGGGAAGGGCACGGATTTCCCAGGGGGAAGCCTTTGATCCGACCCCGGAGAACATTTCGTCCCGTCTGGTTCAGGGCAAACTTTCAACCGGGATCAAGTATGCACTTTTACCGCGCAAGACCCGGCTCGACCGGGTCTTCATGAGGCTGACGCTTCGCTACGGTAACGAAAAAACGTTGACTCCCGCCAACGTCAGCGATGCAGCGGATTTGCTGCCCACGCTCTGGATGCGGGGGACCCAATCGCTTTCCTACCAGGAGTTCCAGGACCGGGTCAACGATCTCAAGGCCAGCATCTCGGCAAGCGGTTCTGCCGGAAGCGTTACGTTTGATGTGACTGCCCGAAAAGAGACGTTCGCCGAGGTTTTGACGCTGCTGAAGGATGTTCTGCGCGAACCCCTGTTTCCGGAAAAGGATTTTGAAGAAATCAAAACGAGCAATTTGACGACTTTTGAAGGAGCCAAATCCGATCCGATGTACCTGGGGCAGATTGCCTTTGTCCGCAAGACAAGGAATTACCCCAGCGACAACATTCGCTATGTACCAACGATCCTCGAATCGATCGAGCGGATGAACCGTGTCACCGTCGGCGATGTGAGAAACCTCTACAAGAACTTTCTCGGAGGAACGGTTGGGGAATTGACGATTGTCGGGGCCTTTGATGCGGAGCAATCGCTGGGATTGATTCAGAATGCGCTGGAAGGCTGGAAGAGCGATATCCCGTATGAACGGATTCGAAATGAATATCAAAAACCGAAAAAGGAATCGATTTCGATCAACACGCCGGACAAGAAGATGGCGGTCTTTTTTGCAGGGACCAACATCGAGATCCGGGACGATGACCCCGATTGGGAAGCCATGTTCATTGGCAACACGATCCTTGGAGGGGGAGCCCTGGCCAATCGGTTGGGAGAACGGGTCAGACAGAAGGAGGGCCTTTCCTACGGCATCCGGTCAATGTTCCAAGCCAATTCCCAGGATCGATCCGGCTCCTTCATGACCCAGGCAATCACCAATCCCGGGAATCGGGATCGGCTGGTCGAAGTGATCAACGAGGAATATGACAAGATTATCAAAGAGGGAGTCAGCCCCGATGAACTTGAAAGGGCCAAGGAGGGATACATCAAGCAGCTCAACGGGATTCTCGGAAAAGAGACCCAGTTGTTGGGGATCCTGCACCGATTTCGCCGCATGGACCGCGACCCCGGTTTTCTGGCCAGGCGCCTGGAGAATGTTTCCCGGTTGAGCAAGAAGGACGTGGACTCGGCAATCAAGAAGATGGTCGACCTGGACAACCTGGTCATCGTGACTGCCGGCGATTTCGAGGGTGCGAAAAAGAAGGAAAAAGAAAAAAAATAGTCGCACGATCCTTTCATTTCCATTCCTTTTTTCCAGACGGGTTGGGTGCTGGGAAAGCTCGTGGCAGGCCGCTTTGGCCTGTCTTTTTTTTGTGCTGTCTTTTTTTTGGAGCCGGGCATATTTTGTCCGGACATTTTATGGGATGGTAAAAAAAGAGGGCTCTCCAGGGCGGGCTCCGGTAGAATGATCGGGTGGTCGGGCTCCGGTAGAATGATCGGGTGGTCGGCGGCAGGATGGATTTTGTCGATTCAAAGAGGGGGGGAAACGAGCCGGTTTCCGGGCGGTTGGCGGGATTGCCCAACTCGAAATGGCGTGGAATCATTGGATTCCGAGCGACCGGGAAACCGGGCTTGGGTCCCTGGACCGGGGGCACCTGTTTGAAAGGTGAAAGGTGAAAGGTGTAAAAACGGACCAGGTGGGTTGGATCGGTGGGAGAGCTTTTTCTCCTGGTTCCCTGCCAGGAGGTCATTGCGGTTCTCATGAATAAACTCCTGCTCCTGACCTGGATACTCAGATTGCATGCGCTGGTGCTGCTGATGGCAGCGGTCCCGGTCCTGCTCCCCTTTTCGGTCATGGATTCGATTCACCAAATGCTTGGCCTGGGAGAATTGCCCCCGACGCCTCTCACCGGCTACCTGACCCGGTCCCTTTCAACGGTTTACGCGATGCACGGTGCGGTCTGCCTGGCGTTGACTTTTGACCTTCGGCGTTATGGCGATCTGGTTCGCCTTTTGGCACTGTTCCATGTCGTTTTGGGAGGGGTCCTTTTGGGCATCGACCTTGCGGAAGGGATGCCCTGGTTCTGGACACTTTGCGAAGGGCCGCCCATCGTTCTGTTTGCCCTCTTTATTTACGTCTTTTCCGGACACTGCCTGAAAGGAGAAAGCGATGGCAACTGAAATGCATTTTGAGTTGACGTTGGGTCGGCGTCGGGGATTTTCCGCGGGACCCGGGTGATGCAAGGAGACCCTTGTCTCAACACTCCATCCGTGTCTGCCTGCCAAAGTTTGCTGATTCAAT
This sequence comes from Planctomycetota bacterium, assembly GCA_036336715.1. GTDB lineage: Bacteria > Planctomycetota > Planctomycetia > Pirellulales > Pirellulaceae > JABAAE01. The sequence goes on from JAYZFP010000209.1 coordinate 10,764, forward strand.
CCCCGAGTATCTCCCGGGCACGCAGGGCCTGCTCGGAATCAGGGTCTTTCAGGATCGCACGTTCCAGGTGCAGGATGGCCTTTGGGTCACCTCGCCGGGCCAGTTC
>JAYZFP010000210.1:0-30901 GCA_036336715.1 Planctomycetota bacterium
ACGAGGTAATCCATCGCAAAATATCCTGACAGGGTTCCCTCGATGGCTGTCGCCGCCGCCTCGCTCCCTGCCGACCGGTAAACCCGCTGGATTTCCTCCTTTTCTTTTTGCATCTGGAGTTCCTGCACAGGCGATGGCGAACATCGGAGCGGAGTCTCGGGTCGGCTAATTGGGTGCAGGAGGGCACGTATCTCCGCCAGGCATCCGGCGATGGGTGCCCGGCTTGCGTCGTGCTCCCGGATACCCAGCTCCGCCTTGGCCAGATCGATCATCCAGCCAGAGCGGGAATCTTCGCAGCTGACCGAACCGATAAAATCAAGGTAGTCCCGCTTTGGTTCGAGAGCAATGAAAAAAGCCGACCAGGTAATCGCTCGCCAATCGCCCGTTTCCCGCATTTGCTCCAGCAAGGGCAGATCAAGAGCCCCCAGGCCTCCCAGGCAAAGATAAAAAAACTCGAGTGGCTCCGCCCGGACCGCCGGATATTCACTTAGCAGTGCGGCGTGCTCCTTTCCCTGCTTGGCATTTTCCAGCAAGAGAAACTCAGCAGACTCCGGATTGGAAAAGGCATGCACCGGAAACAGTGAAGCCAACCGAAGCAGATCTTTTTCCAGGTAGTTCATTTGGGAACGAAATCACCTTGTGAAGGGAATTCAGGGCTGGTAGTCGTTTCCGGCCTGGCTCTTCCTGCAGGAGCGGCGCCAGGCAGCGAGACTTTTTTTCATCTTCAAAACCCGGTCGGTCTGCATGGCGGCCAGGTTGTTCTTCTCTGACGGGTCACTGGCAAGGTCATACAATTCAGGATCTTTCAACTTTTCATCGTTGCGACTGACACTGGCAACCAGCTTGAACTGTTGTTCAACGACGGACGCCATGTTGCGCGATTCAAAGAAGATGGGTGATTTCCTCACCTTTGCCGGATCGGAAAAAACGCCCTTCAGTGAAACGCCATCGAGGGGTCTTGCCGGCATGGATCCGCCAGTCACATCAACAATGGTTGGCAGATAATCACTGGTCACGGCCGGGTAATCCGTTACGCTGCCGGGCCGAATTCTCTCGGGCCACTCAACGATTCCAGGTACACGGACCCCACCCTCGTAAAGGCTTCGCTTGCGACCGCGTAACTGGCCACCACTGCCTGGTGCTTTCGCGTTACCTTCCGGACCGTTGTCTGAACAGAAACAGACCATCGTCCTACCGGCTATGTCCAGCTCCCGCAATTTCTGCCTCAGTCGTCCGACTTGCCGGTCAAGAGCCCGGATGCAGCCAAAATAGCTCTGCGAGTACGGGTCCATTGCGGAGAATTCCCTGCGATCCCGGTCACTGGCCACCACCGGCAAATGCGGAGCGTGGAACCAGATCACGGCCAGGAATTTTTCCTTCCGGTTTCTTTCCACGAAATGAATGGCCCGATCCATGATGATCTCCGAATCGTCACCCCTCAGCTCAGCCTTCACTTCCGTTCCGTTTTCCCAGTAGCGGGTTCCATAGGGGACCGCTTTCTGGCGATCCCCAATCGGCAACCAGTATTTTCCGGATGCTTTGGGAGGTTTGATCAACGGGTCAAAAGTCGGCACTTTGGCTTCCGTCGAAAAACTGACATCAAAGCCATTCTGCGCGGGAGTGGAAAAATCCCCTTTTCCACGCGGACCTCCACGGTTCGAATCCTCGAGGGTGGTGGTCAGCGTCCCCAGGTGCCATTTACCAAAGTGACCGGTCCGGTATCCCTTTGACTGAAGGTATTCACCGAGGGTCGATTCCTCCCGTTTCAAATGACCTGTATTTGCGAAAAAAATCCCGTAACGGTAAGGATGCCTTCCGGTCAGGCAACTACCGCGGGTGGGGCTGCAAACCGGTGCCGCCGCGTAGAACCGGTTGAACGTCAGCCCGTTTTGGGCCATTGCGTCCAATTCGGGCGTTTGGGCATGCTTGCTTCCGTTGTAACCGGTGTCTCCCCAGCCAAGATCGTCCGCCATGATCAGGATAAAATTCGGTTCTTCCCCACCTGCCATCCCCGGGAAAAGCAATAGCAGCAAAACAACCACGTTTCTTCCGTTACGGCAGTCTATTCGAAGTCGTTCCATTTTCCGTTTTGCAGTTTCTGGTGGGGTCGAAAATTCTGTTTGTAATTCATGTGCCCTGAACCGGCTACATAATACCCGAGGTAAAGGTAGCTGAGATTCAGCTGCCTGCAGTATTCAATCTGCTTCAGGACCGAGTAGGTCCCGGGGCTGTATTCGGAAAAATCCGGTTCGAAATAAGTATAGACGGCCGACACGGAATCCGCCGCCCGATCACAGATGGCGCCACAGACCAGTTGCCCTTCGTAAAAATAGGAAATTTCAAAGGAATCAAGACAACTCTCTACCAGGAACATACGATACTCCTGGGCATCCACCTGGTGATCGTGCCGATTCAGGTCTCTCATGTCCCGGTGACGATTGAAAAGTTCTACATGCGATTCGTCCGACAGTGGTGCCCCGATCTTCATGTCAAAAACGGAATTGCCTTTTTTCAGTGCCCGTCTCTGGGAACGGTTTGGCCGAAATCGGCCAACCTGGACGCGGATCGCTTCGCAAGCAGAGCAGGACGGGCAATCCGCCCGGTAAAGAAATTTTCCGCTCCGCCGGTAACCACTCTCAAACAGGGCCTCGCTGGCAGCGAGGTCAATTCGCTGCATGGGAAACTGCAGCGGCATGCGAGCAACCCGATCAGGGAGGTAGGGACATTCCTCCGGCTCGTCGTAGATAACCAGCATCTCAATGGGTTCCCCGGTGGCTCGAAGGTCGATTTCGTCTTCGGCGGCAAAGGAACTTCGGGTGGTCGGGAACTCCTCAGTCATGCCTTGTATTCTAACAGATCGTGGCGGTATTCAAATCACGACCACCTGTCTGTTTCAGTAAGCCGGGGAGACTGCGGCAGAAAATCAACCGGGACAATTCCCGCCAGGAATGCCTCAGTCGTGAGGGAATATCCAACTGGGTATGTCTTGAGATCATGAACTGGCGAGAGGGGAAAACAGACCATGGCAGTCCGCGGGAAACGTTTGCTCCTTTTGGATTTTCCTCCGCACGGGCAAGCAGACCACCTGGTGCCAGTTCCCCGAAACAGCAAGATCGTGCGGGGTGAAACATTCGATGAAAGACGGCAGCAGGCCGATTGCAAACCGCCGCGGGAATGACACGGGGCTGGGCATCCGACCGATGCTAGAACGGGGAATCCGCAGGCAACTCGGAACTGCAATCAAACGTCATAAAACGGGTCTCCCTGACCTGCGACTGGATACGCCCAATTCGGGAATCATCCATCTCAAATCCGGGAACCTGGCGAATGTAGATGGCCTTGATCTGCTGGTCAAACTTTTCTGCCAGGTGGGCATAAAGCTCGGGATCCCGTTCTACCGAATCCCCAATCAGCACATAGGACCGCTGGGGAAACCGTTCAATGAACTGGCGGATCACCTTTGCCTTGCCGATCCATTTCCCGGAAACAACACGTTTGAAAACCTGGTCCCGCCAGCGAAAAACCCGAAGGTGAAAAGTGCCAAAGGGAAAATCCGCTTTTTCCATCAAGCAACTGAGTGGGTTAATCAGTTGCCATGGACTGGCGGATACGAAATGGAAATCGGCTCCTGCCTTGCCCCAACCGCGAAAGAGGGCCGACATTCCATCCACTGCAGAAAACTCCCGCAGGAAGGTATTCTTCAACAATTCAATCCGGTTACCGACATTGGTGACCTTAACCGTATCGTCAACATCTGAAATGACCGACTGGCCCCGCGGTCGTAAAAGGTGAACCCGGCCGGAAATCCGCCGTTCATCCAAATCACCAAGCACGAGCTCGTAATACAAAACCCGGTTGGTGATGGCCCCCTCCTCGACCAGCAGGTCGACCTCATCCTGGCTGAGCGAGAACGACGCCAGGAAATGCCCGTTCCGTTTCGATTTCCGCTCCAGTTCCAGCTCAAGGCTTCCAACGCGGATCCTGAGGACGCGACCTTTTAACGCGTTGGCAGTAAAGGGACTGATTCTTTCCCGGAAAATCTCGCAATCCAGCTCAGAAGCCGGAACTTTCATGAATCTGCGGAGCAGCCGGACCATCAGCTTCTTGCGCATTTTGACCTTCACGGGATCAAAGACTGCACCGACGACCTGAAATTCCCAACTTTGGGTTTCTTCCACCCAGGACGCAGCGCTGGGGAAAAACACGACCTCGTCATGGCTCCGAATTGCTTTTCCCTTTTTCATCGATCTGCTTTGAGGAAAAACCTGTTGACTGTTGGACGCATCAAGCGGTCGCCGCGGGGTAAAAATGATGAATGCCTGCACATGCTGAAAACAGCAGATCGCTGCTCCCGGGTTCTATTTTCGCTGAATCCCGGGCAACCGGCGCGCTGAATCCAGATTTTTTTCGATCCTTTTGAAAGGATCCTGCCGATTGCATGAATCTCCGTCTCCGGCAGCCGCCCCGGAAGTTTCCCCTCAACGCAAATCGTAGATCATGATCTGGTCCTGCTCCCGCAACAGGAGTTTGCCATCGACGACGACGGGATGCGCCCAACTCCGGTTATTCGATGCAATTTCCTGCCGAAAGTGCCCCAGCAGGTTGTATTTTTCACTGGAAGCCTCCACCAAAGCAACGACACCATTCTGGTCTCGGAAAAGGACCTTGTCGTCAACATAAACCACCGATGCCGAACCCCTTCCGGGCCCCCGGAAACTCCCCCCCCAGCGAATGGTCCCCTGCTTCAGATCAACGCAAGTCGGGTAGCCCCGATTCTCCCCGCTTCCAAAGTACAGAAAGCCCTTGTGAGCGATCATTCCACCATGATGGCACTGAAGCTGCCTGGACCGGAAAACCCGCACCGGCCGGAGATTCAGCTCCCCCGATTTTTTTTCGAACCGGTAAATTGCCAACCCGCCCCCGGGCGCCGATGAATAGACGAGGTAGTCTTCGTAAACCAGTGGCATGCAGATATTGGCAGTCCGGTTGGCAACGCTGCTGTTGGACCACAACAACTTGCCGCTCACCGGGTCAATGCCGACAATCCCTCCCGCAACAAATTGAATGTACTGGGTCACACCAAGGTTGGTGGAGCGGAGGATGGAACTGTAGGCCGCACCGGAAAGCAGGCTCCGGTTTTCAAGGTTCTTTCCGTTGCCGAGCATCGACTCCGGCAAACTCCATTCAGTTTGCACCTGGACCGCGCCCCCTGGCTGTTGAACGCCATTTTGCCCATCCGCTGGAGAAGCCACTTCGCTCAAAGCGACTACCAGGTCATTTTCGCCACCGGGTGTGAACACGATGCGGTCAGCATCAACATAAGGTGATTCCGAGTAACCCCAGCCACTCATCAATTTCCCGCCGTATTCCTTTTGAAAATTCTTCTGCCACCGGATCTTTCCTGTGCTGTCATCCAGACAGAGAATCTGTCCCGATGAGGCAACCACGTACAGGTTTCCCGCGAACCAGGTAGGCGTGGAACGGGACCCTGGAGTCGCATGATTGGGGATCACGTCAACAATTTCGGTTTTCCAGAGTTGCTCGCCGGTTTCCAGGCTGAAGCCAACAACAAACTGGGAGCGATCTGAATTCCCGGTCGTGTAGACCCTGTTTTTTACGACACAGAGGCTGGCATACCCCATGCCGGCACCCTCAAGGATTCGGACCAGTCCGGGAGCCGATCTTTCCCAGCTGGAACCAATTCCAGTGGTTTCCGACTTGCCATCCCTGTTGTTTCCACGAAAATTTTTCCAATCTTCACCCTTTCCTGTTCCATGGAAAGCGAAAAACAATAGAAAGAACACGGTTGAACGAGCCATCAGCGATGCAAAGCGGTTGACAGGAAGTGGAACAGAAAAACGCTTCACGAGTTTATCCTGAATTTCCGATTTCAACAACGAAGCGTGAAAACCGAAACCAGCCTAGTCGCCTGATCCAGAATCTGTCCAAAGAAAAGCAATTGAATCGCCATGTCGCAGCCGGAATTTTACCTGAATGGAAAATTCGTTCTCCCCACCGAGGCGTCGATCCCCATCTCTGACGTCGGCTTCATTCACGGAGCCACGATCACCGAACAGTTGCGGACATTCGGGGGACACCCGTTTCTGCTGGATCAGCACATCGCGAGATTGCAAACCGGCCTGCAAACACTGGAAATTGATCTCTCGCAACTGAAACCCGATTTCGAATCCTTGACCCGTGAAGTCTGTCAACGTTACCTCGATTCAAAAGGGGTGAAAGAATGTGGTATCGGTATTTTTTGCACCCCCGGTACGACTTCCCGTTTCGGTGGTCTCCAACAGGACCATCCCACAGTCTGTATCTACGCCTACCCCCTGCCAATCGAGGAGTTTGCAAAACACTACCGGGCAGGTGTGGACCTGGTGATCGCGGGCAACCGGGACGTCAGCAAATCAGCCTGGCCAAAATCCATCAAGGCACGCAGCCGATTGCATTACTATCTTGCGGACCTGGAAGCCAGGAAAAGCAACGGCATCCCGCTCCTGACCAGCGACGCCGGCTTCCTGCGGGACACCTCGACGGCTACACCTTTTTACCTGTTTGAAAAAAATGAAATCACCCTCTCGCCTGCTGACGAAATCCTGGATTCAGTCTCCATGAATTTCCTGATCGAACTGGCAAATGCCTGCTCGATTTCCGTGGTGCGGCGTGAAATTCATCGTTCTGAAATCGACCAGTTGAGGGCAACTGCCCTGGTAAGCAGCCTGTTCAGCCTCTACACCTGTCGCTCGATCGACGGCAGAAAACTGGAAACCGGGCACCCCGAAATCCAACAACTGAAAACCGCGTGGACCCGGAAAGCGGGTTACGATTTTTTCGTCTCCAACCAGTAACGATTTGTAGCCGGAAATAACACAATCTGGAGATTTCCCGGGGGAAACAGGCATCCCCGCAAGGAAGTGGTCGCACCCGATTTCCTGTTACAAAATGTGGATTATCCTAGAGCAATGGCGAATCGGTTTTCCTCAAACTGCATCAGACGATACGCACGCCATTGACAACCCGCCCGTCCACGCCCTGCCCGTCCACGCCCCTCCACTTTCAGATGCCCAGACCCGATCCTGATTCTTCAAGCTCCGAGAGTTTGCTCCCCGTGAAGAAAGCTGCTGGCATTCTGCTCCGTTCACTCCTTCCCCTGGCTCTATTGATTGGAGGGTGGGTCGCTTTTTACAACCTTTCCCGGACACCTGAAAAACCCCAGCTTCCTCCCGCAAAGTCCCCGCCTATCCGTACCCGTGTCAGTGAACTGACCTCTACGGATCACCAGGTGTTGATTCAATCGAGTGGAATGGTTGAACCCCACAACCAGGTCAACCTCAGTTCGGAAGTGGCCGGCAAGGTCACCACCGTAAATTCAATTTTTGAATCCGGCTCCTATTTCACCCCCCAGGACGTGCTGGTGGAAATCGATCCCAGCGATTACCAGACAGCCCTGGCCGTGGCCACCGCCCAGAGAAATGCGGCGGCATCCGCATTGGAACTCGCGGAACAGGAATACCGGCGAAAAAGTGAATTGCAATCCACCAGTGCCATAGCCGACGCCGAAATGGACCAGGCGAAGGCAAACGTTGACCAGGCCCGCTCGCAACTGGACACGGCAACCGCCAACATCGAAAAATCGACTCGGGATATTCAGAGGACCCGGATCAGGGCACCGTTTGCAGGAAGGGTCCGTGACAAGAGCGTAGGCCTGGGACAAATCGTAGGATCCGGCACCCTGTTGGGAACCATCTTTGCGGTCGATTTTGCGGAAGTCAGGCTGCCGATTTCCAGCAGGCAACTCCAGTTCCTTGACCTCCCGGAACACCCGGTCGACCCGGCAATTGACGTCGAATTGCGGGATGCCATCCACCCGGAATCCTCCCCTACCTGGAAGGGATCCATTGTGCGTACCGAAGGGGTAGTGGATGAAAATTCGTTGGAGACCTATGCCATCGCTCGCATCGATGATCCTTTTGGCATTCATTCGGGAAATCCGCCCCTGAGAATCGGACAACCGGTCACAGCAACCATCCGGGGAAAAAAACTGCAGGATGTTGTCGCCCTACCCCGCCATGCCGTTCGTCAGCTTGACAGGATTTACCTGGTCGACCCGCAAACACTGAAGATACGCGGCAAGAAGATCCAGGCAGTCTGGTCAGATTCCGATTCTGTTTACGTCCGGGATCCCGAGTTGGCAAAGGGGCTCTGGTTGGCCACGACGCGAATCGTCTTTGCACCGGATGGCGCCTCGGTCGAGATCATTCCCGAAATGGAAGGGCTCGAGGATGCCTTGCCAGACGCCCCCCAGAACACAACAAACTGAAACAACAGGCCGAAATACGGGTTCATGATTCGCTGGTTTGCCAATAATGGAATCGCCGCCAACTTCCTGATGTTGGCCATCCTGGTCGCCGGGATCTTTACGGCACTTTACAGAGTGCCCCTGGAGGTCACACCCAGCCTGAGCTGGGAAACGGTAATGATCGACATGCCTTACCGGGGCGGAACGGCAAAAGACATCGAACAGGCCATTCTGATCCCTGTCGAAGAAGCTCTTGAAGGCGTACAGGGGATTAAACATCTTCACGCAGACGGCATGCGTGGGCTGGCGAAATTCTACATCGTGGCCCAGCCTGGTACCGACCTGCGGGCCCTGAAGGACGATGTGGAAGCACGGGTCAGCACCATCACCACCTTTCCGGATGAGACAGAACGCCCCCGTGTCTATATCCCGGAATCGGGAAACTATTTTGAAGTCCTGAGTATCGCCGTCACCGGAAAACTGGATCCACACGGACTGAGTGAAGTCGCTCGTCGAGTGCAGGAAGACCTGCTGGAACTTCCGGGCATCAGCCTGACCCAGATTCGGGGAGGACGACGTTATGAAATCTCGGTGGAAGCCAGGGCGGACCGGCTCGAAGCTTACAACCTGAGTTTCCAGGACCTGGCCGATGCCATACGGAGTTTTTCCGTCGACCTGCCGGCAGGTGCCATCGACAGTGAAAGTGGGACCTTTGTGATTCGCACACGGGGGCAGGCCTATTCCAAAACGGAATTCGAAAATATCCCTGTTCGCTCATTGAGGGGCGCCGAGGTACGCCTCGGTGAGGTTGCAGAGGTAGTCGACGGGTTTGAAGAAGGGGACAAGCAGGTTGAATTCAATGGACAACCGGCCCTGTTCGTCGAGGTAATGCGCACCGGAAACCAGAGTGCCATTGATATTTCCAACCAGGTCAGAAAGTATGTGAGCAAATCAGGTTCCCGTTTCCCCGGCGGCATTGAACTGTTCGTCTGGGATGACAACTCCCTTTCGATCCGTGGACGGTTGAGCACGCTGGCTTGGTCTCTGCTCCAGGGGAGCCTCCTGGTCCTGGTTGTTCTGGGTCTCTTCCTGAGACCGATGCTGGCCTTCTGGATCGTGGTGGGAATTCCGGTCGGCTTCGCAGGCGGGGTTCTTTTAATGCCATATCTTGGTATCACGGCCAACGTGATGAGCCTGTTCGGCTTCATCATTGTCGTAGGGATCGTGGTCGATGACGCCATCGTTACCGGTGAAAACATCTACGCCAAGGTCAAACAGGGGCTTCCCCCGCTGGAGGCAGCTGTCACAGGGACGGAAGAGGTTGCAACACCCGTCACCTTCGGCGCCCTGACCACCATGGTGGCCTTTATTCCACTGCTATTCTTCGAAGGAACCTGGGGTGATTTTGCCAGCCAGATTCCTCCGGTGGTTGCACCGGTTCTCCTGTTTTCGCTGGTGGAGTCTAAGCTGGTTTTACCTGCCCACCTCAAGCACCTGAGAATCCGTAAAACGGAAAACTTCATCTCCGGTTTCCAGACCAGAATTGCCGATACATTGGAGCTCTTTGTCGCCCGGGTTTACCAGCCGACCCTTTCAATGGCAGTCCGGAACCGAATGATCGTGCTCGCTTTATTCGTTGCCATGGGACTGGCAATGACCGGTTATTGCCTGGGAGGCCGAATTGGCTTTGTTTCCTTTCCGGCAGTAGATCGCCAGAGGATCACGGCCATCATTGACCTGCCGGATAATGTGTCACTGGAAACGACGCAAAAATACATCGACCGGATTTCAATTGCCCTGGAGAACCTGAAAAAGCGGGAAGAATTTATCGATCCGGCAACGGGACAGTCCCTGGTCAAGAATATCCAGACCGTGGTGGGCGCCTTCGCCCCGGAACGGCCTTTCGACAAATCCAACGGATCGGTTTCCGTAGAGGTCCTTTCACCGGATGAACGGAGTGTCCCGGGACCGAAGAATTCGAGGATTGCCGAGGTCTGGACGGAGCTGGTAGGAAAAATTCCCGAGGCGGAAACCTTCCGAATCTACAGCGAATCGACCTTGCGAAAAGGGCAGGAATACGATGACGAGAACCTGAATATTGAACTGCGGGGTCCGACCTCGCCGGCAAAATCACAGGTCGCCAGGGACATCAAGTCAATGCTTGAAAAATTCGAGGGTATCAGTTCCGCCTGGGCCAGGATCAACGAAGGGCAGGACGAACTTGAGATCAGCCTCAAACCCCGGGCAGCGGACCTGGGATTAACGCAGCAACTTCTGGCGAGGCAGATTCGCCAGGCGTTTTACGGTGAGGAAGCTCAACGCGTGCAAAGGGGCATCGATGACATCCGGGTGATGGTGCGTCTGCCCCGGCAGGCACGCAAGTCACTTCACACCCTCGATAACCTGCGAATCCGGACACCCAGGGGCGCGGAGATCGCGCTGTCCACCGTCGCCGAAGTCCGTTTCACCAAGGCGCCGACCTTCGTGGAAAGAAACGACGGGGCGGAGGTTATACGTATTGGGGCCCAGGCAGTGGATGATGATGTGGACATGGTAGGTATTTCCAAGGAAATCGCGCCCAAGCTGGATGCCATGTGCCAGGAAGCGGGATTGTCCTACCTTTACCTGGGGCACGTTGCAGAAGCGGAAGAAGCACGGAAGCAGACGCTGATTGGATCCATGGTCCTTCTGGCGACTCTTTACGGGATGCTCTCCATTGCCCTGCGTTCCCTGACCCAACCATTTTTTGTCCTGATTGCAGTCCCTTTCGCAATCATCGGAGCCCTCCTGGGGCACATGGTCCTCGGACTGACTCCTTCCTACCTTTCTGTTTTCGGCATGCTTGCCCTTGCTGGTATCGCGGTGAATGACACATTGGTTATGGTCGATTATGTCAACAAGAGAACGACCGCGGGCGTGTCGCTCCAGGAGGCATCTCTCGAGGCCGGGGCCCGTCGTTTCCGGCCGATTCTCCTGACATCGGTAACCACCTTTGTGGGGCTGGTCCCCCTGATGATGGATCGTTCCCTGCAGGCACAGTTCCTGATTCCGATGGCCGTTTCGGTCGCTTTCGGCGTCCTGTTTGCCACGGCCGTCACGCTGTACCTTGTGCCCTGTTCACTGATCCTGGGAGCGGATTGCGGCAGAGTACTGCGTCGCCTGAAGGAATGGCACCTCGCTCCCTTCCAACGGCCAAATCCCCGAGAAAGGGATTAGCAGGCCCCTTTAAACTGGCAGGGCTGGAGATTTCCACCCGGATGAAGGCTTGGGAAACTTTCCAGCAGCACCGTGCTTCCCGCACGACAGATGGATAGGGACACTCAATCAACACTGGCAGGTGAGTGGAATGCAATCCATGTCTCCCGCTCGCGATGCTGCGGCAGGGATTGCCAGATCGGAAAGGCCGAAAACGCAAAAGCAGGATTGATTTCTTTGCGGTGGAGTGGGCCATCGAATGAAATTCCTGCTATGATCATTCAGGCATCGACCCACCCGGCAAAGGCGTGCTGTCTGTTTCCCTGCAGGAACGGTCACAGCAGACGCTTGGCCCTTCGACAGCCACCCCCCCGAAAGCAGCCCGCCAATTCAGACGAGCATTGCTGGTGGGCTGGAGGCCCTGTCGGGTTGGCACCATGAATCGGTTATCAGGCAAATACAAGTGAGTTCCATCCAAGCATCCCCACTTTTACCGGTGGAAGAATATGTCGAACAGGCATTCCTCTTCAAGACACTTGCCGACCGCCTGAAACATGGCGATCCCATCCAGGAACTGCTGCTTCAGATCCGGGAAGAAATCCTGGCCACGACCAAGCTTCCGCTGGCGATTGATTTCATCCACGCTGAACTCAATCATTCGGGGCTGATGTCGTCGGCGATGAGCAAGATCCCCCATTATTTCAATCCCTTCCAGGTCTACCTGGTATCCCAGGCGGAACGGGACAGTGGGCGATTTGATCTCCGGACCGCGTTGGCGATCCTCGAAAAAGACGCCACGGGAAAAGCCGAAAACCGTTCGCGAGCCGCGACCTTTTTTTTCGAGTTTGAAACCCTTTGCCGCAACGCACTGCAATACGACTATGGACTTTCGGCCATCGCATATGACCCGGTCTTCGATGAATCGTGGAAGGGCTGGATCCTGGAAATGAGGCGAAAGATCGGAACCGTGTCGCTCGCAGATCTCGTCTTCATCCACAGTGAATATTACGCCATCAAGCAAAGCCGTGATGGCCACGACAGTTTTGAGATTGCCGACCCCATTCTTTTCGGTGAAAAAGAGGGAAAAATCGCGCTCGCCAACCGACGCAAGGAAGACCTCTACTTCTTCTCAGCCCTGCAGCGCCAACTGAAATACCCTCCAGTTCCGCGTGTCAAGAAAGTTGAATCCGCTGTGGAAATGGTGCCCCGAATGCAGAGGCAAATGGAACGCCTCGAGGTAAGGGTCAAACTCCTGGAGGACGAACAGCGGGAAAAGGGGATCGACCTCTCAAGGTTTTACGAAAAACCCCAATAACGGAACAAACGCCAAACCCTATCCGGATTCCAGCCGATAGACTCGCCGCGCGTTTTCCAGGAACAGTTTTTCGCCGGTCTGCGTCCCCCAGTTTCGGGCGAAGCGATGCAACTGGGAAACCCACTCCGGAAAGGACAATGCCGAAAGAGTGCAAACCGGCCAGTCACCACCGAACAGAACCCTCTGCTCACCGAAGGCCTCGAAGACAACGCGCAAAATGGGCTCGATATGACTTTCATGGGTCCAGTTCGCCTCCTGGATGGTCCACACGAAACCGGAGACCTTGCAGACAACATTCTCCCGTCGGGCAAGCTCCCGGATTCCTTTTTCCCAGCGGGCAAATTCTTCCTGGTCCATCCGTACATCGGCGTTTCCACAATGATCGAGAACCAGGGAGGTTTCCGGACATCGACTGGCCAGCTGGCAGATGTCCATCAACTCATCACGCCGAACACAGAGATCAAAAGACAAGGATCTTCTTCCCAGCTCCTGGAGATCGGCTGCAAAACGATCCGAAAGACAGAATCCCGGCGGAACCTCATCCGTATGAAGCACACGACGGAAGCCCCGGATCTCAGGATGCTGCTCCGCTTTTTGCACGCTTTTGGCGAACAGGGGTTCTCCCGGACGCGTCGCGGCAATCATACCCTGCATCAGGTTGCCGGAATCGCGACACAGCTCGAGAATCAAATCGGTCTCCCGGTTGATCTGGTCGGCGATCACATCCACTTCCATGTAGAGCGTACCTGTCATCTCGTACTGCAACCCGCCCTCTGCCGCATTCGTCGCTTTGCGGTAGTCCTCCAGCCAGAAATTGCGATTCAATTCCGGTATTTCGGCCGTCCAGGGCAAATCGAGACGCGAAAGATCCCACAGGTGCTGGTGGGAATCGATGATCCGTACTGTCATTCTGAGCTCTGCCGTTTCTGCAAGACGACCGTTTTGGGCACGCCCCGGGTCCAAGTCTTGTTTTCATGATGATTAGTGGGAAAATGGATGCGATGTCGCGGTTCGCGGCAGTTGCATCCTTCCCCATGATAAAGCATCCTGATGAAAAAGATCACACGGCGTCATGCCCTCGGTGCTGCCAGCGGTCTGGCTGCCTGCGGAATCGGTTCCCGGCTGCTGGAGGGAGTCACCGCTTCCCCAGCCACCCAAATGCCCGAAAATCTCATGCCGGAAACATCCCGCTACCAACCTGGGCCAGCGAATGAGCCCAAGGTCCGCTACTGCATCAATACCAGCACAATCCGGGGACAAAAACTGGGCATTGTCGCCGAAGTCGAGCTGGCAGCCAGGGTCGGCTACAACGGTATCGAACCCTGGATTCGCGAAATTGATGATTACCGCCAGGCCGGTGGCAGTCTCAAGGATCTCCGGAAACGGATTGCCGACCATGGCATGACGGTCGATAGCGCAATTGGCTTTGCCAACTGGATCGTCGACGACGATCAGAAACGTGCCAAAGCCCTCGAACAGGCCAAGAGGGAAATGGACCTGGTTGCACAGATCGGTGGCAAATTCATCGCGGCGCCTCCTGCAGGTGCCACCAACCAGGAGGATCTGGACCTGTTTGCCGCAGCCCGCAGATACGCTGACCTGATCCGCGTTGGAAGGGAAATCGGTGTCATTCCACAGGTGGAAGTCTGGGGCTTTTCCAAGACCCTCAGCAGATTGGGAGAATGTATTTTCGTTGCCATTGAGAGCGGTTGCCCGGATGCCTGCGTTCTGCCCGACATTTATCACATTTACAAGGGCGGTTCAGACTACGCCGGTCTCGGACTGCTGAGTGGCAATACCATTCAGTGTTTTCACATAAACGATTTCCCGGCCGATCCGCCCCGTGAAAAGATTGGTGACGCGGCTCGCGTTTACCCGGGTGACGGTGTCGCCCCGGTCACCTCCATTCTGAAGTCCATTTTTGCCAATGGCTTCCGCGGAGCTTTGTCGCTCGAACTGTTCAACCGGGATTACTGGAAACAGGATGCCGAACAGGTTCTCAGAACGGGCCTGCAAAAGATGAAGACGGCAGTTAACAAGGCAAGTTAGAAAACCAGTCATCCCCCCTGGAAACCACCATGGGCTCAAGACCACCGGTCTTTTGCAGTTGCGGTAAACCGCTGCCCCGCCCCATTCCCCGCTATTGCCCGCACTGCGAGGCGGAAATCCGCGGCGTGGTTCGCTCGGGAAGTCCTAACTGGTTGCCAATGCTGCTGGTGATCATGCTGTTCGGCATCCTGCTTGGACTGGTCCTCTTTCTGGGAAATTTCATTTAACGGGCAACGGCCCACCAAGCGGCCTCTGTTTTGGTTTTGCCCGGAAGAGGGGTGATTGCCGGTTGGCGTTGGTCCCGCCAAAATGATCAAGAAACCTGGCGGACGGATTGATGTCGATTTTAAGAGTAGGTAACGGCGCGGGCTTCTGGGGCGATTCCCCCTCCGCTCCCGGGCAGTTGTTGCGAACGGGCAACCTCGATTACCTGACGCTTGAGTACCTGGCCGAATTGACCCTCTCCATTCTGGCTCACCAGAAAAGCAAAAACCGGGAAAGCGGTTTCGTAACCGATGTGCCAGCGGCGGCCGTTGAACTGGCCTCGCTGCGGCGTGAAGGAAGCTCGACAAGACTGGTCACCAACGGTGGAGGGATGAATCCGGTCGGTTGCGCACGGAAAGTTGCCAACGAACTTCTTTCACGGGACCTGCCGGACCTGAAGATCGGTGTGGTTGTGGGCGACGACTTCGCGGGAAGGTTGGACGACCTGGTTGCAGGCGGCGAACCCCTTGCCAACCTTGACACCGGACAGGAACTGGCGACCATCCGGGATCGTATCGCCAGTGCCAACGTCTACCTGGGTGCAAAGGGAATTGTCGAAGCGCTTGCCGACGAAGCAGACATCGTCCTGACCGGCAGGATCGCTGACGCATCGCTGGTCACTGGGCCATGCATCCATGAATTTGGTTGGCGTTTCGACCAACTCGACAGAATCGCCAATGCCACCGTCGCCGGACACCTGATTGAATGTGGCGCCCAGGTGACCGGGGGTTTTTTTTCCGGCTGGACCCCGGAGATCCGGCTCGGCACCGTCGGTTATCCGATTGCTGAAATCAATGAACTCGGCGAGTCCATTATCACCAAACCGGACTCCAGTGGCGGTGTGGTCAACGAAGCGACCTGCGCCGAACAACTGATCTACGAAATCGGGGACCCCACCCGCTACCTGACTCCCGATGTGATCGCCGATTTTTCCCACGTCCGTTTCAAATCGGCTGGTCCAAACCGGGTGCAGGCGACCGGGGGCAGGGCAAACGGAATCCCGGAGAAGCTGAAGGCATCGATTGCCTATTACGACGGCTTCATGATCAGCAGCATGATCGTTGTGGCCGGCCCGGGCTGCGTGGAAAAAGCTGAATTTGCCGGCAAGGCAATCTTTGAAAAACTGGCAAACGATGGAATCCAATTCCGTGAAACCCGGGTGGAAATCCTCGGTGCCGGTGACTCGATGCCTGGTGCCCGGTCGGACCAGACGGATCCCTGGGAAGTCGTCCTGCGGGTTTCAGCCCGCTCCGACCGAAAAGAACACACCGATCGCCTGGGAAGGGAACTGGCTCCGCTGGTTACCAGCGGCCCCCCTGGCATCACGGGTTACACCGGCTCCCGGCCAAGATCGACCCCGGTACTTTCCTTTTGGCCCACTCTCGTTTCCCGGGAACATTTTGAGACGGAAACGGTGGTTCAGCCGGCCAGCCAATGGGCGGTCGCCCGTTGATCTACCAATGATCCTCACCCTTTTTCGATTTATTTTTGCATCCTGCTGGCCAACCCTTTCAGTAGATGAAAAAATAACACCAGGCAGAAGGATCCACCCCTGGCAACAGCCGGTTTCGCGTGGACATTCCGCCATGCAACACGGCCTGCCCACCGTCGCAAAACAGTTTCCACTTTCCTGAAAAGAGGTAATGAAATGAAATTCATGATTGCGTTGCTTTTGTTGGGGGCGATGACAGCGGGCCCATCCGATGAAGTTCGTCTCTGGAAAGACTCCAGCGGAAAATTCTCCATCCGCGCCAAGCTGGTGGAAAACAGGAATGGCGTGGTGCTCCTGGAAAAGGAAAATGGGGAAAAAATCAATGTTCCGTTAAATCGCTTGAGCGATGAAGACAGGAAATTCCTCAGGGACCAGACCAAGAGCCGATACAAACCAAAACAGTCCAAATCAAAACAGTCCCCGGCGGACTCAACTTCCGGAGAAACCCTGGACGCCTCTCCGGTATCCACTTCATGGCCATCCTGGCGAGGGGCCGACCGGACGGGAGTTTCCCGGGAAACCGGCCTGTTGCAATCCTGGCCCGAAAACGGTCCCGCCGAACTCTGGAGGGCCGATGGCCTTGGGGCGGGCATGTCCAGCATCGTGGTGGCGGACGACAAGATCTTCACCCTCGGGCGAAGCAGCGGCCAGCAGAATATTGTCTGCCTCTCCACTTCGGGGCAGGTCCTCTGGAAATCCCCGTTTGCCGGCTCAGCCGAACCGAATTGCACACCGACATTCGATGACGGACTGGTTTACGGAGTTGGTCGCAATGGCGTTCTGGCCTGTGTCCGGGCAGAGACGGGTGAAAAGGTCTGGAGCGTTGACTATAGCGCAGACTTTGGCGGACGAATGATGAGCCAGTGGGGATTCAGCGAATCTCCCCTGGTGGACGGTGAACTCCTGATCTGCACTCCCGGTGGGAGTGGAGCGATGATCGTCGCTCTCAACAAGAAGACCGGCAAGGTTGTCTGGAAAACCCCGATGCGTGACGGTGGCAGCAGGGGGAAAGATGGTGCCGGGTACTCCTCCATCGTGATCAGTAACGCCGGGGGAATCAAACAGTACGTGACGCTGGTGGGAAGGGGCGTGATCAGCGTCGAAGCACGAACCGGTCGTCCACTCTGGCAATATGAAAAAGTCGCCAACGGTACAGCCAATGTCCCCACGCCAATCGTTTCAGGAAACTATGTCTTCTGTTCTTCCGGGTACAATGATGGCGGTTCGGCACTGCTGGAAATCCAGAAGAGGGGCAGTGCCCTTGGGGTACGGGAAGTCTACTATTACCGATCCAACGAAGTGCAGAATCATCATGGAGGCATGGTCCTGATTGACGGACATGTTTACATGGGCAACGGACACAACAAGGGATTTCCACTCTGCCTGGAAATGCGCACCGGCAAAGTCAAATGGGGCGGGCGACTTCGCGGCGAAGGGGACGGATCCGCCGCAATCGTTGCGGCCGATGGCCAGATTTATTTCCGTTACGAAGATGGAAAGATGGCCTTGGTGGAAGCCAACCCGGGCGCCTACAAGGTGAACGGTTCTTTCCGGCTTCCCATACGGAACGGAAAAAGCTGGCCCCATCCGGTCGTGGCCGACGGCCAACTCTATATTCGCTGCCAGGACCAGATCGTCTGTTTCGATATCAAAAAGAAATAGCCGATGGCTGCTTTCAGAAAGCAGGCCCCCCCTGGAAATGGACATGTTATCCTGACGGCAGCAAACTGGCTGCCGTTTTCTGTTTCGTACGATATCCTCAATTTGAACTGATGAACCCATACCCTTTCAGCCTGCAGACTTCCCACGTTTTCCTTCCCCTGACCTGGCTCCTGTGCCTGTCAGTGTCGCCAGCGACTGCCCAGGGCACCCGTTCGGACTACCAACGAATGAACCAGCAGCGTCAACTGACACAGAACCGGGTTTTCCGGGTGGATGTCAAACCCAACTGGATTCACGGCGAAAAGGCTCTCTGGTACCGCATCTCAACCGGTCCCGGCCAGTTTGAATTCGTATGCGCTGACCTGGTCCGCTCCAGCCGAACCACCGTTTTCAACCACCACCGTGTTGCCGAACAACTGCAACAGGCAACGGGCAAAAAGGTCGACCCCGGCAAACTCCCCTTCAGCAGGATCCTGCTCGATGAAAAGCTGGAACAGGTTTTCTTCAAGGCCTTTGGCAAAGCGTGGAAGGTCGAACGAAAATCGAACCGGCTCGAGGAAGTCAACGAACAGGCCTTTCCCTCCCAGCAGGAAAAGCCGACCGGGGTAATCCAGCCCAGCGGCCCCAGCGAATCATCGATCCACATCCGTTTCGAGAACCGGCGATCTGAACCGGTCCGTCTGTACTGGATCGACCGGGAAGGAAAACCGCGATCCTACGGGGAACTGGCACCGCAAAAACAGAATCGGCAGCAGTCATTTGTTGGTCATGTCTGGTTGGTTACCGATACGCGGCAAAACCCCCTGGCCGTTTTTCAGGCCGCCCGGGATGATCAGCTGCTGGCCGTAACGGAAACCTCCCGAACAGGCGTTAAATTTCCCGGCAACTCCCGCAAACAGCGACCCCGTGGTTCCTCACTGGCACGCTCCAACGCTCTCTCGCCCGATGGCAAACACCGCATCTTGATCCGGGACCGGAATGTCTTCCTGACCACGATCGCCACCGGAGAAGAAACCCGACTGTCCAGCGATGGGACGGAAACCGACTTCTACACCGGATCGATCTACTGGTCACCGGACAGCCGGAAAGCGATCGTGATCCGGGAAGTGCCTGCGGAGAAGCACACCATCCACATGGTGGAATCCTCGCCCCGCGACCAGGTGCAGCCCCGCCTGCACTCCATGAGATACCTGAAACCGGGTGACCGGATTCGCAGGCAACGACCTCGACTTTTTGATATTTCAGGCAGGAAACAGATCCCCCTGGATGAGAAACTGTTCCCCAACCCCTGGCAGTTGTATGACTTTCGCTGGGCCGCGGATTCCAGTGACTTCTACTTTCGTTACAACCAGCGCGGACACCAGGTAATGCGGATTGTGGCCATCGATGCAACCAGCGGAGAAACAAGGTCCGTTATCGATGAAGTCTCGCCCACGTTCATCGACTACAACTACAAATTCAAGGTCCGCTACCTGGAACGTTCCAATGAAATCGTCTGGAGCAGTGAACGGGACGGATGGAATCATCTCTACCTCTACGATGCCAAAACCGGAAAACTGAAAAACAGAATCACCTCCGGTCAATGGCTGGTACGGCGCATCGACCGCATCGACGAAGAGAAACGCCAGATCTGGTTCCAGGCCGGGGGCATCGTCCCCGGCCAGGATCCCTATTACGTCCATTTTTGCCGGGTCGACCTGGACGGCAGCAACCTGGTCGTCATGACCCGTGGAGACGGTACCCACTCGATTCGCTACTCTCCCTCCGGCAAGTACCTGCTGGACTCTTTCTCCCAGGTAGACCGCCCTCCGGTTCACGAAATCCGGGATGTCCAGTCGGGCCAAAAGGTCGTCAAACTGGAAGAGGGCAACGATGATCTCCTGCGAAAAACCGGCTGGAAACGCCCACAACGGTTTGTCACCATGGGCCGTGACGGAAAGACACCGATTTACGGGGTGATCTACCGGCCCACCCTTTTTGATCCCGAAAAAAAATACCCGGTCATCGAATATATTTACGCAGGTCCCCATGGATCCTTTGTCCCCAAGTCCTGGTCCAGCTATCGAAGAACGCAGGCATTGGCGGAACTTGGTTTCATCGTGGTCCAGATTGATGGCATGGGAACCTCCAACCGCAGCAAGGCATTTCATGATGTCTGCTGGAAAAACCTGGGGGATAGCGGATTCCCGGATCGAATCCGCTGGATCCGGGAGGCCGCCAAGCAGCACCCCGGATTCGACCTCTCCCGGGTAGGAATTTTTGGTGGATCTGCCGGCGGTCAAAGTGCCACCCGGGCCCTGCTGGCCTACGGTGATTTTTACAAGGTGGCGGTTTCGGACTGTGGTTGCCACGACAACCGGATGGACAAAATCTGGTGGAATGAACAATGGATGGGCTGGCCCATCGGTCCCCATTACAAGGAACAGTCGAACGTGACGAACGCACATCGACTCCAGGGGAAGCTCCTGCTGATCGTGGGAGAGCTCGACCGCAACGTCGACCCGGCATCCACCCTGCAGGTAGTCGATGCCTTGATTCGGGCTGACAAGGATTTTGATTTCCTGCTGGTTCCGGGAGGGGGCCATGGTATCGGTTCCCGTCCTTACGGCTACCGGAGAACCTGTGACTTTCTGGTTCGCCACCTGCATGGCGTTGAACCACGAAGTCAACCCTGAGACCTGGAATGACTAGCCGAAAACGATTCCTTGCGCAAGTGGAAGCTCGCTGGAATAGTTGACGGTGTTGGTAACTCGACGCATGTAGGCTTTCCACGAATCCGATCCGGACTCCCGCCCGCCGCCGGTTTCCTTTTCGCCCCCGAAAGCCCCCCCGATCTCGGCACCACTGGTACCGATGTTGACATTGGCAATACCGCAGTCGGAACCCTGGGCTGAGCAGAACCACTCCGCCTCCCGGACATTCGCGGTAAACACAGCAGAAGAAAGTCCCTGCGGCACACCGTTTTGAATTTCAATCGCTTCCTCAAAATCGAAATACGGCATCACGTAAAGGATCGGCGCAAAGACCTCCTCCTGCAGAATGGGGGCATCACTTGCGATTTCAACGACTGCGGGTTGCACGTAGCAACCATCGCCAACCCCTTCCGCCGATCCCCCCCCATGGACGATGCCCCCCTGTTGTTCTGCACGACTCAGGGCATCCTGCATTCGCTGCCCCGCCTGCTGATCAATCAAAGGACCGACCAGGGTGGAAGCATCGAGCGGATTCCCGATGGGAAGACTGCGGTAGGCATTCTGAAGACGCTGGAGGACCTCTTCTTCGACGGAACGGTGGACAATCAGTCGCCTCAGGGTCGTGCAACGTTGTCCACAGGTTCCCACCGCGGAAAAAACGATTCCCCTCAGTGCCAGTTCGAGATCCGCGGAACTGGTCACGATCGCGGCGTTGTTGCCCCCCAGTTCCAGCAGGGATCTTCCCAATCGCCTGGCAACCACCTCGGCAACCGCCCTCCCCATCGGAACCGACCCTGTGGCTGATACCAGGGGCAAGGATTCGCTTGCAGCGATTTGCTGACCGCTCTGCTTTCCGCCCACCACCAGGCAGGAGACCCCATCCGGCACGAAATCGAGGTCCTTCATCACCTCTGCCACCAGCATCTGGCAGGCCACCGCGGTGAGGGGTGTTTTTTCGGAGGGTTTCCACACCACGGGATCACCGCAGACCCAGGCAATTGCGGCATTCCAGGCCCAGACAGCTACAGGAAAGTTGAACGCACTGATGCAACCGACCGGCCCCAGGGGCAACCACTGTTCAGTCAACCGATGAAAGGGCCGCTCGCTGGCTATGGAAAGCCCGTAGAGTTGCCGGGAGAGCCCTACGGCAAAATCACAGATGTCAATCATTTCCTGGACTTCACCCAGCGCTTCCTGGTAGATTTTCCCGCACTCCGCGGTGACCAGGAAAGCGAGGCTCTCCTTGTGTTGACGCAGCTTTTCACCAAACTGGCGAACAAACTCACCCCGCCTCGGAGCAGGAACCGACCTCCACTCCAAAAAAGCGGAACGGGAGGCTTCGATCGCCTGGTCCACCTCCTGTGTTGAACACTCACGCAGGCTTCCCAGCGACGAACCATCAATCGGCGAAGACAATTCAAGAGAGCTCCCTGAACCGGGCCGTCCGGTCCGGCCGATCCAGTACCCTGCCTCGGGTACCGATTCACCGCCTCCCAGGTCAGCCAGTTTACGCACCAGTTCCTGTTGCATTTTCATCCGTTCATTTCTCCACAGATTTTTCGAATGGTTGAGGCCAGGTTCCTGGCAGGTTGGCTCTGAAAACGATTCCGATTCCAGGCCATCACGATCTTTCGGGTCGGTTGTTTACCGGCAAGCGAACGGTAGACACGTCGTGTCGACCGGTCCAGCTGCCTTGCCATCTCGGGGATCAGGGAAATCCCCTTGCCCACTGAAACCAGCTCCTGGATGGTCTGCAACTGACTTCCCTGGCAGGTCACCGTTGGGGTGAACGACTTTTGATTGCAGAAACTCAGGACGTTTTCCGAAAGACAATGAGCTTCGTTTAACAGGACAAACTGCTCCGTCTGTATATCCCTCGCCAGCAGCCGCTCCTTTCCCGCCAACGGATGGTTTTTCGCCAGGACAACAAACAGCTCTTCCTCAAACAGGGATTCCACCCGCAATCCATCTTCTGAAAAGGGGAGTGCCAGCAGAATCAGGTCGATCTCACTCTCCAGGCATTTGCGGATTGCATCCGCGGTCACCAGTTCGTGAACCTCAACATGAGCTTTCGGATAATCCGTGGTGAATTGATGGAGAATTCCAGGCACCAGGTAGGGGGCGATCGTGGGAATTGCCCCGATCACAACCTTGCCTCTTCCCATTTCCGCCGCATCCTGAATCTGCACCTCTGCTTCCTCCACATGGGAAAGGATTCTGGATGCATGTTCATAGAGGATTTCGCCGCTGTCGGTGAGAACGATCTTTCGCCCCAGCCGTTCAAACAGCGGGTACCCGAGCTCCCTTTCCAGCTTTCCAATCTGTTGACTGAGGGAAGGTTGGGAAACGTTACAGGATTCGGCAGCCCGCGTAAAATTGCGCAGCTCGGCCACTTTGACAAAATATCGAAGCTGGTGCATTTCCACCGGCTTGCTCCTGATAGGGAAAACCTATTACAAACTGAATTGCAATCAACCAAAACGATAGTCGATCAGCCGAAACACGACCAGTGCCCCGCCAGCAGGCACTTTCGGGTCTCCGTTTGGATTCGAAAAGGTTGACCCGTTATCGGCCCGGTCCCTGCCGGCCATCCTGTCGCAAAACGGGAGAGCAAACGATATGATGATTGCTTGAAAAAAATGGGACAAACGCTCACCCGCGGTCGTTTTCGGGCCAGCCCGTAAGGCCCCGCCCTCCCACAAACTGAAACCACTCCAGGAGATTGAGAATGTCATCGGAAGCCAGCGGTCAAATCGACAATGTGATGCAGGAAGACCGCCTGTTCCCACCCAGCCCCGAGTTCCAGTCCCAATCCCTGATCAATTCGCCGCAGGCCTACCAGGATCTTTATGACCGGGCAGCGGCCGACCTGCCCGCTTTCTGGGCGGACCTGGCTCGAGAAGAACTCCATTGGTTTGAGCCCTTCCAGCAGGTTCTCAACCAGGACCCGAACCAGCCGCAAAATGTGGAGTGGTTTGCAGACGGAAAAACCAACGCTTCCTACAACTGCCTCGACGCCAACATCGAAAAGGGACTGGGGGACAAGATTGCGATCCTCTGGGAAGGGGAACCCGGAGACGAACGTACCCTGACCTACTCCGAATTGCACCGCGAGGTCTGCCGTTTTTCCAACGTTCTCAAATCACTTGGCGTTGAAAAGGGAGACGTGGTCTCGATTTACATGCCAATGACTCCCGAGCTGGCCATTGCCATGCTCTCGTGTGCCCGGGTCGGTGCCGTCCACTCGGTGATCTTTGCCGGATTCTCTGCAGAAGCCATCGCTGACCGGAACAATGATGCCAACGCAAAAATCCAGCTCACTTCCGATGGTGCCTACCGCCGTGGCAAAGTCCTCCCGCTGAAAGAAACCGTCGACGCCGCGCTTGCCAAGTCGCCTTCGGTTGAAAAATGCGTAGTGCTGAAGCGTACCGGTTCGGAAGTCAACATGGTCGAGGGACGTGACGTCTGGTGGCACGAGGAAATGGAAAAATCCTCGGACGACTGCCCGGCCGAAGCGTTTGACAGTGAAAACACCCTTTTCATCCTCTACACCAGCGGGTCCACCGGCAAACCCAAAGGCATTCGGCACACCACGGCCGGCTACAACCTTTATGCCAAGATGACTTTTCGCTGGGTATTCGATCACCGGGAGGATGACATCTACTGGTGCACGGCCGATTGCGGATGGATCACCGGGCACAGCTATATCGTTTATGGGCCAATGTCCAATGGAGCAACAACGGTCATGTACGAGGGAGCTCCCAATTTCCCTGAGGAAGACCGCTTTTGGGCCATTGTGGAAAAATACAAGGTCAACATCCTGTACACCGCACCCACCGCGATTCGCGCTTTCATCAAATGGGGTGATCATCACGTCGAAAAGCACGACCTTTCGAGCCTCAGACTGCTGGGAACCGTGGGCGAGGGAATCAATCCGGAGGCCTGGATGTGGTACCACGAAAAAATCGGTGGTGGTCGATGCCCGATTGTGGACACCTGGTGGCAAACGGAAACGGGTGGCATCATGATGTCCCCCCTTCCAGGCGCGATCGCGACCAAACCGGGAAGCTGCACAAAACCGTTGCCGGGTGTGATCCCGGAAATTGTGGACGAGTCCCTTCAACCGGTCGAGAAAAACCAGGGTGGCATGCTTTGCATTGGACAACCCTGGCCGGGAATGCTTCGCGGAATCTGGGGTGATGAAGAACGATTCCGGGAACAGTACTGGAGCAAGGTTCCCGGGAAGTACCTCACCGGTGACAATGCCCGGCAGGATGACGATGACTACTACTGGATCATGGGTCGTATTGATGATGTGATCAATGTTTCCGGCCATCGACTGAGTACCATCGAAGTCGAAAGCGCCCTCGTTTCGCATCCACATGTTGCCGAGGCTGCCGCCGTCGGAAGACCGGATGAAATCAAGGGACAGGCAATTGCCGTTTTTGTCACCATCAAGGACGTGGAAGCCAGTGAAGAGTTGCGCAAGGAATTGCGGCAGCACGTGCGAACGGAAATCGGTGCACTGGCCCAGCCTGACGATATCCGTTTTACGGGGGCTCTCCCCAAAACGCGCAGTGGAAAGATCATGCGGCGTCTGCTGCGTGATATAGCGGCGGGCAAGGAGGCAAGTGGCGACACAACCACGCTCGAGGACTTTACGGTACTGGCAAAACTGCGCGGTGATGAGGAATGAAGCTCCAGCGTTGGCAGGGGCACTGATCCAACCGAATACCGCATTCGGAATTTTTCCCGATCCGGGGAAAAACGGACCACGGTTTGGATGCCCTTTGCCCGCTGGAAAACCTTTGCCCGCTGGAAAACCTTTGGCGACTGAAAAGGCGTTGGACCCTGTCGGTTCGTCGAGCGTCTGCGCGTCCAACTCATTGCCGCCTTCCCCTGATCGGCATCCATCAAGTGGCATGCTGGCGAAAAACGTTGCGACATCGGCTCAAATCCCCGAGGCGATCGAAATACTTAACGGGAACCGGTGGACTGAATGCTGAAAACCATTCCTCCTGATTTTGAGAATGTGGAATTACCGGATTCCGTCCAGGGCTATCTCGCGGAATTGGATCGACGAGTGGCCGATTTCGTGGAAGGGAAACCGTTCGCCAAAGATGGTTTCGTGGCCTGCAATCACGAAGTCATTGCCCAGGCCCTCCTGTCGATTGAAAACCTCGGCCTGGCCCCGGGAAACGTCTTCTGCGAATGGGGGAGCGGCTTTGGAGGCGTGGCGTCCGTAGCCAGCCTGCTCGGATTTGAATCCTACGGTATCGAAATCAACCGGGAGGTACTCGACCACTCCATCGACCTGGCGGAGGCCCACGAACTGGATGTCGATTTTATCGAGGGGAGCTTCATCCCCATCGGATCGGACGACCTGATCGACGAGGCCTTCATGGCGACCGACGGAGACCTGACGCTGGAGCAGCATTTTGACGATGCTTACGAGGAACTTGGGCTGGACGTCTCCGATTTCGACATCATTTTTGTCTTTCCCTGGCCCAATGAAGCCCCCCTGCTCTGCAACATCTTTGACCGCTTTGCCTCCAGCGGTGCGTTGCTGATGATTTTCAATGATGCCAGCGGGTTGGCCATCCATCGCAAACAGTGACCGGGTAACGAACAAGAGACGGTGGTAGACCGGGTTCATTCGCAAACGAGTGAATCCAAAACAGGTCGATTCACGCCGCACTGCTCTCCCCGGGAGGCCGTAGTCGGAACGCCGGTCAATCCAGGCCACTTGCCATGGCAAGAGGTCCGTGCACTCCTCAGGCCTGGGTCAGGTCCGAGATCACTCCCCCCTCGCTCAACCTGGGGTTCCCGAAGCTGTCGAGATGGTGCCCGAATGCATGAGCAAGGGACATTAACAGGCGATTGTGGGCAATCCTCTTGAACTTCAGCGACCGCCCCATCTGAAAGTTCAATCCTCCCCCGATCAGCACAAACGGGATATTATCCAAGGTGTGGGAATTCCCTTTCCCCAACTCGTTGGTCCAGACAACCGTTGTGTTATCAAGCATCATTCCCGAGCCGTCCGGCTCCGGCGTGCTGGCCAGCTTGTCCACCAGGTATTTCAGTTGCTCACAGAACCAGGTATCAATTTTGGTCAGCTTCTCCTGTGCCTCCTTGTCCCTGTCGGACTCGTGGGAGAGCGCGTGGTGGCCTTCCTCGATACCCAGCAGCTTCAGTCGCGCCGAACCAACCGAACGCGTGTACTGCAGGGTCGCTACCCGGGTCATGTCGGTCTGGAGCGCATTGACCAGCAGGTCCACCTGCATGCGACTCAACTGGGGCATGTTGTCGTTTTCATTCTTGACCCCCTGTTCCAGCCTGGGCAAGGCTTTGGGATTAACCTCCCGGGGCCCCCTCTGAATCTCAAGCTCCATCTCCCGCACGAAAGCTTCGTGCTGCTCGATCAGGCCCTTCCCCTCGGCACCCATTGCAGATTTGACGGCCTTGAGCTCGGACCTCAACGGATCGAGGATGCTCTTCAGTGTTTCCCGGTCATTCAATTTACCGTACATCTTTTCAAACATGTCGTACGGATTGTCCAGTGGAGCGATTGGACGATTGGGGCCGGCAAAGACCCAACGGGTCCAGGGGTCCGCCTTGTCGGGAACCACCACACCAAATTCCAGAGAACCGAACCGGGTCCTCGTTTCCGGATTCTTCTGCAGGAAACTTTTCAGCTCCTGGTCAATTGAAATACCTTTCGACCAGCCAGCCGGCGTGTGAGAACCGCCCTGGATATTTCCCGGAAACAATTCGATCCCGGTCAACAGGCACCCCATGCCCCTCATGTGACTGTCACCGTCGCCGCGTACCTTGTTACAAACGCCATGCAATACGAGCATCCGTTCCCGGTATTTCTCAAGCGGTGCGAGGATTCGTTTCAGTTTGAAATCCCGCCCCTGTTCATCGGGCCAGAAATTCCTGGGGACGATGCCATTGGGGCTGAACATAAACACGAGCCGCTGCTTTTTACGACCCGATACGATATTGGCCATTCCCAATTCCGGCAGGTTCCAGAGAAAGGGAGCCACGGCGGAGGAAGCACCCAAGGATTTCAGGAACGAACGTCGATGATTTTTACTCAGCATGTCTGAAAATCCCCGGGTGGGACAAGGATGGAATGGGTCACCAGATGGAACAGCCGATCCTTCGACGGGTTAACGGTTCGGAGGACAGAAAGCGGCTATTTTTCCGATTTCGATAATCAGCTTCTGGATATCCTGGTTGTTTTTTTCAAAATAGTTGACCAGCCGATCTGCAGCTTCGGGACCGTAGGCCGCTAACGGCTGCTTGACCAGGTACTGAAACATCTCTTCGACAAAATGCTGCCGAACCGGCTTCGCCTTGGCCAGGAATGCGGACAACTCGTCCCCACCCTCATATTTTATCAGCTTTCCTTCGCGGGTCCTATATTGGCCGCCCGTGTCTACTTTTTTGCCGTTGTCGTCACGGCGAATCCTGCCAACCTCGTCATAATTTTCAAAGGCGAATCCGAGAGGGTTGATCAAGCCGTGGCATCTCTGGCAGGAAATGGGCTGGGTCTGGTGAACAACCTTTTCGCGGGTCGTCCAACTTCGGGCAATTTCTCCATCAAAGGGGGGAAAGGCGTCGGGCGGCGGATTCAGGCGGCGCCCGAGGATATTCTGGGCCACGAAAACCCCTCGGTGGATGGGGGAACTGGCCTGCGTGTATGCAAACCCCGACATCAGCAGGGGATGCGTCAGCAACCCCCTTCCGCCCCCGGGTTGGAAAACGGGTCGGAAACCGGCGATCGAACCCTCCGGGTCTCCGTTGAATTTTGCATCGTCGAATTTTGGGTCATAGAATTTTGCAAGTTCTTGATTGAGGTAAAAAACTTTCGTCTGGAACAACTGCGGGAAAGATGCTGTTTCTTCCCACACCAGCTGATCGATCTGGATCAGCAGTGATCGCTTCAGGTCGGCTACCAGGGATTCACTGAATTCCGGATGGACAGAACGGTCTTTCACCAGTCCCTTCAGGTCATTCAGCTTAAAGTAGTGGACAAAAAAGGATCGGATTTTGGCCCGTGCCCGCTGGTCCTCAAGCATTTTCACCAACACCCGGTCGACCCGATCCCCATCCACCAACTGCCTGCTTTTTTCAGCCGCCAACAAACGGCTGTCAGGAAGGGAGTCCCAGAAAGTCCGGGCCAGGGTAAAAGCGGGACGAGTCGATGCGTCATCAAGATCCAGGTAAAGAAACCGGGGAGATTCCAGTATCAGGGCGACCGTCCTTCGAGTCGACTCCCGGAGACTCTGCCCCTGGTCACGGAAATTGGCTTCGAGATAGAGTTCCTGTTCCTGCTTCGACAGCTCCCTCCGAAATGCCATTTCCGCAATCTGCCGGCAAAATTGAATCGCCCTTTTTTTCCTTTCAGCCCGGTTCTCAGAACGGGGAACAAAGCGTTCGAAATCGCGGGAAACCAATTGCCCGGCTTCCATCGCCCCGCGGGTAACGGCATCACTCCACTCCCGCGAAATTGAAATCCCCCTCGGATATCCATAACTTTCATCGTCCGGCGGAAACCGTGTTTCCAGGACCGGCAGCGACCGCACACGTTGCGTGGTCAGATTCCATGCAGGAATCACCTCTTCGACACCTGAGGGACGTACCCACCGCAACTGGACAAAGCCCTCTTTTTCCTTGTAGCGGGAACAATCGATCGTGAGGTCGTAGAGGCGGCCACCGATCAGGCTGATTTTCTCCCGGTATTCCGACCGGTCGCCGGAAACCACGTTGGCATCCACAAGGGGAGTCCGTTCGTTATTCAAACGCAACCGCACCGAATTGGCCGAATGGACAATCAATTCATATTCGCCCGACTCAACGGCGATCAGCGAGCCGGACCAGCGAATCGCAAACTCTTTCCCGGTTACCTTTTCCGGTGCTCCCGTTCCAAAATCGAAATCAATCGCGGCGTCAATTCGCTGGTTGACCTTCTTGTTGTTCTGCATGGAACGGGAATCATAGTAAGTCGCCTGCAGCCCATGCTCCTGCGGACGTTTTTCCTGTCGCCCCAGGTAAGCAGACAGCAGGTCGGCAACCGAACTGCGATACTGTTCACTGGTCAAACGGCTGAAAACATATCTTGGCGGGTTATTTCGATTGCGGGCCTCCAACGAATAAAAGGAATCGTAAACAAACCGGGCGACCTGCTTTGCATTTTCCCCAACGCAATCCCCGGGATTTCCCTCGGGCATGGTTCCCTCGATGTATTCCTCCAGTTCAAAAAGGGTCATCACCCCCCTCAGAGGTTGCTCACTGGCCCCCTCAACACCTTCTCCACTTTCACCATGGCATTCGGCACATTGCGTGAGATAGATCTTGCGACCGTCTTCCGCGGCAACGGGACAACAGAGTGCCCAACCGATGACGAGTAAAAAACCACCGACCAGTGAGAAACCACCGACCAGTGAGAAACCAGCCAGCCACCGGGAGGATTCAAATATGCTCTTCTGGGAAACCAAGGGAATGTTCTTCGAAAAAACTGGTTAACAGCTAAAAAAAAGGCAACCTTCCAAGGCGTACTTTCGATAAAGGGATACTCTTGGGACACCGCCCTGGGGCAGCCAGTCAGTCCCGGGAAGGGGAAAATCAATGGCTGGCCCTGTCTCCATTTTCTTCCGGATAGAAAAATCTTCAAGCAGCGACAGAGGCCTCTCCAGCCCCCCGCCAACAAAAAAGGCGGCCAGCACGGCCGCCTTATTCCTTCCAGGAGTTCCGCGGAGTTTTCCCCGGCGGCCCATGGACTATTCAATTGCTGGCAACTTGATCTTCAAAAGTTTGCCACCAGGCTTGTCGCCCTCTGGACTGCCGATGACGGTTACGTAGGCGTGACCATCCTTGTCAATCACCATGGCAGTCGGCTTGTCCAGGGCCAACAGCTT
>JAYZFP010000211.1:0-41472 GCA_036336715.1 Planctomycetota bacterium
AACAGATTGCCCGACACTATCTCGAATCCGTGAAAGTTGCGTGGCAGCACCCCGAACCGGTGGCATTGGCCAATCACCAGTGGATGCAAATGGAAATGCTGGATCAACTGGTCCGGAACCAGTCGGGTGGAGAAATGGGAAAAATTCTTTCCGCGCCCGGGCAGGTCAACCATTCCTTCATCCGTTCGCGGCTCGGCCAGGAAATCGAGACCGCTCAATCCGGTAAGACAACCAAAGGCTCAAAGCCAGGCTTCCTGGCTGGTCTGTTTGCAAGGTTCCGGCGCAAAATGCTCCGTTTGCTCCTTGGAAAAAAAGGGCTCGGGCAATGGGACGTGGTAAACTTCCGACGCTCCGGCGAAATCCATCAATGGATGTACGACCGGGTCAGCCTGCGACAGATACTGAAACAGACCGGTTTCGAGTCTTTCTCGATATGCGAGGCTCAGGAGAGCCGTATTGCCGACTTTGAGAGCTATGGGCTGGATTCCCGATCCGGCAAGGTCCTGAAACCGGACTCGATCTTTGTGGAAGCCCTCAAGCCTTCCGTTTCCCGGCAAGCTGCGGCCTGAAACCCGAAATTTTGAACGACTCTGCCCTGGCTGAAATGTCCTGTTTCGGATTGGGGGTGGAAAACCGATGACTGCAGCCTGGCCTGCCCTGTTTTTCCCGAAAACCACTCGCCATGGCCTCCGTTCCCCCCCCGATTCGAATCCGGCAACTTCCCTCCAACTGGATGGTCGCCAGGGTCCGGCCTTCCGCGGCAGGGGCTGAATTATTTCACCACTCAGGTTATACGGGCGAATTCATTTCGGTCACCTCTACCGAAGACGAGATATCCATCGTCTGCGAACAGGGACCCGCCAACCTGCATCGGCTGCAACCCTTTTGTGATCCGGAAACAATTGAACCGGATTGGTGCCTGTTCGGAGTTGTCGGTCCGCTGGATTTTGAGTGGATAGGGATTCTTCAGAAAATCACAAATGCACTGGCCGAACAGGATATTTCAGTCTTCTGCCTCTCGACATTCGACACCGATTACATTCTAGTGAAACAGTCCAAGGCTGAAGCGGCCCGCGCAGCCTTTCTTCACCACCGTATACAGATGCTCAACTAACCATGCCGAAAAACTCCCTGATCTTTGGATTTTTACTGATTGCTCTCGGGCTGGTGGCGTACTTCGGCTCCAGCATTTCCTCCCAACAGGAAACCGCTGCAACGACAGAGGTCCAGGAGCAGGAGTCAGCAAGTGCCGACAGCGGCAAAAAACGTTCGGCGATCACCGGCCTGATCATTCCGGCGGCTTTCGGTGTTTTGTTGGTCGCCTGCGGATTGGTCGGCATGCGTGAATCGGCCCGAAAGCATGCGATGCACGCCGCAGCAATGGTGGGACTGCTTGGAGCGGTTGCAACCTTTGGCAAAGGGGGATACGACCTGTTCAAGTTGATGAACGGGCAGGATGTCAATCCGAGGGCCATGACCTTCGTGTTCCTGATGGCCATTCTCTGCTCGGTTTTTGTTGGCCTGTGCGTCAAATCCTTCATCGATGCCCGTAAAAAGAGAGAAGCTGAGCAAACCGGTGACGAAGCAGCAGACGTGGAATAACCATTCACTGGTTGCGAAGGCTGGCCGTAAATGGAGCAATCGCCCCCATGCCTGCCCCCCGAGGCAAAGGCCGTGAATCGCTTTGCCGTACTCCATCATGAGATACCCTCACACCGCCCGCTGATCACAGGTTCGCCAGAAGGGATCAGGGGAAGCCACTGGGACTGGATGTTTGAGGATAACGGGATCCTGATGACCTGGGCCACCGAATGGGAACCGGCGATCGGAAAAGAGGGCCCAGCTTTGAGACTGGGGGATCATCGCCTCGATTACCTCGAGTACGAGGGAGAAATTTCCCAGGGTAGGGGTCATGTTCGCCGCTTACTGGAGGGAACTTTTCGATTCACAAGGAAATCCGATTGCCTGCTGGAGTTGGATCTGGCAGGTGACTTTTCCTGCCAACTCCACCTGGAATGGAAAGTGTCTCCGCTCGACACAGCCTCAAATATCCAGCCCCCCCGGGAGGTCCTCAAAGGCTGTCCCACACAGGAATGGATTCTTCGGACCTGCTCCAAACCGGGCTGATGATCGGCACGGTTTCAGCGGACAGACGGTTGACCGGTTACGCCAGACTCAGCCACCAGCTTCAGGACGCATCGTGTTCCACGGAATCAACCATCCATGCAGGGGTGGTCAGATCCCGACAACCCGGAGCTTCGATGAAGCTGGGGTCGGCACCATCGACGCGTTGGCATTGGAAGGATCGGCAATCAGTTGAAATGGAATTTCATCGGAGACTTCCTTACCCCCTTTGAGAAATACCCGAACCCTTACGCACCAGTTGATTTTCAGCAGAAACCCGTCATAGGTAAGCGGGGATTTCGGCAATTCGGTTTCATAACGTCGCAAAGTAGTCAAATCAACAAATTCATTTTTTTTGGGCACACGGCGTTCAAAAAAGTGAACACCAATATCCTCGTCTCCTTTTCCGGAGGTGTACCAGAGGATTGAGTTTTCCACCGCTGTAATTTCACCGTTATCGACGGCATCAATCTGGAACTCCCAACGAAACAGCGCCCCCGGTTGAAACAGGGTTTGGAAGTCGAGAATGGTCAAACTGACAAGAGGGTCGATCATTTGAGCGGGAGAAATCCACAGCCTTGAGACATTTTGTTTCATGCTAATGGAATCGGCATTGGGAATGAATGCAAAATCGCCTGTTTCGCCGAAATATCCGGCAAATGCAAAAAACAAACACCTCCACAAGGTTTCCTCCTCGCTTGGCATCGAGACATTCCGTCCGTCGAACCGGCCCTGCCTGCCATCGGCGTCCCCTGAATCGCAAAGTCTTTCCCATCCCGGACACCTGAACTCCTTTTGCTCAGCTTGACCCGAAAAGAGCGGACCATAATCATGGATCGGTTCCTGCTCCCCGGAAAAACCAGATGACCAACCTCCGCTACGGCGAATATCTCCAACTCGACAAGATCCTGGCCGCACAGCAACTGAAGAGTCCCGGTACGGGAAAAACGGCACACGACGAAATGCTGTTCATTATTACCCACCAGGCTTACGAGCTCTGGTTCAAGCAAATCCTGACCGAACTGGAATCGGTGGTCCGGATTTTCCAGGATGCCATTCTGGACGACAAGAAGATCGGCACGGTCAATGCCCGACTGGAACGGATTGTGACCATCCAACGGGTCCTGGTGCACCAGGTGGACATCATGGAAACGATGACGCCTCTCGATTTCCTCGAGTTCCGGGACCTGCTGGTTCCAGCATCCGGATTTCAGAGTCTTCAATTCAAGCGGATTGAAATCCTGCTCGGCCTGAAAAAATCCAGTCGAATTCCGGCGGACCAGGATTTTTTCCGTACCCGACTGACCGACGCAGAGAGAATCTCCCTCGAGGAACTCGAACGCCGGCCGTCCCTGAGCCAGCTGATCGAAAACTGGCTGCAGAGAATTCCGTTCCTGGAATTCGAGTCATTTGATTTCTGGCAGGCATACGAGCGGGCCGTATTCCGTATCTTTGAGAACGAAAAGACAATCATCCTTGCCAACGAAGACCTTTCCGAATCAGAAACCGCTTTTCAGCTGGGTGCACTCGAGCAAACGGAAAAGAGTTTTCGCCTGCTGCTCGACAAGCAAAACCCCGAAGCTTTCGAATCGGTCGCGCCTTTTCACATGAACCAGCGGGCCGTTCTGGCTGCACTCTTCATTCAGCTTTACCGTGACGAGCCCATCCTGCTGGTCCCCTTTCAGCTGCTGACCCGCCTCGTGGAGATCGACCAATTATGGACCAGCTGGCGGCAACGGCATGCGATCATGGTCCAGCGAATGCTGGGAACCCGGATTGGCACCGGTGGTTCCTCCGGCCATCAGTACCTGAAAAAGACCACCGAGACCAACCGCGTTTTCACGGACCTGTTTCATCTTTCCTCCTACCTGATTCCACGGTCCCAACTGCCCGAACTGCCCCCGGAAATTCGGCGCCAACTCGGCTTTTACTTCCGGGCAGACTGAAGGGTCCTGTTAAAACTGTTGGCAGAGTCTGATAAAGTGGGGATTCGAACGGCGTCCCGGCAAGGCCCGCTGAAACCGGACTTTTCCCGGTGTGCCGTCCAAGCGGTTTGCCCGGGCCGATATACAAAACCCGCGAAAAGAAAAATCATTTTCCCACTGACATCCTTGGTCAACCACAGACAACCGTGATCAAAAAAAGAAAACCGACACGCGATGAACTGAAACCGGGAGAGGTTCTCTGTGATCATTGCCCGGCCAAATGTTGCCGTTACTTCGCATTGCCGATCGATACCCCCACCAGCCGGACCGATTTTGAATTCATCCGCTGGTACCTGCTGCACGAGCACGCCAGCGTTTTCACCGAGGATGACACCTGGTACCTGCTGGTACACACCGTCTGCAAACACCTGGGTGACGATCATCGCTGTGGCATCTATGAAACCCGCCCCCAGATTTGCCGGGAATACACGACCGACGAATGCGAATACGATGACTCGTGGACTTACCAGCGTTATTTTGAAACCCCGGAGCAGGTCAAGGAATACGCCGATGCGTTCCTGACCGAAGAACACGAATTCACTCTACGTTCGCCCCGCCCACCCGCCTTGCCGGTTTTGAGTTGATTCCCGCCGGCAGGCCGAATCCACACGGTTGTCACCCGGTCCCTCCAAGGGGACGGACACCACAGTTTTTTTCAACAGATTCCAGATGGCACTCATCAATACCCGCCCCCTTAAGGGGTTCCGCGACCACCTTCCCGAAACCATGATGCCGAGGGAGAAACTGGTCGAAACGGCACGATCGGTCTATCGTTCCTATGGCTTTGCCCCGATCGATACGCCAGCCCTGGAATATCTCGAGGTGCTCTCCGGCCAGGGAAGCGACGAAACCGACAAGCAGATGTTCCGTTTTGAAGATGCGGGCGGACGCCAGGTTGGCATGCGGTTTGACCTCACGGTACCGTTGGCAAGATTTGCTGCCGAGCACATCAACGGACTGGGGACGCCGTTCAAGCGGTACCACATCGCGACCGTCTGGCGAGGCGAGAAACCACAACGGGGTCGTTACCGGGAATTCATGCAATGCGATTTTGATACCGTAGGAACCCGTTCGGTCGTTTCGGACATCGAAACCGCCCTGGTGATTTTCGACCTGATCCGGACCATTGGATTTGCCGACTTTACAATCCGTGTCAACAATCGAAAAGTCCTCAATGGATTGCTCGAAAAATCGAGCCTCGAGCACAAAGCGACCGAAGTTCTGCGGGCGGTCGACAAACTCGACAAGATCGGAGCCGAAGCCGTTGCGCGGGAGATGAAGGAGTCCGCCGATGTCTCTGCGGAACAGGCAGACTCCATCCTGCGGCTCTCCACGCTGAAGGGCTCCAATGACGAAGTTCTGTCAGCCGTCGAATCCCTCGTCAAGGGAAATGAAAAAGGAGAAGAGGGCATCGAGGACCTGCGACAGATTGTTCAACAGACGCGAGCCGTTGGAATCCCGGAGACCAACCTCAAGCTGGATATTGGCATTGCCCGGGGACTCGACTACTACACCGGTACCGTGTTTGAAACGACACTGGATGCCCTGCCCGCCATAGGTAGCGTCTGCTCGGGAGGCCGATACGACAACCTGACCGCCAAGTTCACCAAGCTGCCGCTGCCCGGAATCGGAGCCTCCCTGGGGCTGGACCGTCTGCTGGCAGCCCAGGAAGAGCTCGGTCTGATCGAAAAAGTAAAAACTGCTGCACCGGTTTTTATTGCCTATTTCGAACAGGACTACCTGCACCGCTACTTTCAGATCGCTGACGCGGTCCGGCGGGCGGGCATCGGCGTTGTTCTCTATCCCGAGGCCAAAAAGCTGGACAAGCAACTGAAATTCGCCGACAAACAGGGGTTTCAACTGGCAATCATTGCTGGCGAGAGGGATTTTGCCGAGGAAAAATGCCAGGTCAAAAATCTTGCCCAGCATCAACAATCGGAAATCTCGCTCGACGACAGTTACGAAACCCTGGTGAATCACCTTCGTTCATCTTTAAGCCAGTAACCGTTCCGATTAGAATTTCTGGTTGTTTGACTGGTCTCCAGTCATTGAACCAGGCGGCATGCCCTCCAGCGAGTCTATGACTCCCAGCCACCAAAGGAGCGGGGGCAGTTCTCAAACGGCCCTCCATTGCCTGTACCGTGGAACCGGCCAGGCCTTCGAAAGGAAACAATGTCAAAAGAAAAAGAAATCGCCTACCCGACTCTGCTCGGCCATCCCACCGGGTTATACACCCTCTTTTTCGCCGAGATGTGGGAACGGTTTTCCTACTATGGCATGCGGGCGTTGCTGGTCCTCTACCTGATCAAGGGGTTCATGGGTCTTGGGGACAAGGATGCCAACGCGATTTACGGCGCCTACACGGCGTTGGTCTACATGACACCTTTTTTTGGTGGCATGATCGCGGACCGGCTGATCGGTCACCGCTCTTCGGTTGTGCTGGGGGGGCTGTTCATGTCCGCCGGCCACCTGCTGATGACGATTGAAACGGAATTCATGTTCTACACCGCGCTGGGACTGCTGATTGTCGGTAACGGCTTTTTCAAACCGAACATCTCCACCATCGTGGGCAACCTTTACCCTCCCGGAAGCGCCAAACGGGATGGTGGATTTACCATTTTCTACATCGGCATCAATCTCGGTGCGGCCATGGCTCCCCTGCTGTGCGGCTACGTGGGCGAGACCTACGGCTGGCACTATGGTTTCGGGCTGGCAACGATTGGCATGCTGGTCGGCCTCGCTGTCTTTGTCGCCCCAACCGTTGTGACACAGGGACTGATCCTGCTGACCGCAGTAGCCTCCGCCATAGGCCTTTTGGTGTTCAATGCCGGGGACTTCTTTTCATTGCTGCTCAACATCTTCGTTGCCTTCGGCCTGGTGGCATCCGGGATCGCTGCAACCGTCGCGTTGGCTAAAGGGGGACTTCCCAATGAGCTCGGCAAGGCTCCCAATCCGGAGACCTATCGAAACAACATGACCAAGGTGCTCATTGGCACAGCTGTTGCGCTGCCTCTGCTCGTGCTACTCGTTTCCGGATTTTCCGTGCTGCCTGGTGTCAATGAAGGGGTTGTCCTGCTCCCACACTCCTGGATTGAGAGCCTTGCCAATTCGGAAAGCAAACTGGTCAAAGGGTTTTCCACTTTCCTTGAGGAGGCAAGCCGTCCTGCAGGCCTGGTCCTGATTGTTGCCGGATTGCTGGCGTCAATCTTTCTGATCAAACAGGCACTTTCGATGTCCCGGATTGCCCGGGAGAGGATGTACGTGGTCTTCATTCTGACTTTTTTCTCCCTGCTTTTCTGGGCGTTTTTCGAACAATCGGGTAGTTCAGTCAACAACTTTACCGACCGAAACGTGGATCGTGTTTTCGAAACCTCCACCCTGACGGAAGACCAGGTTGGAAAGACAGTGGAACTGAAACTGACTGTCTCCCCCAAGGAAGATTCAACGAAGAAGCTGGATTTCCTCAGCCAGGAATTCCTCGGTCAGGAAAATGCTTCCACCAGCTACCACGAGCTGTTGGCCAGGGCGATGAGGTGGAGCAATGACAAGAAAAAGGACAAAAAGGATTCAGACGAGGAAATCGCCAAAAAAATCAAAGCGGTCCAGGACCAGAAACAGCTGACCATGACCGCCCTGACCTTCTTCCGGGAGTATGCCAAGCGAGATGAAGTGGAGCCGGATGACCAGAAGATCGAGTGGACATTCACAAAAGAAAGCGTCGGCAAAATAGGGCTGGGAGGCAACGAAGTTCCCGCCTCCATTTTCCAATCGGTCAATCCGATCTTCATCATGATCTACGGACTGGTCTTCACCGCCCTTTGGGGATTCCTGGCAACCCGTGGAATGGAACCCAGCACGCCGGTCAAATTTGCACTCGGCCTGCTGCAACTGGGCCTCGGTTTTGCCATGCTTTACGTGGGCGCCAAAACCTGTGATTCCGATGGCATGGTGTGGTGGATCTGGCTGGTCCTGATGTACATGTTCCTCACTACCGGCGAACTCTGCCTTTCACCCGTTGGTCTCTCCATGGTGACCAAGCTGACGCCAGCCCGACTGGTCAGCACCGTGATGGGTGCCTGGTTCCTGGCAACGGCCTTTTCCCAGTTCCTGGCAGCAATCATTGCACAGTATGCAGCCGTACCAGAGCAGGCTGTTGTTCCGGCACCCATCGAAACGGTTGACCTCTATGGAGGAGTCTATGGCCTGATTGCCATGATGGCGGTAGCCTCGGGCATCATCTGCCTGATCCTGGCACCCCTGCTGTCCAAGTGGATGCACGAAGGTGAATCCAGCGAAGAAGACCTCGCGGACCAGGAACAGCAGTAATCATTGCGAACGCATGGGATCGATTTCTTCGATCCTGCTGATGAATTTTCCATCGGCGACCTGGGTCTGGACCAGGTCGCCTTTTTTTATGGATGCGACCGTGGCCACAACCTGCTGGTCTGCCGCTTTCTGTGTCACGCTG
The DNA here is from genome assembly GCA_036336715.1 of Planctomycetota bacterium. Taxonomy (GTDB): domain Bacteria; phylum Planctomycetota; class Planctomycetia; order Pirellulales; family Pirellulaceae; genus JABAAE01. Next base: position 8,578 of record JAYZFP010000211.1, read on the forward strand.
TAGCCTCGCTGTAAAACGGCCAGCGGGCTGACGGCTTCCAGCTGCCTTCCCAGGGAGAGAATCTTTTCACGGCACTGTGCCACATTTCTTTCCAGCCCTCGATCTGCCGCAGCTTCCAACTCGTCCAGCCGCCGCTGGTCATCACGAATTCGGTCCAGCGGTCGGCGAAAAATGGGTCGCGATTCGATCTGAATCAATCGCTGGTAGGCGGATTCCAGGCGACCCAGCAGGCGATGGTCGAGGGTGTTTTTCAGTTGAAAAATCCGCCGCCGCATTTCGTCCCTGGACGGCACCACTTTTTCTGCCGCCTCGGAGGGCGTGAGCGCCCGAAGATCCGCGACGAGGTCCGAAAGGGTCACATCGATCTCATGCCCCACGGCCGATATCACGGGAATCTCCGAGTCGAAAATGGCCCTGACAACAGGCTCCTCGTTGAAGCTCCAGAGATCCTCCAGGCTTCCACCTCCACGCGTCACGACCAGGACATCCAGTCCCGGCCGGATTCGATTGGCTGCCCGGACCCCCTGAACAATTTCCCTGGCAGCCCCTTCACCCTGCACCCGGGAGGGCAGAACAATCACCTCGGCATGGTTCCAACGCCGTCTCAGGATCTGAAGGAAATCGCGAATCGCTGCACCTGTGGGACTGGTCACCACGCCAATCCGCACCGGGTAAGGGGGAATCGGCTTCTTGTGCCTGGATTCAAAAAGCCCCTCCAGGGTCAGCTTCTGGTGCAGTTGCTGAAAAGCAAGTTGCAGCGGGCCCATACCCAACGGTTCCGCAGAACGAACCACCAACTGGTAAGATCCGCGTGGCGGGTAGAGATCGATATTGCCGCAACAGACAATCTGCATCCCTTCCTCGATTTCAAAGCGGGTCCGCTGTACCGTGGATCGCCAGATCACACCACGAATCTGGGCCTGGTCGTCCTTGAGGGTGAAGTAAACATGGCCGGACTGGGGTCGGGAAAGATTGGAAATCTCTCCCGCAACCCAAACCGTTGGAAACTCCGCCTCGAGGACGTTTTTCAGCAGGCTGCTCAACTGGCTGACGGAAAGGATTTCAGGGCTTGTCATCGAAAGTCCTATTCAGTGGCCGAAACCGGGGCAGCCCACCGGATACCTGCAAAACAGGATCCCGGATCACTCCCGCCTTGTCGGCGTTCCTAGCCCAAAACGGGGAGAGAGGCCTTTGGTGGGTCCACTGCGTTTTTGTCAGCCAGCGACCTTGAAAGTTGAAAGACGATTTTTTCCAGTTCGGGCCCTACCAGCGGATCTTCAAAACAGCCCATCATCTCACCATCATCGCCATTCGTTCGAATCTGCATGTTCAGAGGAATTTCTCCCAGGAAAGGAACCTTGACCTCTTCCGCGAAACGCCTCGCCCCTCCCTTGCCAAAGATGTCGTAACGTTTGCCGTTGTCAGGACAGACAAATCCGCTCATGTTTTCTACCACTCCCAGCACGGGAATATTTACCTTCTGGAACATGGCCACTGCCTTGATCGCATCCAGCAGGGCAACTTTCTGTGGCGTGCAGACGACAACCGACCCGGTCAGGGGAAGCATTTGTGAAATGGAAAGCGCGATGTCACCTGTTCCCGGTGGCATGTCAATGATCAGGTAGTCCAGGTCCCCCCAGGCCGTATCCCTGAGAAATTGCGTGACTGCCGAATGAAGCATCGGTCCGCGCCAGATCACTGCCTGCTCGGGAGGTACCAGGAAGCCGATCGACATGACGGGCATTCCCTCGTATTCCAGGGGCTGGATCTTGTTGTCCACCTGCGCGGGCTGCCCCTGGACTCCCAGCAGAGTCGGAATACTGGGGCCGTAAACGTCTGCGTCGCAGAGCCCAACCTTGCAGCCAGCTCTTTTCAGACCGAGAGCCAAACTGGCCGCCACCGTGCTCTTTCCCACGCCTCCCTTGCCAGAGCCAACTGCAATGACGCTCTTTGCCGTCAGGCCGATTTGCCCCGCCTTGGGCGCCGGCCTTTCGAATGTAAAAAGTTCAATCTCAAGGCCCTTTTGCCCCGGAAAACCTGCGACGAATTTTTCCCGCAGCGATTCAGCAAAATAGTCCTTTACCGGAGAAGAGTGGGAAGACAGTCCGATGCGGGCCCTGGCACCACCATCATTCACTTCGCAGCTGGCCAATTGACCGGTTTTACCAATTTCACGACCGGTTTCAGGGTCTTTCACCGTACTTAAAAAGGACTCCAGTGATTCCGGCGTTAACTCCAAAGACATATTTTTCCTTTTTCAGTTCGATGATTGCTGCCAGGGAACCCGGGATCGCCAGATCGCAGCAAAACCCTCCGGGGTGGCATCAACCGACAGTTGCTCCTGCCACCCCCCCAGCAACTCATTCAATGCATCAACATGAGGTACAAAACCGGAAAATCCCAGTTCCTGCAACTGCAGCGCAATCTTCCCGCCAGGCTGCACACCCAATGCTGCCCAGCATGGATTTTCGATCGTGGAGGGAGATTTGTCAAAGAGGCTTAACCAGGCGTCCATCACCTCGGGAACCAGCTCGACCGCCGCGAAGCGGTATTCCAATTTTTCCGGGGCTGCCGCTTTGCCGGGATCCCAGGAATCGATCCCTGATTGGGTACCCAGCAACCGGACAGCAAGGCCACGCCAGTAGGTACCTTGTTCCACAAAAAGGATCGACGTGAAATTATTCCGGTTCACGGTCCCCTCCATTTTCCGCGATCTTGCGATGGAGCCTTGCCCGTGTGATTCCGAGCATTTTCGCGGCAACGGTTTTGTTGCCATGACTGGCCCGGATCGCATATTCAATCGCCTGGGTCTCGATATCAGCCAGCAAATCATCCAGTTCGATCGATTCCACCGTTGGCCGGGGATGGGACATTGCCTGGAACGCCAGGCGAAAGGAATCCGGAAAATCCGAGAGTACAATTTCTCCATCTGTGGGAGCAACCGGCAGGCCTTCCACCAACCCCTTGAGTTCGGCGTAGTCGCCCTGCCATGCGTACAGCTGAAGCGCTTCGATCGCTTCGCGGGAAAGTGGCCTCCGCCTGCCGGATTTTTCAAGCAGGTCCTGGGCCAGGACCACTGCATCACTTTTGCGATCCCGCAAAGGGGGAATGGTCAGTTCCAGCGTGGAGAGTCGGCAGGCCAATTCCTGGTTGAATTCGGGAAGCTGGCGAAGCAGTGCATGCGAAGTCGACAATATCCGGACACGGAACCAGCTTTCATTCAGCAAGTCCAGCAGGTCTTGCTGACCACGTTCATTCAACTTGCAAACATTGATCAATAGAACATGCTGCATTTCGCCATTTTCGACTCCGTCCATCATCTGCTGGTGACCGAGCATAATTTCACGAATACTTTCCCCGTCGACCTGCTCGCAATCGATGGGCAGCAACGGGTTGGGAGCCCCCTCACTGGCAAATCCGGAATAGTGAATGGCACGTGCCAGGTCCAATCTCTGACTGGTTTCCGCCCCGACCACCAGGACGCTGGACTCCAGCAGAGCGAATGCCCGGGCCTGTGCAAAGCAACGAACCGCCTCAGGCGAATCCCCGAGGAACGGAATGGCATGAAATCGGCTGGACTGGGCAACCCGGAACTTCTGAATCCTTTCATGCAACCACGTTGCATGGTGTCGCGACAGGACCCTCTGCCCGGAATCGGGGTGCAAACTGCAGACCAACGCCGAGTCATTCCCCAGTTGAAACGGCAGGCACTGAGCGGCCATCGAACGATTCGGTTCCAGGTGAACACCAAAAACCAGTGGGTGATGCGCGGAGTCCACCACAGATTCAGGTAACGGAATCCAGCCGGGAGGGGGACAGAGCCGGTTGGCCTTGGCCGAATCTTCATCTTCTCCCCTGTCATCGGCAAGGTATTCCAGCTTTCGGTCCACCAGCACTTCACGGTTCAGACCGAGGCATTGCCCCAATGCCTCATTGGCATAGCGAATCCGCAATCCTGAATCGACGACATAGAGGGGTGTGGCCGTCTCTTCCAACAGCCGACTGGGAAGATTCTTGATATTCGGCCGACGTGGCATGGTTTCATTTCGAAATCGAATTCAATTCACGTTCAAGGGTCGACGCGGTAACCGTTGTGGACAAAATCTTGCCCGCCTGGTCCACAAGGATCATGGACGGAAGGCTGACAATTCCCATCTCCGCTGCCAGTCCACTGTTGTATCCTCCCGTTGAGTGCAACTGGGGCCAGCGAAGCCCCGCTTTTTCTGCTGCCTGGCGGGCAGCTTGCAGATCGTTGTCACAGTTAATTCCGATCAGCTTCAACCGGGGATGGGCGTTCCTGATTTGCTCAAGCTGAGTGAATTCCTTTTTGCAGATGTCACACCAGTCGGCCCAGTAGTGAACCAGAACGACATTGCCCCCAAGGTCATTGATGTCCACAGTCTCTCCACCGAGAGTACGCCCCCTAAGCTGCATCGGCTTTCCCACCGAATCCAGTCGCCGAATCGCGCCCCGCGCCTTGCCTGCGTACTGGGATTTGCTGAATTTTGTGGCAATCGATTGATACCATTTTTCAGCAGCTTCCCGCTTGCCCTCGAATTCGTCAGACATGGCCAACTGCATCATGGCGTCCGGAACATTCTCATCGGTCGGATATTTTTCCGTAAAATCCCTCAACTGGGCCAACCACTGCACCTGCGCATCGGCAACATCCGCATTGGAGTCGGCAAGCTTGGCACCAAACTCCGCGTTGATATAGCGGTATTCGACCAGGGCGATAGCAGCGGCATCTTTTCCGCCACGTTTCAACCGGGACAAAAAGTCCTTCAGGCTGGCCAGGCCATCCGGGTAGTCACCATTCTGTAGTGCTGCGGTCACGGTATCCGCGAATTGCCTCGACCAGTTGAGTGTATCTTCTGCCGACTCAGCCTGGATCGCGAGTTGCGATGTGGTTTCCGCCAACCGGGTGTAGACAGCCACTTTCTCTGTTACCGTGTTGGCCCGGGCAATCTCCCGGTCCAGTTCCTGGAATTCTTCCAGCAATTTCTGGTACCCGGCGTTGATGGTTGTCGGCCCGGTTTCTGGGTCGTTACCGGATTCCCCCCCGCCATACCAGCTGGCAAAAGAAGTAGACGACTTCGAATCGATCAGCTCCGGGGCATCGATCAGCCTCCAGCAGGGCCCCGATTGAACCAGTGTCCCGAGACTGACCTGAATATCGTTCGTACCGGAGCGGACCAGCGCCGCCACATTTTCATAAATCAGGATATCCTTTTTCGCCCCCTCCGAACCTTCGGGAATCAGCCCGGGGCGGAGCCCACCGAAGTGCACCCATTTGGCACCGTTGAAAAGTGTTTTGCGACGCGCAGCCAGCTCGGAAAATGCCTCACGGGAGGCATCCAGCCTGGCACGAATCTGCTGCACTTTCTGTTCACTGAACCCGACAGAGGCCAACTCATTACCGCCGAGCAACAGCCGGTTGAATCGAGCCGAATCCTGGTCCCGTAATGCGAGGGCGATTTCGGCGGATACCTCCTCGGCGGAAATTCGTTTCCAGGAATCAACTTCACCATCCTGGTCGCTATCCACACCCCAGCGGGTTCCCTGTGAGCCAAACCAACGATATTGATCCGCCTTGCGGTCAAAATTGCTGTCGATGTCGCGGTACACCTCAAAACCGTCCAGGTAGTAACACCAGAGGTCAATATCCTTGTCCCCATTGGTATCAAGAAACCTCCGCAACAGACGGCCAGCTGGATCCTTGACCACCCAGCCTCCCAGCTTGCTGTCCCGAGGAAAAGAGATGGTACAGGCATCCTGTTCCTCGTTTGAGGGGACCGAATACGTGACGTCACCCTTTTGCACCGGAGCCAGCGCCAGCGCCTGCTTGACAGTCACCTGGCTCCAGGCAACGCAAGGAAGGCAAAGCAAAACGGTGATTGTGGTCGTGTAGCGAAGAACAAAACGGGACTTGAATTTTCTCATGGTTGCGCGTTGGAAACCGTTAAAAACAGGGATTTCTGGTTTGTATCTAGCTAATTCCCTCTATCGAATCCATAGGAATCCTCAGAAAAACACGCCCGCGGGTGGAGCTCCGAATTGCAGCAGAATTTCCCCAAAAAACACCATGAGAACCCGCAGTCTCCGAAAGAGTATTCCCCTTGTTGGCAAGTGAAAACCGAAACTTGACCATTTCCGCGATTTGCGGACCTCGGCCAAGAGGGTCAACCGCGACAAACAGATTCCGTTGTCGTCAGCTCCGAAGCAAAAGACCCGAACCCGGAAAACCAAAAAGAGGCCCGGGACGAAAAAGAACTCCCATTTAAAAGGAAATTAGGCGGGAAAATCCAGGGGGAGAAACAAGACACCTGTTGCTACCAACAACCACGGATGCCCGGGCCGTCGAGAGATTCAGCAAGCATAAAAAAGGTGTCCCTTGAAACGTTGACCCTCGTAAGGCGACCGTCAAAAACGACACGGGAGAATTTGCAAATCAGGCCCTGCGGCAACTACTCAGCCATCATCTTGCCACTGATCAGCGTGATGAACTCGGCGTTGGTATCAAACCTTCCAAGCTGGGTAGTGAGTTGTTCCATGGCATCCATCGGGTGCATCGAAGACAGAGTCCTTCGCAACATGGTGATGGCGTGCAGGGAATCAGGATCCAGCAGAAGTTCTTCCCGACGTGTACCGGACTGGGAGATATCAATGGCCGGCCAGACACGACGGTCCGCAAGCTTGCGGTCCAAGACCAGTTCCATGTTACCCGTCCCCTTGAACTCCTGGAAAATCAGGTCGTCCATTCGGCTGTTGGTGTCGATCAACGCCGTTCCCACAATCGTCAGGGAACCGCCTTCTTCAAAAGCACGTGCACTGGCAAACAGTTTCTTGGGGATGTCCATGGCCTTGATGTCCACACCTCCCGACATGGTTCGGCCGGTGTTGCCGACCCACTTGTTGAACGCGCGTGCCAGCCGGGTAATCGAGTCCATCAACAGGAACACGTCCTGCCCCATTTCGGCCAGACGCTTGCAACGTTCAATCACCAACTGCGAGATACGAACGTGACTTTCTACATCTTCGTCAAGACTGCTGGCAATCACCTCACCCTGGACATTGCGTCTCATGTCGGTGACCTCTTCCGGCCGCTCGTCGATCAGCAAAATGATCAACTTGCTGTCTGGATGATTGGTCGAAATACCGTTGCTGATGTGCTGCAACATGACCGTCTTTCCACTGCGAGGTGGAGCGACAATCAGTGCTCGCTGCCCCTTGCCAAGAGGCGTCAACAAATCCATCACGCGAGTGGTCAGGGGTTGTTTTCCGGTCTCCAGCTGGTACCAGTATTCCGGGTTGATCGGCGTGTTGGAATCGAAAGTTTTGACTTCAGCAAAATCTTCGGGCTTCACACCGTCCACATCGGTGATCTCACGAAGCCGTGGTCCCTGTTGCCGCCGTGCAGGCTGAACCTTTCCGCTGATCATCAACCCCTCACGCAAGTTGAACTTTTCGATCATCGTCCCGGGGACAAATGGATCGGTCCGCTCGCGTGAATAATTGTTTTCGGGAGATCTCAGGAATCCATATCCGTTGGGATGCAGTTCCAGCAGTCCACAACCATCGACCAGTTCGACTTCACCCTCTTCGCCCTCGACGGCATCGTCTTCTTCACGACGTGGACCGCTTCTGCGGCGACCACCCTTGGGTCCTGATCTGCGATTGGTTCGCCCACGCCCGGAACCGGTACCCGATGCAGAACCATTGCCTCTTCCGCTACCACCCGAACGACCTCGGAACTTTCTTTTCGCCATGGCAAGAAAATCTGTCTGGAGTCATGGACAAAGCATTCTGCAACGACGAAAAACCGAAGTTCGCAGGGACGCAAATTTTGTCCAGCAAATAGAAACTAGAAGTTAACACCTGGGAAACCGAACCAACCGGCAACGGTCACCCTGCTGTGAAAACAAACCTCAATAAATGGATTGAAAGTCGAGAGGCAGACGACTCGCCTATCTCAGTCGAAGCCCGCCAGGCGGCCAACGATCACTGGTAAATCCCTGGACAACGTTCGAAGCCAGGTATTAACGCATTCATGATTTGAATCAATTGCAACCGAAACCCGGCAACTTTTTCGTCGCCGTCATTCAATGGCGTCGTAACTCAATACAATCGTGAATCAATAACGAGATATGGTCGAGTGTTATTCTTTAATCAATCGACCAAAGCAAGATGTTTGCCACCCAGTAGATGCCCGTTCCAAACGAACCGTTACTACAAATCAGCAATCACGAGTTGGGTGCTTTTCCCAAATCTGCACCCAATGATAGTCGATGAACACAGGCTGTCAAGCGACAAACAGACTCCAGCCTCTGTTTCAGCACGCCAGTTGGCAGATTCCGGCGGAAAAATGCAGAATTCTTCAATAATCGGGAGGTCACGGGGCAAATCGGTATCGATCGAATCCCGGGTATTTTGTATCACTTCTGGGCTTTTCAGCTTCGTGATCCCGATACGGAAAAAATATGAATGACCGAGGAATTCCGCGGTTGCTGAACCCGATGGTCTTTCGAGCTATCCTCTCGGCCTGCGTTGTCAGCCTGTCCTTGGGGCCTTCCGCTTTCGGCCAACAGGGTATCTCAGGCCCATTTTTCGGAAGTTCAAACCGGGTAGCTCCTCCCAGCGGGATCCCGCCACAGGCCGGCAGTAGCAACCGCTTTCAGTCATCGTCCACATTTCAGCCCAAAACAGTCAACCAGGGGCCTTTTGCACAGGACCGGACGCCTACGATCCAGTGGATCGAAGGACAACATCTCGATCGGGCCATGAAAATCGCGATGCAACTGAATAAACCGCTGATGCTGCATTTCTGGAATGAACGATGCGCACCCTGCATGCAACTGGAAAAATTCGTTTTCCCCAATCCCCTGCTGGCACAGGCCATCAATTCGCAGTTCGTTCCGGTAAAGGTCAACACAATGAAGACGCCCGAGATCCACAAAAGGTTCGGGGTCTCCAGCTGGCCTCACGATGTGTTCCTGGCTCCCGGCGGGGCAATGCTGATGAACAGAAAAAGCCCTTCCAATGCGGCGGCCTACACCGCACAAGTCAATTCCGTATTCAAAATCCACCAGAATTTTTCCCGACTCGCATCAACGTCCCCCAAGAATGGAAACCTGCAGACCAGCCCGAACCCACAGCCTGGCGGCAGCCGTCTCCTCACCAACGACAACAGCTTGCCAGGGAACCCTCCCCCCAATCCGCTTGCACTGGCCCAACCAAAGAGCAGCAACCCGCAAGTAGAATCCAAGGCGAACCAGCAGCGCACCGTCGAGAATCCTTACGTCCAGCAACCCGGGATGGAGACTGCGAATTCCAACCGGGCAGGGAGCGCGGTTACCGAAAATCCCCAACTGCCCCCGTTGGGCCTGGAAGGCTATTGCCCGGTTACGCTCCTGAGGGAAATCCGCAAAGTCCCGGGTTCCCGGGAATGGGGATGCATCCACCGTGGCAAATTGTATTTTTTCACCAACCAGTCCTACCGGGAGATCTTCCTCAAAAACCCGGATCGGTATGCACCGGTTCTGGCCGGGTACGATGTCGTGATTTTCCGTGATTCCGGGCAACTGGTAGAAGGGAAAAGTATTTACGGTGGATTTGTCGGGGAAGGTGAAAACCGCCTTGTCTTTCTTTTTTCCAGCCTGGAGAACAAGCAAAAATTCATTGGGGACAAAAGCGGACGCTACCTGGAAGCCGCCCGACTGGCGACTCGAAACCGGGCTGAAAACTGGCTTCGCTGAGCAGGTAAAATCCGCCCCCTGCAGCGGGCGCTGCCAGACCTTGAAATGAGGGAAGCAAACGGTTTCTTTTTCCTTCCGGCGATTTTGGTACATTGATCCAGCCCGCCGGAAATCCCGGGGGTCCCCCTGACCAACCGGTTACCGGCAGCAAGCCGGTTCAAAGGCTCCAACGGGAATCGAGGAGTTCCGAATATCGGGGAGAGCGGTTGCTGAGACTTTTTTGCGGACACCCCAACCCGGGTACCGCATGGCGATCAACAAAACACGCAAAAGAATGAATACAAAAACGCAACCAGTGAAAGACCGAATGCCATGAATCGTGTCGAAATCAAATTTGATTGCATCCCACTGAGGTCGGTATCCCGGCTCGACATTCCAATGGATGCCTCCCCGGGTTACATAAAAAAGTGCGAAGCCATCAAAAGGGCTGTGGAGTTGCATGGAACCCATAACACCTACTTCCTGCACAACGCCTCCTGCACCTTTTTCCTGACGAATCACCCCGACATCGGGCAGGTGAAGTTTACCTACAATGGAACGGTGACAACGGACGAGCAGGATAGCCTTTGCGTCTCGGCTTCGCTTGATGTAAGCCTCGAAAATGAAACCTGCGACTGGCTGACAGAACCAATCGTCCAATGGTTGTCCAAGACGGTTGAGCAGAGTGTCCGCTACGAATTTGACCGCTACATTGCGGCAGGGGATCTGTCCAGGACCGAAGAGAGGCTTCAGCAACTCCAGGAAAGGCAGGATTCCGAGGGCGGATACCTTGGAATGTACCTTTGATGCAGCCGTGGCGGGGAGCTCCCGGCAGTCCATCATTCGGCCAGCGTTGAAGTCCCCCACCCCTCTTTCCTGCCGAGGGGGCACCCCAGGCAAACACTGGCCCCATCAGCCAATCATCGCGACAGACCGGGAACCAGAATCTCCCAGACTTCCGCTCGCGTAATCCACAGTGCCAGCGGAAGGAAAATCACCGATGCAATGGTGGCAGATACAATCGAAGTAGCCCCCAGTTTTTCATCCCCTCGGAACTGAGCGACAAGCACGTGGGAAGCTATCGCTGTGGGAGTCGCCAGGTAGATCACCACGATCCGGGCTTCGACAGGATCGAGCGCCATAAGCCAGCCCACCAAAACGCCCAGCAGCGGCGAAACAACGACCTTGAGCAGGGTCGCAGCTGCCGCAGTTCTGATCAACTGCCTGCTGAACCCGCCTGCTGCAAAAACGCCGAAGGACGATCCCAGCCCCAACAGGGCTACCGGAATCGACATGTTACTCAACTGCTCAAGTGACCGGTCAAGAAACAGTGGCACACGGACCTCCGCAAGGGCTACGGCGGCTCCGAGCAATCCACCGATAATCAAAGGATTGGTTGAAAAAGAAAACAGGAAACGGGAGCGATTCTTCCCAACTGCCGGTTGATGAACCACCATCAGCAAGACCGCAATGATATTGAAACCGATCGCACAGGGAGCAAGAGCCACCACGGCGATCGCTTCCGAACGCTCCATCGTCTCCACGGGAACGGAGTACAGCACAATGGGCAGGCCGATAAAACCGAGGTTTCCACGATAGGCGGCCTGGACAAACGCTCCAATCGATCCACGCTCTACCCGAAAAAACCACGCCACCAGGTAAGCAAGAAGCAGGGTGGTCCCCAGGGCCGAAAAAAACGCCACCAACACATGAGCGACTGAATCCCATTCCATCTGCTGCCTTGAAATCTTGTGAAACAGCAGACAGGGCAGCCCCACCCAGTAGACCAGCTGGTTGATCCCGGCGGACACCTCCCGCGTAATGAATCCAATCCGAAAAAGAAAAAAACCGAGCATTGCCAGCAGGAAAACCGGCAGGACGGCATTCAGGACCAAACCCATTTCGGATTACCCATTCCCGCTCTCGTCAACTTGATCGGAGTCCTGCTTTTCAAGGCTGGCTGTCACCTCGGGCCTGAGATCAATCCCCAGCTCCGCCAGTTGTGCGATTTCCACCCGCCCCGGCGCCTCGGTCATCATGTCGGTTGCCCGCTGGGTCTTTGGAAATGCGATACAGTCCCGGATATTGGAAAGCTGCCCGAACAGCATCACCACCCGGTCGATCCCCAGGGCGATTCCTCCATGGGGTGGTGCACCGTAACCGAGGGCATCCAGGAGGAACCCGAACCGGTCCCGAGCAGTCTCCGGCGTCAGACCAAGGAGCGAAAAGACCCGTGACTGAACCTCGCTATCGTGAATACGGATCGTTCCCCCACCCGCTTCAAAACCATTGATTACCAGGTCATAAGCCTGGGCCCGTGACTGCCTGGGATCGGAGTCCAACAGCTCAAGATCTTCAACTCGCGGTGCCGTAAACGGATGATGCATTGCGTTCCAACGCTGCTCCTCTTCGTCCCAGTCGAACATCGGAAATTCAACGATCCAGGAAAAATGCATCTGCTTGGGGTCGTACAGCTCGAGCTCCGCCCCCAGTCGCTTGCGGAGACCGTACAGCCCCCTGCAGGTGTCTTCCCAGCTGTCGGCGAGGAAAAGCAGCAGGTCACCAGGACTGGCATCCATCCGGGAAATGATTTGCGATTGCTCTTCGGGAGTAAAATTCTTGGCGCTGGGAGACGCCAGCTGCCCCTCCGCGTCTACCTTGAACCAGACCAGGCCCTTGGCACCAAAATCGGCTTTCACATACTCCGTCAACTCGTCAATATTCCGACGGGAGTATTTTTCGGCGGCCCCCACCGCGTTGAGACCGCGGACATGCTCCCCCGAGTTGGCAGGTCCGCTGAACACCTTGAAACCCACGTTCTTCGCGAACTCGGTGAGGTCGACAATTTCCATACCGAACCGGAGATCGGGAGCATCGTGACCGAACCGCCGCATCGCCTCATCGTAAGTCATTCGGGGCAGCGGCAACTGCAGGTCCATATCAAGAATTTCCCTGGCCAGCTTTGCCATCAGACCATCGATCAATTGCAGGATGTCCTCACTTTCCACGAACGACATTTCAACGTCGAGCTGAGTGAATTCAGGCTGCCGGTCGGCTCGCAAATCCTCATCCCTGAAACAGCGGGCCACCTGCACGTAGCGGTCATAGCCGGAGATCATCATGATCTGCTTGTAAATCTGTGGAGACTGGGGCAACGCATAAAAGCTCCCGTTATGAACCCGGCTGGGCACGAGGTAGTCCCGCGCACCCTCGGGGGTGCTCCGACCGAGAATGGGTGTTTCCACATCAATGAACCGATGGTCTTCAAAATAGTCCCGCATGGATTTGATGATTCGACTGCGCAACAGGAGCGTGTCCATCATCTCCTGTCTCCGCAGGTCGATGTACCGGTACTTCAGCCGCAGATCCTCGTTGGGAAGTTCGTGTTGATTGGGGGTGAAGGGAGGAACCTGGCTTTTGGAAAGAACCTCGAGGCTGGTCACCCGTATTTCAATCTCACCGGTGGCTATCTTCGGATTTCCCTGCCCTGCGGGACGCTCTGCGACCTTGCCAACAACCTTGATCACATCCTCGCTTCGAAGTTTCTGGGCGGCTTTCAGAAGTTCGTCACCTGCCTCAGGCGCAAAGACAATTTGCGTAATCCCATAACGGTCCCTGAGGTCGATGAAGTTGGCGCCCCCCAGATCCCGGACCCGGTCCGTCCAACCACACAGGGTCACTTCCTGGCCTGAATGAGATGAATTGAGTTCGCCACAGGTATGAGTTCGGAGCACTGGAAACCCTGGTTTATCGAGAATGTTGGGAAATTGGTTTTCTGGGAAGTCGCGCATTCTAGACGCTGTCTGCAATGTTTAAAAGAAACGATTTGCCCATTCCCCGGAGCGCCGGGCCCGCAACGGGTCCCCCAACCGGTTGCCTGCGGCGGTACCACCAGCTTTGGCAAGAACGAACAGCAGTCCAACCTCCTATGGGGCCTAATCCCCGCAAAAACGGTTTCTCCCGGCGAAAGCTGACAAAAAAAGAAAATTCAGCTGGTTTCCGTAACGTCAACAGCAAACCGCTTTCGACCATCCCCAGCCTTCACGGATTGAGTGGCCCCCAGCGAATGGACTCCGCGGAATCAACCGGCTCATCACTCCCGGGGTAGCCGGACGAGTTGCCATCGGTGCGAACCGTTCCCTTGCAATTCCTGCAAATCTGCGAATTTATAAATAGGCACTCCCAACCCCCAGATGCTCATGTCGAACATCTTAATCAACTCGAATCACCTCTTCCCGGCTTCCGGAACACCCTATCGCCACAGCGGGCGGGCACCCTTGACGGGGCTCTTCTGCTGTTACCTGCTGGGCCTCCTGGTGGCTGTCGCTTCCGGCAGGGGCTACTGCTTCGCCGTAAGCAACCTTCAGCTTGCGTTGGCTGAAGCGGTCCTGTTCTTGCTTTTTTCGGCGTTGGTCGGAGTCTCGGTCGGACTGGTAGCGAAAACGACAAAAATACGCAGCCCGCGACAAACGACCCTATGTGCTCTCTTTTGTGCGACCACCGGTCTCTACTGCTATTGGGCATCCCACCCTTTCTTTGCACTCGGCCCCGAACACCAGTACATCGCCTGGTCGCCTGCACAAATCTACCAGTGGGCACTGCTCCTGTTTGATAATGGAGGAGAATTCAGTGGGTGGCTGGCCGTTACCCTGTGGCTGCTTGAGGCAGCAGGACTGCTCCTGATGTCGGTCGGCATGGCCAACCTTCAGGTCGAAAACGCGTTCTGTGAAAACTGCGATTGCTGGACGGAGAACCGCGAGGGCGTCGCTTATTTCAAGCACCCTGGAAAAAACTCGCTGCTGGCAAGACGATTGAACCAGAACGACTGCCTGGCCCTGGCCGAGTGCTCCCCGGCAAGTCACCAGACGAACAATTACCTGCAGGTTGACATGGACATGTGTCCCGCTTGCCTACAAATCTGCATCGTCCACTGCAAACAGGTTGCCACGGTGATCAATCGGAGAATGAAAAAAGAGAAAAAAGAGTTCCCCTTGATCAAAAAAACCTTTATCAAACCCGAGGAACTGAAGACCATCATTGCGGCCTCGCAAATCTGAACCGGTCCCCCAGGGGACCTTCGTCAAAAAGGCAGGCACACCCTGGAATCAGTGAATTGAAGTTTGCGATCGACCGGCTCAAAGTCGCTTGATCACCTCTGCCCGATTCCCTTCAGGGCTTGGCTTTTCCCCAGTTGATTTCAAACCGGCCTGCGGAATCGGCAACCGCAGATGACATACCGCGCGTGTTGTACTCGATGGCTGCGTTGCCCAACGAGTCCAACGCAATCAAACCACCTTCGTTTTTCTTCAGCACCTTGTGAATCACCTCGCGTGCAGCTGAGGTAACCGAAAGCTGACGATATTTCATGCGTGCGGAAACATCAAAGGCAACAGCATTGCGAATAAACTGTTCACCAATGCCGGTGCAGGAGACGGCACAACTGCGGTTGTCCGCAAAAGTACCCGCGCCGATGATTGGAGAATCACCTACCCTTCCAAACTTTTTATTGGCCAAGCCACCGGTCGAAGTTCCGGAAGCGAGATTCCCACTCTGATCCAGAGCTACGCAACCCACCGTTCCGAGATAGCTGGGCTGTCGCGGAAGCAAAGCCCCCTCGGGTTTACCCGAATTCTGTTTTTCCCACCTGGCGCGGGATGCGGGCGTTTGAAAATAGCTGTTGGGGACCAGGTCGACTTTCATCTGCCGGCCAAACGAATCGGCCCCGGCGGATGACAAAAGCACGTGACGCGTTTCGGTCATCACCAGGCGGGCCAGCGAAATGGGGTTCTTGATGGTGGAAACCCCCGCAACCGCACCACAGGCCCGGTTGCTTCCGTCCATGATCGAGGCATCGAGTTCAAAATTTCCCTGGGCGTTGTAGACAGCTCCTCGACCGGCGTTGAACATTGGATCATCTTCCATGACCCGAATCACCGCCTCCACCGCATCCAAACTGGTTCCCCGGTTTTCAAGGATTTTTTTCCCAACCAGCAACGCTTTTTCAAGAGATTTTCGCCGGGCCAGGTTTTTTTCAGCTGAAAACTGCTCGGGTGACGAACCGGCCCCACCATGAATGATGATCGCGTAAAGCTTTCGCGATGGAACATCAACGCTTTTTCGCTTTTCCTGAGCAGTTATGAACTCACTGCTGAAGACCAGAACCACGAAAAACCAACTGGCAAGGACGACAAGGTTAAAACGGGCATTTGGCAGCATGGGGAAATCCTGAAAGCAGACCTTGAAAACGGTTAACGAAATTATCGTACCCCGAAATGAGCCCCCGTCGATTGGGCGCTACCCAAAACCAAAAAACACCAAAGGGAAATAAAGATCCGTTAAATTCAACAACTGGCAAAAACAGGACCCATGAAATCTTGCTGGTTCGCGGTTGCGGATTGCGGGAAATCAGATAGGATAAATTGGTGTAAATCCAAAAACTACATAGGTTTTCGTCCACTACCAGATTGCTGCACCGATTGGGTTCCAACGTTCTCGTTGTTCATTCTGCTCCGAGGTTATCTTTGGAGCATCTTTTTCGGTTCGGGGTTGTGAAATAATTCACAAAGTTAAAAATAGGTAGGGACTCGGATCGTTTGGTGAACCGAAGCAAAAACAGATAGCAAACAGGTACATGGTTATTCAAATCAAACGCGGTTTGGACTTGCCGATTGCTGGCGTGCCACGGCAGAGGATCGTTCAGGGCGAACCCGTCTCCAAAGTCGCTTTGATCAGTGACGATTACGTCGGCATGAAGCCGACGATGCTGGTCAAGGAGGGAGATTCGGTCAAACTCGGACAAGCAGTCTTCACTGACAAGAAAACCGAAGGCGTGCAGTACACAGCACCCGGGGCAGGCAAAGTGATTGCCATCAACCGCGGCGCAAAACGAAAGTTCGAGTCTTTGGTGATCGAGGTTGAGGGAGATGATGAAGAGACGTTTGACTCTTTTGACGACCTACACTCCATCACCGATGTCCAGCTCCGTGACAACTTGACCCGCTCCGGCCTCTGGACCAGCCTGCGGACTCGACCTTATGGAAAAGTGGCTGACCCGGCTTCGACACCCAGCTCAATTTTTGTCACGGCGATCGACACGCATCCGTTGGCAGCTGACCCGGAAATTGCCATTGATCCTTACAAAGACCACTTTATCAGTGGCCTGATTGCCCTCTCCCGTTTTGGTGTGCCGGTTCACCTCTGTACAGCTCCGGACGCGAACATTCCCGGGGATCAGGTTGAGGGAGTTCAACTGCATCATTTCTCCGGTCCCCACCCGGCAGGCCTGGTAGGAACCCACATCCACTTCGTGGACCCCGTCGGAGCCAACAAATCCGTATGGCACCTGAATTACCAGGATGTGATAGCGATCGGACATCTGTTCACCAGTGGTCGCCTGCTGACGGATCGCACCATTTCAATTGCCGGCCCGCTGATTGCTGAACCCAAACTTTTCACCACGAGAATGGGCGCCGCCCTTGAGGACCTGCTGGTTGACCAGATCGATGAGACTGACCTGGAGCGGCGTGTCGTTTCCGGTTCCATTTTCAACGGTCGGACGTCCAGTAATACTGTGGAATTCCTCGGAAGGTATCACCTGCAGGTGACGGTGCTGGAAGAAGGCGCC
Source organism: Planctomycetota bacterium (assembly GCA_036336715.1). Taxonomy (GTDB): domain Bacteria; phylum Planctomycetota; class Planctomycetia; order Pirellulales; family Pirellulaceae; genus JABAAE01. Next base: position 25,936 of record JAYZFP010000211.1, read on the forward strand.
CACAGGGAATTCCTCGGTTGGCAGCGACCGGGATTGGAAAAGTACTCGGTGACAGGAGCCTTTGTCGGGTCCTGGCTGGCGAACCTCTTTTCCAAGCGATTCAAATTCAACACCAACACCAATGGCAGTAAACGGGCGATGGTCCCCATCGGCAGCTATGAGAAGATCATGCCGCTGGACATCCTCCCGACGCAACTCCTGAGGGCCCTGATCTCGAGGGACACCGAAGATGCACAGGCCCTCGGCTGCCTCGAACTGGAAGAAGAAGATCTTTCGCTTTGTACTTATTGTTGCCCTGGAAAGTATGAATACGGTTCGATACTCAGGGAAAATCTGACTCAAATCGAAAAAGAGGGATAGGGCGTGAAGTTTCTACGTGACCAGCTGGACAAAGTCGAACCGCTGTTTGAAAAAGACGGCCAACTGGAAAAACTTTATCCTTTGTATGAAGCCCAGGACACGTTCCTGTTTTCGCCCGGCGAAACTGCCAGTGGCAACACGCACGTGCGGGATTCGCTTGATCTCAAGCGGATGATGATCACGGTCGTGCTCGCACTCGGCCCCTGCATATTCATGGCTCTCTACAACACCGGCTACCAGGCCAACCTGGCGATCGCGCAAGCGGCAACCGAAGCAGGTGTACCAGCCGAAAAACTGCAACTGGGTGGCTGGCGTCCCTGGGTCATGGATCTTGCCGGAATCCAGTACCGGTTTGACAGCCCGGAGGACCTGGGGAGCTTTTTCTCGCCGGGCATTGTCAACTTTTTCCTCTGCCTGATCCACGGTGCTCTCTATTTCCTGCCGGTGTATGCGGTCTGCATGGCTGCGGGGGGAACGGTAGAACTGGTTTTCAGTATCGTTCGCAACCATGAAATCAACGAGGGTTTTCTGGTTACCGGAATGCTGTTTCCATTAACCCTGCCTCCCAACATTCCATTGTGGCAGGTCGCGATTGGCATCATTTTCGGCGTCGTCGTCGGTAAGGAAATCTTTGGCGGGACAGGAAGAAACTTTCTCAACCCGGCTTTGACGGCAAGAGCCTTTCTGTACTTTGCCTATGCCCGCGATATCAGCGGGGGGAATGTCTGGACGGCCGTCAATTCTACCGTGGTGCAGGATGGTGCTTACAAGTTCGACGGATACTCCGGGGCAACCGCGCTGAATGCTTTTGCCGAAGGAAAACAACTTAACGAAGAAGGCGTGCTTACCATGTCAGCCAAGTTCAGTGACAACCTGAACGGGGGCGAAACAATGGTCGAAATGACCAATCAACTGACCTGGTTTGATGCATTTGTGGGCAACTGCCACGGCTCGATGGGGGAAACCTCCGTGCTGGCTTGCCTGATGGGAGCAGGCTTGCTGATCTTCATGGGAATCGGATCCTGGCGGATCATGACCGGGGTCGTGGGCGGTGCCGTCGGCCTGTCGCTGATTCTCTACCTTGCCAACAGTGAGGGATCCTCAATCCCCATGTTGGGTGTCGCCCCATGGTGGCACATGGTGATCGGAGGATTTGCATTTGGAACGGTGTTTATGGCGACCGATCCGGTGTCTGCCGCAATGACCGAGCATGGCAAATGGATCTATGGAATCTTGATTGGTGCCTCCACAATTATGGTACGTGCCATCAATCCCGCATTTCCCGAGGGAATCATGCTCGCGATTCTTTTCGGAAACACCCTGGCTCCACTGATTGATTTCTACGTGGTTCAGGCAAACGTCAAGCGAAGACAACAGAGGGTCGCAGGACATGGTCAATAAAGACAGTATCACGAACACTTTCCAGGTAGCTGGCGCTCTTTGCGTCGTCTGCTCGCTGATGGTATCGGCAACGGCTATCGGCCTGCGGGAGACTCAACAGAATAACGTCGTTCTGGACAAAAAGAAAAACATACTCCAGGTCGCCGGGTTTTCGGCGGAGGAGGTCAAGGCGATGGACGCTGCCAAAATTGAATCTTTCTTTGCCCGCGGTGACCAGGACAAAGAGAAAGACAGCGGTAACGAGATTGAAATCAGCGATATCGTTGTTGACCTGACAACCGGTGACACGATCACCCAAGAACAACTGAAGGAAAAGATCAGCCAGGACACCGTAATTTCCAGCTATGACCAGGAAAAACAGGCCAAGAAGGTCAAAGAGGGCTTGGCCGTCAACATGGATGTCTCCCTGATCGGACTGAAGGAACACGAAAGATTTTCCCACGTGTACATCGTCCGCAACCGAACGAAAGACGAGATTTCCCGGTACGTTTTTCCTGTCAAGGGAAAGGGACTCTGGTCCACACTTTTCGGTTACATCGCCGTCGATGCAAGGTTTCAACAGATTGAAGGCCTGACTTTTTACAAGCACGCCGAGACACCCGGACTGGGTGGTGAGGTGGACAATCCCAAGTGGAAGAAACTCTGGGAAGGCCGCATGATCTACGACGAGGCAGGTGATTTGGCAAAAGAATATGTCGTGAAAGGGACCACACCCGCTGACAATCCCAATGCGGTTGATGGTCTTTCTGGAGCGACGATTACTTCCAAGGGTGTAAGCAACCTGGTCCGTTTTTGGCTGAGTGATGAGGGCTTTGGCAAATTCATGGAGCAGGCCACTGAAAATTCGTCCAAGTAGAAATCAGGCGAATAGGAAACGAACAATATGGCAAAGTCAGCAAAAGACGTTCTGTTGGACCCGGTGTTCAACAACAACCCGATCGCACTCCAGGTTCTGGGGATCTGCTCCGCCTTGGCGGTGACAACCCGGTTGGACAAATCGATCACGATGGCCATTGCGGTCATTATCGTGACCGCGTTTTCCAGTGCGGCAGTTGCCCTGATCCGGTCGAGGATACCCAACAGCATCCGGATCATCGTTCAGATGACGATTATTGCTTCGCTGGTGATCCTGGTAGACCAGGTCCTGCAGGCGTTCGTCTACGACGTCAGCAAGGAACTCTCGGTATTTGTCGGCCTGATCATCACCAACTGCATCGTGATGGGGCGTGCCGAAGGCTATGCCATGCAGAACAACGTGACCAACAGTTTCCTGGATGGTATCGGGAATGGACTCGGCTACAGCCTGATCCTGATCGTCGTCGGTTTCTTTCGGGAACTGTTTGGCTCCGGAGCCCTGTTTGGGATTCGCGTGATGCCCGATTTTTATCAGCCCAACGGGCTGATGCTGCTGTCGCCCAGTGCGTTTTTCCTGATTGGATTCTTCATCTGGATCCTCAGAACGTGGAAACCCGAACAGGTAGAAACGGAGTAGAGCAATGTACGAACTGTTTACACTTTTTTTGCGTTCGGCGTTTGTCGAGAACCTGGCACTTGTTTACTTCCTGGGAATGTGCACCTTTTTGGCTGTTTCAAAAAACGTCAAAACAGCGGTGGCCCTCGGGATCGCCGTGATTGTGGTTCAGGGAATCACCGTTCCAGCAAACTGGGCGATCAACTACTACCTGCTGAGTGGCGAAATCCTCCCATTTGACCTTGGATTCCTTCGGCTGATCTGCTTCATCGGAGTCATCGCTGCCATGGTACAGATCCTTGAGATGACGTTGGACCGGTTTTTTCCACCCCTCTACAACGCACTCGGTATTTTTCTTCCGCTGATTACGGTTAACTGTGCCATTCTTGGCGGTTCATTATTTATGCAGGAACGGTCTTACACCTTCACGGAGAGCGTTACCTACGGGATTGGTTCCGGATTCGGCTGGGCAGTGGCGATTGCTGCTTTGGCAGGCATCCGCGAGAAAATGAAATACAGCGATGTCCCGTCCGGTCTGCGGGGACTGGGCATCACGTTCATTACGGTCGGATTGATGGCTTTGGCCTTTATGGTATTCAACGGCATCTAAAGACTCTGTTCAGATTTGGTTTGAAAAAGAAACTGGGAATTCAGGATTCGTAAATGGGCATTATTTTTGGCGTTCTGATCTTCACGGTGGTTGTTCTGGGACTCGTGTCGCTGATCATTACCGCGAAAAACTACCTGATTCCTGCCGGTGATGTGAAAATCCTGGTCAATGATCAGAAAGAAATCAGTGTTCCGCAGGGTGGCAAGTTGATGGGCGCGTTGGCGGACGGCGGCATTTTCGTCTCCTCGGCCTGCGGCGGTGGTGGCACCTGTGCACAATGCAAGGTCAAGGTCAGTGAAGGGGGTGGAGACATCCTCGCAACCGAGAAAACCCACATCAACAATCGGGAAGCCCGCGACGGATGCCGTCTCTCCTGCCAGGTGGCAGTGAAGCAGGATATGAAAGTCGAGGTACCCGAGGAGGCCTTCGAGACCAAAAAATGGGAATGCACGGTTCGATCCAACCACAACGTTGCCACCTTCATCAAGGAATTGGTACTCGAACTCCCTGAAGGAGAAGAGGTAGATTTCAAGGCAGGTGGCTACATCCAGATCGAAGCCCCACCCCACACGGTGGAATACAAGGACTTTGACATCGAGGAAGAATACCACGAAGACTGGGATACCTACGACCAGTGGAGATTCAAATCCGTCGTTGATGAAACCGTGATTCGTGCCTACTCGATGGCAAACTACCCGGGCGAAAAAGGGATCATCATGCTGAATGTTCGGGTGGCCAGTCCGCCACCCAACCTGCCGGATGTGCCCCCCGGACAGATGTCATCCTACATCTTCAATCTCAAACCGGGCGACAAGGTCACCATCTCAGGACCTTACGGTGAATTCTTCATCAAGGATACCGAAGCGGAGATGGTTTACATTGGCGGTGGTGCGGGCATGGCTCCTCTCCGCTCACACATTTTCGAACTGTTCAAACGGAAGAAGACCGATCGCAAGGTTTCCTACTGGTACGGAGGCCGCTCGCGGCGTGAGCTTTTCTACACCGAACATTTCGATGAAATTGAAAAGAACTTCCCAAATTTCAAGTACCACATCGCCCTTTCGGCAGCACTGCCCGAAGACAAATGGACCGTCAAGAAAGATATCCAGGACGACGACAACGAAGGATACGTTGGGTTCATCCACCAGGTATTGCTTGAAAATTATCTCAGCACTCACGAAGCTCCGGAGGACATCGAGTACTACATTTGTGGTCCCCCGATGATGAACTCCGCGGTTTTCAAAATGCTCGACGATCTCGGTGTCGAGCCGGAAAACATCGCCTTCGATGATTTCGGTGGTTAGTTTTTTCGGCAGGAACAGGTCATGATTGGCAGGCACTGGTTTTTTTTTGCCAGCTCATACCTGAATTTTTCTGATTGCGTCCCGCTGGACTCCTGCGGACGCCGCCTGCCGGATGAACATCGGCCCTGCCAACGGACTCTCTTCAGGTTGCTCTGCTGCACACTGTTTTGCCTGGTGGCTCCAAGCCTGCAATCGCCATCTGCTGGAATCGTCGCCCGGAGTTTTTCAGCCGATTCTTACGGGGTCCCTGCCAGGAATGAGCCAAACGCTCCCCAGGAACCAATTTCCGGGGCAGCTTCCCCTTCCAAAACAGATGCGAAACCCGGTCATCCCGCGAATCTCCTGTTTGCAGGAAACACCATGGGAACCACTTACCAGGTAAAGCTGGGCATCGACGGTGACCAACCTCTCCAAACGGACTCGGCGGAAATCTCCAAGGCAATCGAAAAACGACTGCAGGACATCAATCAGGCTCTCTCGACCTACCTCGAGGATTCAGAGATCTCCCGTTTCAACCGGTACCCAAGCACAGACCCCTTCGCAATATCAGCCGATTTCAAGTGTGTCTTCAGACGTTCCGTTGAAATGCACCAACTGACCGATGGAAGCTTTGATGCCACAGTCGGCCCCCTGGTTCGCCTGTGGGGATTCGGTGGAGCCAAGCCCCCAACCCGTCTGCCCAGCCAGGAAGACCTGCATGAATGCCTGAAACGGGTTGGCACGGACAAGGTCCGGCTGGTGGGGGATTCGCTGGTAAAATCCCACCCCAACCTTGAGCTGGATTTCTCGGCCATCGCCAAGGGCTTCGCCGTTGACGAGGTCGCCACGATTGCCGGAAAACATTCCCGGCATTTTCTCGTGGAAATCGGAGGCGAGGTAAGAACTGCCGGAAAGAACCTGGAAAGCGGAAAGCCCTGGGCGATCGGGGTGGAAATCCCCGCGGATTCTCCCTGGAACCCCGCTTCCCGGATGGCAGCCCGCCTCGAGTTGCTGGGCAAAGCGCTGGCGACTTCCGGCGACTATCGCAACCTGGTAAAGATCGAAGACCGAAAATTTCAACACACGCTCGACCCTCGGAGCGGTTTTCCGGTGGAGCATGGTGTTCGCTCCGTGAGCGTAATTGAGGCCGATTGCATGACGGCAGACGCAATCGCAACCGGCCTGATGGTCAAACCACTGACAGAGATCCAGGCATTCTGCAAAGAACACAACGCAAATGTATTTGTTATCTTTGAATCCGAACGCGGCAACCTCGACAGCTGGGCGAGCCGTTCTTTTGAAGGGCAGGTCCTGCTGACAACAGTCGGTCAGGAAATTCCTGAAAAAAACCAAAAGGCGGAGAACGGAGGAGATAACCCACTGTACCTGATCCTGGGAACGGTCATTGTATTCGGATTGGCCATCTCCGGCATGGCGGTTGGTGTCATCATGAGCAACCGTCAGCTGAAAGGTTCCTGCGGCGGGCTCTCTGCAATGGCGGGAGAAAACCAGGAAACCGCATCGCCTTGCAGCCTGTGCACCAAACCAGCGAGCGAATGCAGCAAACGGGCCGATGCCGATTCGCCCCGGGAGGCGGAACACCCTTAGCCTGAAAGCCCGCGCAAAGCGGCGGTCTCGAGATATGACATCAAACACAACCCCCCCGCTGCATTCGATGCATTTCATCATCAGTGCCCCCCGCTCGGGGTCGACCTGGCTGGCCAAGGCCCTCAATGGTCACCCCCAGATTTTTGCTACCGAAAATCGGCTGTTCGGTGAATTCTGTGAAATTTGGCCCAACTCGGATGGTTCGATGTCACCGAGAATCACCTTCGACGAATTCCTGAAACAGTTCTCTTCCTATTTCATGTTTGAAGAAATGGGTTTGAAAAGACGTCAATTCATTGAACGGTTCCAGAAAGGATTTTTGAGTTTCCTGCTGAATTTCAGCCAGCGACAGTCCGGCAAGGAAGTGATCGTAGACAAGATCACGCCTTACCTTAATTCGACAGGACTGGTCTTCGACCGCATCCTTCAGTATTTCCCGCAATCCAGGATGATTCAGCTGATTCGGGACGGGAGAGACGTCGTGACCAGCGGCACCTTTGACTGGATCCTGAAAGACGCCCAGGGAACGGACCGGTATTCTTTCTTTGTTGAAAAACGGCCCGGTTTGCAAATGAAACGTTTTTTTGACGACAAGGTCCTGAAACGCTGGGTCCAGTTGTGGCGGGAGCCAATCGAGGCATACGGGCGGGTCCAGCAGGGCCTGATCATTCGTTACGAGGACATGAAAAACAACCAGGCCGAAGTCCTGAAGAATGTCTGCGAGCACCTCGGCTGCCAAACGGACGAGACCATCCTGAGAGGATGCATTCAGCGGGCCACCTTCGAAAAGATGAGTGGACGAAAAGAGGGCGACGATGGACAACCCCTGGCCAAAGCACGCAAGGGAATTGCCGGCGATTGGAAAAATTATTTCACCAGACAGGATGGAGAACTTTTTGATGACCTGGCTGGCAACCTGCTGATCGAACTGGGCTACGAAAAAAGCCGGAAATGGCTGGAAGACCTACCCACCGAACTCTCTTATGTTTGCCAATAGAGCCGGCCTTTACACTCCGCAAATACGCTGCTCTTCATTCCTTTGGGCAACGCTTTTCCGACACGTCTGAAACAGCCCCTGCTCTCTTTCTGATCGGTGATTCCTCGACCGAAGGCTGACCAACAGTAGCCAAATCCGTCGTCCCATGGCAGGCTTCCGGCGATTTTGGACTCTTTTCCGGAATTCCAAATATTTGCCGCAAGGGAACTGCCCCGGCAGCAACCCTCCTTCAGTCGCGATGAACCAACTTTCCTGACTTCTTAACTCGAGGAACCCATGTTTGTACGCATTTCACTCGCCATAGCGCTCCTCCCGGGCATGCTCACCACGGGAATCGCGCAGCAGAAAACAAAAGATCACCCGGATACCGATCACTCGATTGAAAAAGAAACGCCCGGCCACTCCAATCAGAAAATCCTGGACCAGCTGAGAGAATCCCTTCAGAACTTCCAGGAAGAATTGGAGCCGGGACAATTGGAATCCATCCTTGAAAAGGTAGAAGAGGGGCTGGCCAACCACCCCCAAGGCCCCTTTCTTTTCAAGTTCGAAAAAGGGATGCCCCCCAAACTGCTCAAGGGACATTTGCAATGGAACAAGGAAGCGGGACCACTGGACATGGAAAACACCTTCCCGGAGATATTCCAATTGAAAAATGCCTTTGGGGAAACGGGAATCGAACCGGTGAAACGAAAAATGATCGGCATCCAACTGCAAAAGAAAAAAGACTCCGGAATCCTGGTCATCAGGACGATGAAAGGAAGCGCCGCAGAGAAAGCCGGACTCCAGGCAGGCGACAGAATCACAAAAGTCCAGGACAGGGAAATCCAGGAAGTTGACGAGCTGATCGATGCGATCCAGGAGTCAGAAGGTGCCATCAAGCTCACCGTCCTTCGCAAGGAAAAGGAAATGGAATTCACCGTCGAACCGCGGGAGGTGCGCCACTTCGGCATGCGTCGGGTCTTGATGAATCAAAGTCCCTTCGATTTCCCTGAACCCTTGTTTCGAAAAACGAAAAAGGACGACCAAACGGGGACCAGCCACCTGGATGAAAAATCATCCGTCATGAATTTGCGTGACAGGATTGCTGGCCAACTGGATTCAGCAGAGAAAAACGTGACGGACGAAAATGCCGATCCCTCGAAATTCCCCCCGAAGGAGACCTCGGGACAAATACGGGAATTGCAGTCCAGGATCAAAAGCCTGCAGCAGAAACTGCAACAGCTACAGGAACTCGAGCAATAGTCGTCCACTCACTGCGAAGCCTTCGGGGCGTTTGCAAATTGACACTTGAGAAGATTTCTGAAACAGAGGCGAGAGTACGGCCTCTGTTTTTTTTATTGGCGGATGCACTCCAACTGCCCACCCACCCGGATTGGATTCGACCAACAAAAACCGGGGCTCCCGCCTGAAACGGCTCCCCTGTTCCAGCACTCCCATGCCTTTTCTTTCCCTCCGGCATTTGCTCGACCTGATTCCATTTGCAAGCCAACAAAGGTCTTTAACCGCCAGGCCGTTTGAGATCAGCTCAGCAATTCAGGAAAGCCCGGCGGTACTCGACCCATGCTAACGATCGGGAAGCCCGCAATCAGTGAGGAGCTCCCACGCATCTCCTTAAGCTCTCCAGTAAGCACCCATTTTTGTTTTTTTTGTTTTTTGTGGGTTGCATGCCCATTTTAATCTAATAAACTCATTGAATCAGGGTTTTAAACCCACAAAGACATCCAGAGGTAATAAACGATTGCTGAATCCACTACAGGTGATTTACTGATCGGCGAATTCAAGCGAAAGCTCGATGAACGCTTTCGACTGCTGATTCCCGGCGAGTGGATTCCATCACTGGCACCTCAGGGAGAGCAATGCATCCTGACCAAGGAGCAGCCCGGCTGCTTGAGCGTCTGGAGCTCCTCCCGCTGGCAAAAGCGTCTGGATGACGGAATGGGTCTGATGAAATCCAAAATCGAGGCCGGCAAATTGAACGAGAAACTGGCGGACGTCCAAAAACTGGGACGACTGCTCTCCACTCGGCATAAGCTGATCCCGGTTGCAGAACGCGGCCGGGTCGTCCTGCCGGATGGCTTCAGGGAGTTCCTGGGACTGGATGCCGGCAGCGAAGTGATGGTTGTTGGTGCAGCCATCTGCGTCGAAATCTGGAACCCGCAGAAATGGATTGCTCACCTCGGAGAACAGATGCCCGATTTCGGAACGTTATTTGACCAGATTACCGGTTAGGAGTCCCTCACAAACCAGCCTCTCACTCATTCAGTGAGTTCCCAATACAGATAGTGCCAGGTGAAGTCGTCAAGGTACGCTTTTTTTACGTGTCTCTCTAGTTTGCAACAGAAGTCATTGCGGATCAGGACCGGAAAGGAATCCGAATTCACCTGGCACTTTTTTATTCTTGCCCCTGCCACCTGCCGGACCAGGGCTTTGCCCCCAACACGGCAGGTAAGAAAAAACAGCCCCGGAAACAGAAGCTGAAAATCGGGTGAGAGAACCCCGCCCCCGGGCAGTTGGCAATGGGAACCTGACGATGCCAACTCACTCATCCTGGTCACTTTTGGCCTCATATTGCCTGAGCAGGCGGATCTTTTCCAGCAGGAGCTTTTCTCGTTCGGTAACCGGTTCGCGACCAGCACCACGCATGGAACGACGAATCTCCTCGGAGGCAGTTAATCCATCCTCGTTGCGGATGGACGCATCGGCGCCACTTTCAAGCAAAAACTGCACGACCTTCAAACTGCTGTCCGTCGAATACATCAGTGCAGTCAACCCGCGGGAACCTGGTGAAGAGCGGACGTCCAGGTCACAACCCGCCTTTACGAGGGATTTCAGCGAATCGAAATAGAATTCGTCATTTGCAGCCCACATGGCCGGGGTCATGCCGGTCGAATCGAGGCTGTCCGGCTTCGCTCCGTTTTCTATCAGCAAATCGACATATTCTGAAGTTGATTTGCGGGCTGCCAGGTGCAGTGGGGTCCCAATCCCCGCCACCTTCAGATTGACGTCCGCTCCATGCTTGATCAGAAACCTGCAGACACCCAATTCGGAACGATCGATTGCAAACATCAGCGGGGTCAGCCCATCCTGATTTGTTGAATTCAGATCCACCCCTTCCTTCACAAGTTGATTGATCCAATCCGCATCCCGCGCCTGGATGGCATCAAAAAGCGACTGTTCACCCTGGGGTATCGATGGCTTCGCCATTTTTTCGGGACTCACCGCCTGCCCCGCCTGCCCTGCCTGCAGGTCCATCCCATCGCCCCGATCTGCTCCATCGTTAATTCCACTTCGTGAACAGGCCGAACTGCCGGCAAGAATCAGGACCAACAGGCAGCAGAATCGGAATGCCAGCAGGACGCCCGACGGGTAAGACACATTCATGGATTCAAACTCCGGTCAAAATCAGGGTTCTGAGAAAACAGGTCATGGTCAATCTGAATTTTTCCGGTCTCCTTTCACGCCCTGCTTTCGGGAAACCGAGTTGCACATGGCAGCACCGCCAGAACCTGAACGGGGAACACAACGGGATGGCACATTGACCATTTGAAACAGACTGTATCCTGTCTGCACGACCTCAACCACCTGAACACCCTGTCAAAGCCGGAAAAAAATGAAGCCCCCGGATGCACAATTTGCAGACAAACCTTTTTTCCGGAGTTCGTGGGCGCTTGCCCCATCAGTTTCCCTGAGTTGATCATCTGCTACAAAACGGATAACCGTTACGACCGGCAAACTTTCGTGCGGAATTGCCTCATATCCGGAATTCTTTCACAGGTTTTTACAAACAGACCTTATTTAGTGTGTATGATTCCGACATTCGGAAATGTCGCCGCAATTTCTCCAAATTACCCATTTACATTTGAGGAATAAGCGTGGAATCTATAAGTGAAAGTCTGGATGCCCTGAACGAGATAGGTAGCCGGGGCAGTGAGGATCGTCGTCAGGGCGATACCGAGGTCTCGAGTGAAAGAAGAAAAGTCCAACGTCGCCGGTTGATCGATCCGACCACCTGCGAACGCGATTACACCAACGATGAAATCGAGTTCATGCAGGCAATGGAGAAATACAAACGACGCAGTGGCCGAATGTTCCCCACCTGCAGCGAGATCCTGGAAGTGCTGAGGGAAATGGGCTACGTGCGACTCGATATCCCAAACGAGGAACCTGAGCCAGTCGAAATCGAAAAAGAACCCGAGAGCAGTGAGCCTTCGGGGAATGGAATCCGGACCGCGGATGTCATTTCCAGTAACCTCGACGATTACGAAGATTTCGAGGAGACCTTTGAAGAAGACTACGAAGACGACTTTGAAGAAGAGTCATGAATTAAATGGCCGAGGGGACCGCACCTGAGGCCCACCCCGAAATCCCCCTCTACCTGCTGTCATTCACAGCAGGTTTTTTTTTGAACTTGCAGTAATTCAACAAAAAAAGTAATTACGGCCAAAGGATTTTCTGGGAATGGATTTTGCCTGTGCGTTACGTAATTCTTGTCTGCCTGATTTTCACGATCGGTTGCAACCTTCCAGCGACCCGTCAAAACTTGGACGGCCGAAGAAGTTTTGAGCTTGGAAATTACCAGGGTGCACTCCACAGCTTTCAACTGGCCCTGCAAACCAACCCCTCGAATGCCGACGCGCATTACAACGTGGGTCGAACCCTGCATCACATCGGCAAGGCGGCCCGTAATGAACAACAGTTGGCACAGGCCGAACAGGCATACCGGACGGCCCTCGGACTCAACCCCTCCCACCAGCCGGCATACCGGGGCCTCTCGGTTCTGCTGGCGGAAAACAAGCGGACACCGGAGGCTTTTGCTCTGCTGCGGCACTGGGGAGTGATGCAACCGCAATCGGCGGAGCCGAAAATCGAACTTGCCCGGCTTTACGTTGACCAGGGCAATCGCCAAACAGCGACACAGGTCCTCAGCGACGCCCTGCTCCTGGATAACGATAACGATCGGGCACTGCGTGCGTTGGGAACTTTGCGGGAGGAATCGGGTGATCTTCAGCAAGCCGCCCACGATTACCAACGATCTCTGCAAATCAACCCCATGCAACCTGATCTTGCCAATCGCCTGGCACAGATTCAGTTCCGGGGCGGCATCGCTCCCATAAGCGGCCCCACCCTTCCACGGGTTGCAGAAGTCCCGGCGTTTCCACGATTTTAACCGTCAATCTACCGGTACCCGGTTCTTCGTGCCTGTTGAGGGGGCACACTGGTTACCAGGTGGCGACCGCATGCCGGGGCCAAGCTGGTTCCGCGGCGTGGTTCCATCCGCTTTTCCTGTCTCTCGAACCGGAGTGCCAGCGGAGCTTTGGTTGTCGAACCTGAAGCCGGCTGACACAATGGAGCGGCCTTGTCGAAACTGAACGGATCAACGCATGCATCATCATTCCGAACGCGTTTACAATTTTTCTGCCGGCCCGGCAGTCCTGCCCAAGGTCGTTCTGGAACGGATCGCTTCCGAAATGATCTCGCTGCCGGGGGTTGGCAGCTCCATCCTTGAAGTCAGCCATCGTGGCAAAGTGTTCACCGAGTACCTGAATCGGGCAAGGGACGGCTTGCGGAACACCCTGAAGGTTCCTGATGAATACGAAATCCTTTTTCTTCAAGGCGGGTCGCGGCTCCAATTTGCCATGCTGCCGATGAATTTCCTTCGTGGCACACAAAAAAAAGCAGCCTATGCGGTGACCGGTTCCTGGGGAAAGCAGGCATTGGCCGAAGCGGAACGGCTGGGAAAAGCCGAGTGCGTCTGGTCCGGTGAGGACCAAGGCTTCGTGGACCTGCCCACGGCCCCCTTTCAGCTGGATGCTAACGACTACAGCTATTTTTATTATGTCTCCAACGAAACCATCCAGGGGTTGCAATTCCCGGGCGAACCCCAAGCCGGGGACGTGCCACTGATCTGTGACGCATCATCGGATTTCCTCCACAAACCGATCGACATCAACCGGTATGGCATTATCTATGCATGTGCCCAGAAAAATGCAGGCCCGGCCGGACTGACGATCGTGATCATCCGCAAGGAGATGATTCCGTCAGGTAATTCGGACCTCCCCGGCTACCTGGACTACCATGCACACGCGGCCAACGGCTCACTCTTCAATACCCCTCCGACGTTTGCCATATACGTTTTTGCCCTTGTGATTGAGTGGCTGAATGGTGAAGCGGGTGGCCTGGAGAGGATGTACGAACTGAATCACAGGAAAGCAAAACTGCTTTATGACGTGATCGACCGTTTCCAGGGAGTCTACCGAGGCCATGCTAAAGCCGAATGTCGCTCAGTCATGAATGTTGTATTCAATTTCCTTGACGAATCCCTGAAGGAAAAGTTTCTCATGGGTGCCGAAACGGCCGGTCTTACCTCGCTGGCAGGGCACCGGAGCGTCGGAGGCATTCGGGCCTCAATCTACAATGCGATGCCCTTGGAAGGGGTTGAGAAGCTCGCGGATTACATGTTCGATTTTGCCGAGTCCAACGGATGATCTCTTCCTCAAACCGGAACTCGAGGGAGAACATGACTGGGGAAAAAACAACCGGAAGCGGCCACCACAGATCATTTGAAAAGGAGTGTCTCCCGACATCACGTGCGGGTCTCCAACTTCCGGACTCAGGCAGCTTGAATCAACTCCCGTGCTGCCGATTCAAACGGAGCATCCCGGTTCACTCGACCCCGAAACACCAGCCCTTTTGAGGTGCATCGAAAACTTCCGGTTCAGCAATGGCCAGTTTTTTCACATCCGCCTCAGCAGATCTGACCGAGCCTTCACTGGTCAAAAAGTCCATTCCCACATGCAGGCTGGTTTTCTGGTTGCCCGCAATGCGGATGACCCGTCCCTGCTCCCCTTCGTGAGACCTCGGATTGGGATAATTGGTTCCTGGCTCGAGGCCGGTCACGTAACCATCCTCAACAGCGGTCGTGTTTTTCCAAACGGTGTAACAGGGGAGTTCTTTGACGTTGTAACGGATAGCCACCCCCGCCGTGCTGTGAGCATTTTTGAGAACGGTTTTCGTATTTCCATCCGCATCTCCGTGCATCTCCAGCAGGTAAACCTGTTCCTCGTAGCCAGGAGTTGGCCCGGCATAATTCTCCCAGCCTTCCATGGAAGTGGCTGCATGATCGTTTCGGGGCACCACTGTTTTCAAGGGCGCGATGAACCGGGAACCAGCATCCAGCAGAGGCACACCAAAGTTGATGTGATACAGCATCTGGACTTCGTGGTCGCTGGCAGAGAGATTTTCGATTTCATCTTCAATCTCAAGGCTGCTGGAACCGATCTTCCAGGACATGGTGGAGGTCATTCTCATTTTCATGAAATGAAAACGGCTTTCTTCGACGATTCCGACCACCTTGACCGTATCCCCGTCCAGGGACACGCGAACAACTCGAGCGGGTGTGTTTCCAATTTTACCGTGCAGCGGGTACTTGAGCTGGCCGGTTTCAGAATCGTGCTCCGGCGCACCGTTACTTTCCAACCCACAGCGAACAAAGACTTCATCAAAGCCGTCCAGCCAGCCCAGCCCTCCTGGCTCCATCAATGGCACATAGCAGGGATGCACGGGACCCTTGGCGGGTGACTGCCAACCGTAAACGGTCTCACCGACGCGAATCTTCCAGATATTCATTCCGCGTGTTGGCAGAACCTGAAAAGAAAAATCATCGGATTCGATTTTTACAATGTCGACTCCCTGGCTTTTTCCACCCTGTAGAACCTTTTTTTCGACAGTCACTCCTGCCGCAATTTCCGATTTCCAGCTGGTTTCAAAAATATCGTTGTTGACGTCGGTCAGAGTCCAGGTTTTTGCC
>JAYZFP010000212.1:0-25839 GCA_036336715.1 Planctomycetota bacterium
CCGGGTACGGCCGTGGGAAGGTCGAGACGCACCTGGGTAACAAATTTGAATTCCGCTGAATTTGCCTCCAGCAGAAAAAGCCGTCCCTGCTCGGTCAGACAGATAAAATGGCCATCTACAGCGAGCAAGGAGCTTCGCGTCAGACCGGCCACCTTCCATTTCTCCTTTCCGGTATCAGCCTCGATACACTTCAACACCGCGTTGTTGGAATGCCTGCCACTGGAACCAAAAAAATGCCCCTCGTGGTAGACCGCCGTGTTCCAGTGGGTCTCCATCGCCCGTTCTCGCGTCCGTTGCCGGTCTTTCCAGATAACGTCGTATCCATCCGGCTTGATCTTCAGGTAGGAGCTACCGATACCGTAGGTTTCCGAGATGAATACATTGTCCCCCACCACGACCGGATTGGATGCATTCACACTTTCAAGTTGCCGGTCACGCCAAGGGTAGTGAAACCGCTGCACACCCTTTGCCGGATCAAACCCGATCAGGCCACCACGGCAAAAAGCGAAGCACCAGTCCTGGCCTCCGATTTTGGCGAGTTGCAGAGAGGCATAGGATGCCAGCTCGTCGGAAAACCTGTAGCGAACCTTTCCTGTCCGCTTGTCGAAAGCCACGATTGCTGAACCGTTCCCCTTGACCTCGTCCAGGGCGCCGGGTGGCACCCCTTTGGATTCTTCAGGACTTCCACCTACCATCACCAGAAGCAGGTCCTTGTAGACGATGGGAGAACTTCCAACTCCGAAGAAATTCTGGATCACCCCAAAGTCCTTATTCACATCCACCCGCCAGAGAAGCTCGCCGCTGGTCACCTTCCAACATCGCAACTCGCCCGCCACACCGTAAGTGTAAACCTGTTCCTGATCGACCAGGGGAGAGGTCCTGGGTCCCGAGTTATAGCCATAAAGATCACGGTAACTGGATGGGTAGGACTGGCGCCAGATTTCCTCTCCCGTCTCAGCGTTCAGGCAGACGAGCACCTCCTGCCCATCCTCTCGATCAAACTGAAAATATCGTCCCCGGGAGACGGAGCCTATGCCATAGCTCTCGCTCAATTTCCTGACCCACTTGATTTTCAGCCTGCCTTCCGACCAATCGGTCAGGATTCCCTTTTCGGGTGACTTGCTGTCCCTGCGGGGTCCGAGGAACTCTCCCCAGTCCTGACCTTTTTGACGCGTCCACAACGATGGCACGGCGTCTTCCTGGGCCTGGGCACATTCTCCCGGCAGCAAGCTGAAAACCAGCAGAACCCCAAGGTTCCAACCTGGCAGTGCGTTCCAGAGGCCGGGGCAAGCAGTTGCAAGCCATCTTGAATCGGGAGTGCGTATCATGATTTTTCTCTTTCTCACTTTTGGCAATTGCACCATTCTAAATTGACCGGACTTCCGTTAAAACAGCACACAGGCATACCGCCCCGGGAGCGCGACCGTTTTGACCCTGCTGAAAGTAACCGGAAAGATCCAGATCCCAGTCCGGGAGTTTGAGTTTACATTTGCCCGTAGCTCAGGTCCCGGCGGCCAGAATGTCAACAAGGTCAACACCAAAGCGACGCTGACCTGGAACCTCGACGAAACGTCCTCATTGCCGACGGCGTTGAAGGACAGATTTCGAAGCCGCTATCGTCGCAGGATCAACCGGGAGGGACAGGTAGTCATCCAGAGCCAGCGTTACCGCGATCAGGGGCGAAACATTGCCGACTGTTTGGCGAAACTGCAGGAGCTGCTGCGATCGGTGGCACAACCTCCCAAAAAGCGAAAGGCAACCCGGCCCTCCAAGGGTTCCATCCGGCGCAGACTGGAAAGCAAAAAAGCAAACTCGGCAAAAAAAGAAAGCCGAAAACGGATCCGGCCCGATGACTGACGAACGACGACTGACCAACTGACAGCAACGCTTCCCGGGTGCTTTCGCAGTCCCGCTGCGGCAAACCACCGACTTTCCGAAGCTGCAGAACTGTCAAACTCCTTGCACCGCAGCCCGTTTTTGAAAATTTCAGTTTTTCCGGGGATTGTTTCCCAAGATGGGTGTTTTCTGGGCGAATGATCCCCCGGCGCTATTGTTTCCAGGAAAATCACCTTCGAATTCCCCCCGGATTTCCCAAGAGTCAATTTTGCCACCGGTTCCAATGCAGATTACGTTCCCCCCTCAACAGAAGATTCCCCTCGCCTTTCCTCCCGTTTGATTGAAATGAAGTCGGCACGAAACGGAATGCCATGATGAAACAGTCGGATAGAGATTAACGAAACCCGTTCAGGCGGACGATCCAAAAGCAGAACGCAGACACCCAACAGGATTGAAAATGTTCGGCATCCCCGATTACTTCAAAAACTCAGCCTCCCGCCTGCCCATCCCCGGGCGGATCTCGGGTTGGGTGTTTTACGGACTCTGGATTTCAGCTATCCTTGCCCCCTGCCTGATCCTGCTGTTCATGGGAAAGCCTCTACAAACCGGAATTTGGTTCCTGTTTTCCAGCGTCTGGTTTACGGCAGACACGGTTTCCACCTCACGCAGGATTCGGCGCAAAAGTGAGATGGACCAACTGTTTTTTATCGGCGAAGAGGACTCTCACGTGTCCACCTCCAAGTACGATTTGAACCTGCGAAATTCGAACCCGGATTCCTGACCATCCGGGATCGTGACGGCCCGAACGATTCCCTGCAGTATCCTTCAACCAGCCCCGGATGCTCGCTTGCGGCTCTTTCCGTTAAATGCCATGACGTTTTCAACCGGTCGATTCCGATGCGTCGCTCTCCAGGGAACGGGACTGGCGTCTGGTCCTGATTTGGATTCTTTGGCTATACTTGGAGCAGATGGATTTTTCCGAACAATCGCAACTGCGTCAGATGTCCGAAAACGAAAATATTGACCGCATCCTCGAAGACTGGATCTTTGACCCCAACTCACTAATGGTTCGCAAGGCTTATGGTGACGACGGCCGGGGTGTCCTGCAGATGCGAATCGACCTCGGGGTCATGCAGCTGGAAACTTCGGGGCGGCCCGACGGCAGCAAGCCGAATGGATTCGAATCCGTTTATGAAAACCTGTTTCACGAATCATTGGAACGGGGTGAAGATTTCGAAATGGATGACACCCGGTGCTTTGACGTGGACCGGGAATTCGTGCAGTTCTATCACCGTCGCATCTGCTGGCTCCAGCTGAAGGAATACGAGAACGCCGTTCGTGACGCCGACCACACGCTGAAACTGATGGATTTCTGTCGCCTCCACTCTCCAGACGAAGAGTGGACCCTCTCCCACGAACAGTACCGGCCCTTCGTCATGTTCCACCGAATCCAGGCCGCTGCCTTTGCCGCCATTGAAAGGGACGAGGGAGCCGAATCCGCAATCGAAGAAATCAATACGGGCCTTGAAAAACTGAGAATTCTGTTTGAGGAATTTTCGTCCGAGGAGAACTTCGAGGACGAAGAACTGGCTCAAAGGCTCATCGAATTGAGGGAAGAGCTTCGCAAGAAGTACCAGGTGGGGCAGACTCTGACAGAAAAACTTTCGGACGCGGTTGCCCAGGAACAGTATGAGCTGGCCGCTCAGTTGAGGGACGAACTCGACCGCAAAGGACGCAAGTAAAGGTCCGTAGCTGGCGAATTTTTTTCCAAAACTCTTTCAACCCGTTACCTGCGGCTCCAACCCGTTACGGGGAGGGATCCAACCCGGCAGGGGATGCTGCCTGAGTTGCCAAACCGTCGCCGCAACTCGCTGCTGAATCCTGAAAAACCACCTTGACCGTTTTTTTTCAGCGGCGGTTCTTGAGTGATTTCAAGTGCTCTAACGCGTTCTGACTGGTGATCCCGTTTTCCACCAGGGTCTCGGCCAGTGATTTGGATTCCCCCTGGTTTCGCAACTGTCGCAACTGGTCAATCACAAAAGACTCCAACCCGGCGGTACCTTCGAGCAGGTAATGCATCCATAACCAGGCTTCCGCATAGTGAACCTGCGCCATTTCATCAGCGTATCGAATCTCCTCCAAACGCGACAAATCGGGTTTCCACTGGCCGGTGGCTGACAACCTGGTCAAAAGTTCTATATGGGACTGGTTCCTTCCGTGAAACCCGAGAGGAACCTCGAAATACTCGGCCAACCCTTCATCCAACCAGATGGGCAGGTTGGGTACGACCGCGTGCAGATAGCCGTGAGAGACTTCGTGCCGCAGATCCTCAGCGATTCGCTCGCCCCAGAAAGCGTAGACCTGAAGCGTTGTATCACTTTTCAGGAAAAAGGCACGGCGATTGGGAAAGTTCGGGTGATTCACCGCCATGTAGCGATGGTAGCTGTCCGCATTTTCAAACAGAAACACGTTGATTGGCTCGTCCGAGGTAGGCAGATCTAGACGGTAGGCGATGGTCTGTTTCAGGTTGGTCAGTTCATCCAGCAGGCGATGTCGGCGGGGCAGCGAAAAATCCGTGTGGACGACCAGTTGATCGAGTACGATCCGTTCTTCGCCCGGCAAAGATACCAGGGGCTCCTTGAGGGCAGGCGCACAACCGCTGACGAAACAGAGGCTTGCCAGCAAACAGGCAAAAGAAGCCAAAAAGCGGGAAGTGGATTGTTGTGCCATGAACCGAACCTGCAGGAGTGACGCGGGATCTTAACAGAACCGGATTTCACCCGCTAGAATGATCGCAACGTCTCCTGCATGCGACCAAAACGCTAGCAAGCAGTAAAGTTCCAGCATTCGGCCTCTCCTGGTTCCCCCACGGATTGAGTAGACGAGCCGCTGAAAATTCATACAAATTCGCCAAGAAGAATCTTATGCACGCCTACGAAATCCAGATCCCCTCTGAAAAATTGAAAACAGCCCAGGTCATTGCATTTGCGTTGCCCATGGGGATCCTGTTTTTCCTGGGGGCCCTGTTGATGATGAACCCCATCCTGGTTCCGGTCGATTACAGCGTCGGCTTTCTGGAGTCCCTTCTCCTGGTCATGACCGCGACGTCTTTGCCGCTGGCGTTTTTCATTTCGGGAAAAACGTTTTCCAATGCCGCCCAAAAGAAATTCCAGGGAATGAACCTGCAGGATGAAGTCCGCAGGGAGTCCATGGAAGCCGATTCGGAAAAAGAGTCGATCAACCAGTTCATGGAGATCTTTCAACTGGCCATGATCATCCGGTGCGGAATGATCGAAGCAACCGGGTTCTTTGCGCTGATGGTGTACCTGGTGGGAGGGACCATCTGGGGTCCAATCATTGCGGGATTGATTATCCTGGTTCTTTTTTCATCCTTCCCGACCAGGGGACGGATGCAGTCGAAATTGCATCGGCTGATGCATGACCTGGACGCCATGCCGGGCTCCCGGGAGATTCAGTAAGACGCTTCGCATGCCCGGATGAAATTCGGAGACCAGCGGAGATTCACTCTCAAAAGTCACGTCCGTGCCTTCATGCCACCCCGAATCTCTCCCGCTCCGGTCGCACCGTAGTTTCCGGCGAACAGGGGATCGATCGCTCGACTGTTGGGCATCGAAAGCCAGACTCTCAGAATGTGCCTTCGCCTCCGGGTTTCCGGGAAATCTTCGAATTCGAATCGACGGTGATAAGTTATCCAGTTGTTGAGAAGCAGGATATCCCCCTCCTCTTGACGAAAGGTCACGTGAAGTTCGGGATCTTCCGCCAACTCTTCGAGGGTATCGAGGGCTTCCCGCTGCAAATCGGTCATGGGGGGAACCCCGTTGCCCGAGTAAGCGCGTTCAATCAGAACCCGAAGAAAATTGGAGGCAAAAACGCCCTCGAAAAAAGAGAAAACGGGTTGCCGCGTGTAGGGCAGCTCATTCCCGAGGTCGACATTGTGTCTCTGGTAAAAGAATGGCTGGCAAAGGACCTCCACCAGGTCGGGGCGACTTCTCAACATTTCGTTGTACAGTGCCAGGCTACTGACCACCTGGTTTTCACCACCACTTTTTGCCGGCTTGAGACATAAAAATGCGATGACATCACAACGATCGGTATGAAAAGTGAGTTTTTTCCGCGTATTGGGTCCGCGTGCCCGCGGGTCATCACTGGCATAACCCTCGTTGCGAACAGAAAAGACTTTTTCCCCCGAGGCACTCTGGGACACAGGAGTACCAATCGCCGAACAGAACCGGAGAAATTCGGCTGAAAGCGGGTTGGCTGCGCCAGCCAGTCCGGAACCCTTGAGTAACACCGCACCCCGGCCCTCTTCAAGCTCCTCCCTCACCTCGCCAATCCACTCATCGGCAGGTGCCAAAAACTGCTCAAGCGTCAACTCCTGTTCCCAGAACCGGGAGGCAAACAGTTCTTTACCGCGCCAGGCGGACGGATGATGGTTCAGTGACGGATCCATAAAAACGACTCGGCTTGATTGACCGGTTGAAAGTCGAAAGAGACAGGCAGGCTCTTGCCAGCGAATGACGTCCAGCCACCCGATACCATTTCATCCTACAGTCTCCATTCCACCTCGACGATTCCCCGGTCGGCTCGCGGTACCTGTTTTCGCCGAACGCCACAGAGTCTCCAGCCTTTCAACGGCTCCAAAGCCCGGAAGACCGCTTTGCCATCCTTGCAAAGCAGCGTTCATTTTCCGATCATGAAAAACAGATATTCGCTCGTTTTTCTCCCCGACATTCCATCCCGATGAATTCAATTCCACCCATCCCCTCTGGCTGGCTATTCACCCTGTTTTGCGTTTTCCCGCTTCTTGAGGCTCAACAGGCCGATGCGCAGTTCGATTTCCGGAAAGGAGACCGTGTCTGCCTGGTTGGAAACGCCTTGGGCGAAAGATTTCAACACGAGAACTTTTTCGAAACATTGCTTCATCAGCAACTGGCTGAAAAAAAATTGACCATCCGCAATCTCTGTTTTCCAGGTGACGAACCTTTTCACCGCGAGCGGTCAGAGAATTTCGGTAGCCCGGACTTTCACCTGGAGCACAGCAAGGCGGACGTGGTTGTCTTCTTTTTCGGATTCAACGAGTCGTTTGGCGGACCCATGGGGCTGAAAAAATTCAAGGAGGAGATGACACGCCTGATCCGGGAAACACGCGGCAAATCCTACAACGGAAAGTCACCCTGTCGCGTGATCGTTGTTTCGCCAATCGCTTTTGAAAATACGGGAGACAAAAACCTGCCCTCCGGTGAATCGCAGAACCGGAACCTCAAGTCCTACACCGAGGGACTGAAAGAGGTCTGCGCGAAATCGGAAACGTTTTTCGTTGATCTTTTCCAGCCAACCTTGGAGCTGTTCGAAAAGAGCGACCAGAGGTTGACCCTAAATGGCTGTCACCTGAACTCTGACGGGCATCGTGCATTGGCCCCCATCTTTCTCCAACGGTTGACCGGGCAGGAGGCTCCGGCACGAATCGATCCAAATCTGAAAAAACAGGTTGACGACAAAAACTTCCATTGGTGGCACCGCTACCGCGCAGTCAATGGCTTTTCCATCTACGGCAAACGGGGCCTGGCAGGCAAGGACGGCTCCAACACCTACAACAACCGTGATGTGATGGAACGGGAGAGAACAATCCTCGACCAGATGACGGCCAACCGGGACCAGAGGATCTGGACGCTTGCTTCCGGCGGCAAGATCGCTGAAAAAGTCGACGACAGCAACACGCTTCCATTTTTCGAACCAACCACCAACGTTGGGGGCCCCAACGATGTCAACCGGAAACGGGGAAAACTGGGATCGCTGGATTACCTGGACGCCGATGAACAGCAGAAACTGTTCAAATTGCCGGATGGCTACAAAATCAGCGTCGTTGCCACCGAAGAGGAGATTCCGGATCTCGCGAACCCCGTGGCAATCAATTTTGACAACCGGGGGCGACTGTGGGTGGCCACCATGCCTTCGTACCCCCACTGGAAACCGAAGACCCCCATGAATGACAAGGTGATTATCCTGACCGACAAAAACGGAGACGGACGGATGGATGGTTCCATCACCTTTGCGGATGGCCTTCACCAGCCAACCGGTTTCGAAATTGGTCACGGCGGTGCATTTGTTGCACAGCAGCCGGACATCCTGTTTCTCAAGGATACCGATGGTGATGACATCGCAGACCAGAGGACACGCAAACTCGTCGGTTTTGATACGGCGGATTCCCATCACGGGATCTCCGCTTTTGAATGGGGACCGGGTGGGGGTCTCTATTTCCAGGAGGGGACCTTCAAATATTCCCAGGTCGAATCTCCCTACGGTCTGACAAGGATGCACGAGGCAGGTATCTGGCGTTACGATCCGCGAACTGAAAAGTTCGAGGCGCACGTCTCGTTTGCTTTCGCAAATCCCTGGGGACACGTATTCGACAGGTTTGGGCAGAATTTCATTGCGGACGCTTCCCCCGGGTTCAATTACTGGGCCACGCCCATCTCCGGGCACGTCGTTCACCCGGACAAGCATACAGGGGGTTCCCAGTACCGCCGGATCAATCCGGGACGACTCAAAAAGCAGGGTGACTACCCCAGATTTCTCGTTAAAAGAACCCGCCCTTCGTCCGGCTGCGAATTCCTCATCAGCTCGCACTTTCCGCCGGAATTCCAGAACAATTTCCTGGTCAACAACGTGATCGGTGAAAGAAGCATCCTCAACCACAAGGTTCACGAGGACGGCTCCGGTTTTGGCGGTTCCGAGGTCGAACGACTGGTGTTCTGCGAAGACGGGAATTTTCGACCGGTCGATTTGCAGATGGGTCCCGACGGTGCTCTTTACATCTGTGACTGGCACAACGCCCTGATTGGCCACCTGCAACACAATCTTCGCGACCCCAGCCGTGACCATTCCCACGGTCGCATCTGGAAAGTCACCTACGAAGGTCGTCAACTGGTCAAACCGCCAAAAATTGAAGGCATTCCTGAATCGGAACTCCTCGCCATGCTTCCGGTTTACGAGGACAGGACCCGGTACCGTGTGAAGCGGGAACTTGCCCAAAGAGACTCTGGAAAGGTAATTGCTGCAGTCAAGCAATGGGTCAAAAGTCTTGACTCCTCTGCTGAGAACTATGAAAGGATGTTGCTGGAAGCCCTCTGGCAACACCAGACGCACAACGAAGTCGAAGAAGTCCTGTTGGAAAGGGCCATGAAATCATCCGATCACCGGGTGAGGGCCGCCGCGACGCGCGTCGCTACCTTCTGGCGTGACCAGCTGAAGAATCCTCTGGGCACGCTTGCAAGGTCCATCCATGACAAGCACCCCCGGGTCCGACTGGAGGCGGTCCGCGGATGCAGCTTCCTTCCGACGGCTGACTCGCTCGAGCTGGTTCTGGATGTCCTGAAATACGAGATGGACCACTGGCTGGACTACACACTGGAAGAAACAGTGCGCACACTGACCAACCAACTGGCCCGTCAGCAGATGATGGCGATGCACCATCAGAAACCGGACTCCGGCTCTCACGAGCACTCCCATCACGCGGCCAACGTCAGCGAACCGGTGGTCTTCCTGGACAAGGACCGCCGGATCATCCGTTTCCAGCTGGACCGCCTCTCGGATGCGGAGTTACTCGCCATCCGACCGCAAGCGGACAACCCGAATTTTGCAATGGTCTCGCTGAGCATACTCTGTCGTGAAAGCACTCCTGACAAAAGCCGCTCGCAGGCACTGGCCAATTACTCGCGTTTATCGGGAAAAAACGAGGTCGATGCGATTGCAGCTGCCTTCGAATATTTGCCTGAAGGGCAGGGCGGTGCGGTAGCGAGGAACAAACTGGCCAGGCTGCTGGCCCGCTTGCAACCGGAAGTCCTGCGGGATCAGGCCGACCTGATCCGCAGGAAAATTTCCTCCTCGGGCGATGCCGGCTTGAAATCCGGCCTGTACGGTGCCCTCGTCACGATTGGACAGGTGGAATCCGCCGAACAACTGGCCGAAAAATCGGAAGCCGACAGGCAGGCTTTCCTGATGGGAATCCGATTCTCCAACAACGGTCCGATCAGGAATTCCCTGCATGGGCGGGTTCTCGGCGAACTCTCCCGGAAATCAAACCGGCAAAACGGGAATACCAAGCGAGCAGCAATCGAAACGCTCGCCTCGATTGAAGCCGAAAAGGAAAAATCATTTGATGCGATCGCCAAACTGGCTCCCCGGAAAGCATTCAAGACGGTTGCCATTCAGGCCCTGCTGAAAACGCCAGCCAGGTTCCGCCCGCCAGAAACCTCGCGAAATCTGGCGGTCGAATTGATCAAGCAGGCAGAAGCCACTCCCGCAAAAGACCGCACTTCAACTCCCTTTACGGATGCCGCCAACCTTGCAGACCAGCTCCTGGTCGCCTTTCCCCCGGAAAAATCGCGGGAACTTCGTCGCCGCTTACGGTCCGTGGCAGTTCGGGTAGTGAGAATCCACACGGTCGAAGAAGAGATGCGGTACGATGTCCCCTATTTTGCAGTAGAAGCCGGTCGGCCGGTGCAGGTCGTCCTGGTGAACGAAGACCTGATGCCTCACAACCTGGTGATTACAGCTCCCGGGAAAATTCGCGAAGTTGCTGAACTGGCCGCACTGCTCGGACCAACCGAGGGGGTAAAAGGCAAACAGTACGTACCCCAATCCAAGCTTGTTCTGCAGGCCACTGGAATGGTCCCGGCGCGACAGTCCGAAGCATTGACCTTCACGGCTCCCCGCAAGGCAGGGGAGTATCCTTTTGTCTGCACCTTTCCCCGTCACTGGATGAGAATGTACGGTGTCATGGTTGTGGTGGATGATCTCGATGCCTGGCAGCGGAATCCGGTGCCACCCAAAGATCCGATCGGCAGCAACCGGACCTTTGTAAAAAAGTGGACCACCGGTGAACTGGCAGAACAGGTCAAGTCGGCACCGCAGGCAGTCGCATCGGCCGTAGGCGCCAAACTGTTCAAGGAAGCGACCTGCGCCCAATGTCACAAGCTCGGGGATGAAGGGGGCGCTGTTGGGCCTGACCTGTCCGAAGTTTTTGCCAAGTACAAGCAGGACCGGGTCGCGGTACTCAAGGAGATCCTCGAGCCCTCCAGCCGGATAGACCCCCAGTACGAGGTTTACCTGCTACAGACTTTTGATGGCCTCTCCCTATCGGGTATCATCACGCAGCAGGACAACGAAAAAATCACCCTGATCGCCAACCCGGAAAACCCGAAACCGACCACGATCATGCGGGACGACATCGAGGCCATGAAGAAAACGGCCTCCTCCCTGATGCCCAAGGCGCTGCTGGACAATTTCACCCGCGAAGAAATCCTGGAATTGCTGAGCTACATTGAGGCAAACCAGAAGCCACCCTCCAGCAAAACAAAATAGGAACCGAAACGGCCCCTGCTGCAGTCAGCCGCACAATTTTGCAACACTTCTACCATCCGGTCGTCTGAAAAGGGCTGCGTGACGCCACCTTTCAGCGGCAGAATGTTGGGCTGCCCCTGTCAGGTAGGCATGCTGCTGGAGGCCATTGAATCCTGAAGCGGTGAATGCGTGATGCAGGAATGCGTAATGCTGAAATGAGCGATGTATGAAATCGCGATGAAGGCACAGGCAAAGAAAAAAACGACGACCGGCCTGCTGAAAGGGCGGGCAGCCAATCCCCGGCAGCTTGAAAAAACTTCCGAACCTTGATTCCCGGAGTCCGGCAATTGACGACGGTCTCCCCTGGCACTCCATCATGTCGAGACAAGCTGGACGGGCCGTACGCCCGAGTGAAAGACGAACTGACGACTCACGCACCAGTCTGCCAGACGTTTCGGTTACAATGGGGTCCCCGTTATCCAGAGACCCTCTTCATGAACAGAATCTTTCCGACAGCAATCCTGGTTGGTTTTCTCGCCTGGGCAGCTCCGACCGGGGCGCAGGAGAGCCCTGCTGCAAAAAAGCCCCTCCAGTCCATGGACTCTCCCGAGATCGCAGCGGAAATGAGCGAAACCGCCCAACGGTTTCTTGCAGCAATCGAAAAGGACATGAAGGAACGGTGGCTCAATGCCCGTTTCCATTTCAAGGACACGGAAAGACTGAACTTCCATTTCTTTCCGATTCCGCGGCGGGGCGTTTCACTGAACGAGCTTCGAGAAGGACAGAAACAGCTGGCCTACGCACTGATGGGTTCGGCTCTCAGCCACAGTGGCAACCGGAAAGCCCTCACCATCATGAGTCTCGGCGACTACCTTCGCGATCACGATGAAAACCCGAACCAGTTCCGGGATTCGGACCGTTTTTTCATCACGATTTTCGGCGAACCCGGCCCCAGGGAAACCTGGGCTTTTCGAATCGAGGGCTTTCACCTTTCACTGAACATCACCATCGTCCAGGGCCGTTACATTTCCGTGACCCCCTCCTTCTTTGGTGTCATTCCGGCCATCCTGCCGGAAGGCGAGCCCCGGGCTGGATTGCAGGCCCTCAAGAAGGAAACCGAACTTGGAAGACAGCTGGCCCGATCCTTCAGTGCAAAACAACGCCAGGTCGGGTTTGGTGAGGTCCCCATTTTCGAAGAGACGGTTGGGGGCCTGGTGACCGGGAACAGGCGAAAGCTGGAAAGAGGAAAACCGCAGGGCCTGGCTTACCGTGAAATGAACCCCAAACAGCAGGACCTGCTGCTGGAACTGGTAGTGGAACATGTCGGGCGGATCCGCAGGGAACTATCCGACCAGGACCTGGAAAAAATCAGGAAAGCGGGACTCGACAGGATCCACTTCAAATGGGCTGGCGGGTTGCAGGTGGATGAGCCTCACCACTACCTGATTCAGGGCCCAACCTTTCTCATTGAATATGACAACACCCAGGACAAGGCCAATCATGTCCATTGTGTGTACCGGGATTTTGACAACGATTTTGGCGATGCCATGATCAAACACTACCAGCATCACCACGCGCGATAAAGCCGGACTGTAATCCCTGCGAAACCTGCTGGCCCCAAGGGCCGGTGCTTTCAGGGCCGGTGCTTTCAGGGCACGTGAGGCCCGAGCCCCCAAACTGCCGAGCGCCAAAATATCGGAACCTGGCAGGGAACCGGCCCCTGGATCAGGCGGTTGATCTCCGCTCCATCCACCCGGTAGTTCGTGCCCTGAAAATGACGTGGGGACGTACTTTTCAAGCGACTCGGACCGGACCTACCCGGGTGGCAACAGATCACAAGCACTTAAGAGTGTCTGCTGGACAATCCGGTCGTGCTCGCTGGAAAAGTCCGCCTCCTTTTCGCCCCGAATCACCCGGGCCATATCGGCCGCATCGTCCACATACCTTACATAACGAGGAAAATTCACCGTCTGGTAGCCCGCCTGGTAGCCCGGCCGTTTCCGGCTCAGGGCAACCCGAGCCGAAGGATTGTCGAGAGGTTGAATGTGAAAGGTCCCCTCGGTCCCGCAGACCACAAAATGACGCCTGGCAAATCCCTCCACCTCGAGGGCCGTCGATTTGACCGTCGCGATCGCGTTGTCGTAGGAAAGGATCGCCAGCATGTTATCGACGAGATCGTCCTTTAAACCGGAACTGTGGCGATTCACCGAATCCACTTGTCGAGGTCTGCCGAGCACACCAATGGCCAGGTCGAGAATGTGGCATCCCAATTCAAACAGGATACCGCCACGGTAACGGGCCAGTGGCTTTCGAGCGGCCGGACTGATGACCTTACTCATGACGGCATGTACCTCAAAAATTTCACCCAACCAGCCCTTTTCCAGCATTTCACGCAGCAGGACAACCGCTGGATTGTAACGATACATGTAGCCCATCTGGACCATCAGACCTTTCTTTTCTGCCGCCTGCAAAATTCTGTCAAACAGGGGGAACGACTCTCCGGCCGGCTTGTCGAGATGAATGTGCTTGTCTGCCTGGACGCACTTCTCAGCCACGGCAAGCGAATCGGATACGCGGGTCTCCACCAACACGGCATCCACCGACGAGTCGTTGAGAATCTGCTCCTCGGTCAGCCAGGGCAAATCACGAAAAGGCGCCTGCCGCTCGGCCTGCTTTTTCAGCCCGGGATCCGGTTCATGGATTCCCACCACTTCGTAGTCTTCTGATTTCCGGTACACCGCCAGCTTGGTTGCATGGGCGTGTCCCACGCCTACCTGGGCCACCCTGATTTTTTTTTTCTTGCGACCGGTTGCGCCGGATTCCTGCTGGGGCAAGGCGACCACCGGTGACTTTCCCTTTGCCAAGCGTGAAAGGGAGACTGAGCCAATCCCGGCAGCCCCCAAAAAGGCTCGACGACTGGCGGAAGAACAACTCGAAGCCGAAACAGCGGAGCGGCAAAATCGATTTTTCATGGGAACCCGTGGGGTGCTGAGAGGTAAATCCGATGGGCACCGGAACGATCCTGAGCCATCATTGTAACGGCCTGTTACCGCATTCGGATGCTGCCCGGTGAGCAATTTCCTGGCAGGAATGGCGAAAGTTCTTTGCGACTGGGATCGATTTGCCTTCTGGCGCCGGGAATCTGGGAAGGTTCCCGCCGAGCCAGGAGGAAATCACTGCCCACGCAAGATTAGTCAGGCCACCTCGGATGCCGGCGGCAACCCATGCGGTCCATGCATTGACCGCGAGGTTCGAATCCCCCCGATTCGACGACTTGACTTATCCTTTCCGGCTACAGGTTTCCAGAAGCAGCAAGGTGAACAACTGGGTGTACAAAATGAGCCTCCAGGCCAAAAATTGTCCCGGAAAAACGTTTTTGGAAAAAAACACCCCGAAATACGGAATTCAAAGGGCACTTTTCCAACTTTCAAACGATCATTATCAGGAAACCTCGACAACTGCCCAGGAACCCAATCATGAACCACATCCCTGATGACGCATTAGCCCGCCAACGAATGCTCCTCGAAATGCAAGGCCAGGAGAGCCGCCCCAGCGAAACCAACGAGGAGGCAGAGGAGCAATAACCACCGGCGTGAGGCTCCGCTCCCCTCAGGATGAACGCTCCGGAATCCGACCGGCTGGTTTTGCCTTAAAGGCGCCTCAAAACAGCTCTTTAACCTTTGGAACCACAAAACGGCAGACCGCGGTCAAAACAGCCGCCAGGTCCAGGCATCCCATCATCTTTTTTTCGGCAGGCGATTCCGAACCTGGGGAGGCTTTCACCGAGCACTCAGGCAGGCCACGATCAGGCAGCCTGTTCGGAGGAAAGATTCAAACCGGTCCTGATTTCCTCATCGTCAACCACGAGGATCTTGATCCGGTTTCTGTCCGCAAAGCGGATCACTTCCGGCTCGTCGATGATAATCGTCCTGTCAGCTTCCACGGCCAGGACCGTAGCGCCGGTCTGCTTCATGGTCTGTAAAGTTCCGAGCCCGATCGTCGGTACGTCGAAACGCATGTCCTGCTGGGGCTTGGCTACCTTGACCACGGTAAATCCGCCAGACGGGCAGAGTTGCCCGGCGCGACGAATACATTCATCAGTCCCTTCCACAGCCTCCACCGCGAGCACTGCCTGGGTTTTCACGGCCACGCTCTGCCCGACATCCAGTGCACCCATCTGCTTGGCGAGCATCCAGCCAAATTCCACGTCCTTCATTTCCGAGCGGTTCAGGTTCCGCTTACCAAGCGATTTCTTTTTCACGAGCAGATCGGGAGCATAGTCAGTTGCCGGTCCCAGTTCAATTCCGTGCTTCTGGAACGCGACCGTGTACGTCCCAAGCAGAGTATCATCTTTGCGATCCGCCGATTTCAACAGAAACTGGCTGGAAAAATAACGCCAGAATGTCAGGTCCGGCAGGTGTTTCCAGAACGCTCCCTTTTCAAACAGCAACGTCTTGAAGACCTTGCCTGCCATCGTCGCGTGCCGCACACCATGCTTTTTAAAAAAGCGGATGTGTGATCCTACCCGGGCCACCCCTACCTCACGGTAGTCCGCGCACAACTGCCTCAGTTTCTGGTCAGCGTGCCCCTTGATGGCCAAGCAATAAACTTCGCAGCCGCTGGCAACCAGCTTTTCGGCAATCAGGATGGGGTAACGCCCCCAGCCGGCAATCAATCCCACTTTTTTTGACATTCCACCTACGCCGCATCATGTACAGAGCTGGATCCCCCGGCGTCGGCGTTTTCCTGAAGCTTTTCAAGCTGACGCTCAAGCTGTTTTATTTTTCGCCGCATCTCGGGAAGCCGATGGGTAGCGGCCACGATCGACATCTGCTGCTTTACCGGAGTGGCGGGGGCTCCCAGGTAGACCTGCCCCTCGGGAATGTCGGCCATGACGCCCGCTTTGGCACCCAGGATCGTTTTCTGGCCAATGGAAATGTGATCACCGATTCCAACCTGGCCTGCCAACACCACGTTGTCGCCGGTGGTACAACTGCCGGCAATGCCAACCTGGGCACAAATCAGGTTCCGTTTTCCGATCCGGCAATTGTGCCCAATTTGAACCTGGTTATCGATCTTGGTTCCCTCCCCTATGGAAGTGGAGCCAAAAGTGGCCCTGTCGATGGATGTACCCGCTCCAATTTCGACATGATCACCAATGACAACGTTTCCAAGCTGCGGCCCCGGAAAATGTTCGCCAGTGGAAGATTCGTACCCAAACCCGTGGGCCCCGATGACGCAATTGGCATGCAGGCGGCACTGGGCTCCCACAATGCAATTTTCATAAACGACCACGTTGGGAAAGATCTCCGTTGCCGTCCCGACAGAAACGCCGGACATCAAATGCACGCCAGCGTGGATCCGACATTCGCCCGAAATGACCACATCGGGACCAATGACTGCGCCTGGGGCGATATGAACTCCCGGGCCGATTTGTGCGGACGGGTCAATAACAGCCTTTTCGGAAACACCCGGGGTGGGGCAGGGCAGGGGACGCCGAAAAAGAGAAACCAGCTTCGCAAAACATTCGGTTACACGACTGACGGCCAGGACGTCCTTTTGGGAAATTTCCCGGAACTGCTCCACAGATCCTTCGGGGATCAGGACCGCCGAGGCTTCGCAGTCTGCGGCTTTCTGAAAGTACTCCGGTTTTTCCGCAAACGTCAGGCAACCTGCAGTGGCGTCCCGGATAATATCGGCGTTCAAGATTTCGAGTTCCCCTCGACCGTAGAACTCACCGTCAACCCATGTTGCGATTTCTTGTAATTGATATGGTCTCACTCGTTGCCTTCCCTAATTGGCACCCGACCGCTACTGCTTGATCAGTACAGGTCTCCAGCAAAATCGTATCGCTATCGCTGCATTTTCTGCAAGCTCAGTTTTGCCCCGATACGGTCGCCTGCAGCCTCCGCCTGGAAACAGGGTTCATTTGCCCCGTTTTATTCAAGAATCGAATTTTCCAACCGAAAAAGTACGGAAAGGGCAGGGGACCTCGACCGGCAACTGAGAGTCAGTCAACTGATGGACTTCCTAGCTGAAAACGCTACCTGAAAGCGGAGACGTCCGGGTGTTGATTTTGACTGGCAGCGTGAGTGGGCAGGTCCCAAATGGGTCACCTGACCGCTTCACGCCTTCCTCGCTGGCCAGCCCCCACCCGGTTTTTGGGTCACCCTGTCCAGCCGCCGCGAAACGGATCCTTCAGCGCCTTTGGCTGACAGAATCTTCCCATTCACCCGGCGAAAGGATTTCATCTCCTTCCGATATCGTAGTTGAGGCATACGGATGATTCCCAATCACTTTTCCATCGCCCCCGGAGGGCCCCCAAAGAAGTCACACGCATTCCGGAACAACTCACCCCAACCGGGGAAGATCAATCGCGGCATCCTTTTTTTCTTCTGGCAAATAGATTCTCCACGTACCAGGCTCAACGGATTCAAATTCCGAGACAGTTAAAAACCGCTCGCAATAAAAAAATCCGGAATCCAGTCTGAGAAAGGGTTGGAAAAGACTTTCCCCTCTCCTGTGACAGACAGCATGACCATTGAGGAACCCCAACTCGCTCGTTGCAGCAGGAGCAATCATGGACTCTTTGAATAAATAGGTACGCTGGGAAATCGCTCGCAGCGGAAAGGTCCCAAAAAGTTCATTCACGAAAAACGAAATCCGATGAGGTGACAGGTGCCGGTAACCATATTCCCTGGCCAACATGCAGGCCGGGTACAAAATATCCCGGGTGAACATCTCGAGGGCAGGCGGCAACTCATTGCCGTCCTGGTGGTAAACCTGGACCACGGTTCCTTCAAACAGGACGAGGCCATCGGGCGTGATTTCAAGTCCGCTGAGTCCGAACAGCCAATCCCGCGGTGCGGATTGGTGCTGGTCAACATACTGGTAAAGTCTTTCAAGTTCACGGAACTGTTCATCGGAAGCCTGGCCATTGGCAACCCGTTCCAGGAGAATCTGATCCCGGATCGTCAGTTGTTCTCCCTGGTGGGTCCATCGGAGAATCAAGGAAATTTGGGACTCGTAGGTGGGCATCGGAGGGCAGGGGGGCATGGAGGGAATCGCGAAAACTGATTCACCTTGAACGCAAACGCCGTTCCAATGGAGAAACCAGATTTTTCCGATCCATCCGCTACCACTTTCAACGGCAACCGTCCCGCAATGAGACACCCGTCCTGTTATGGTTTTCCGACTGACCTGTCAGACGCTGCGAAAGCCCTTCGCTCCCATGCTCCTTGAATCGAATGGCCCAGTCCTGGTTTGAGACCCTTTCCGTACCTGGCTCCCACAGATTTCTCAGCCGGTTGACAATGGAATCAAAGAGATTGGGCGCCCTGGTTTTCCGTTCCACCGCGCCGTCGAGCAGAATAAAGAAGGGGCCCGGCAAACCCTATCGGGGCGGGGGGAAGACGCGAGCAAAGAGGATTCTCGCAATTGCTGTCAAGCCAAACCGTAACGACGCACCAGGTAGGACTGAAAGGCCACAACGTCCGGCATCATGAGATTGAGGACTGAGACAACGATTTCCCAACCGCTTCTTTTTCCCTTGTCGCAGCGGAGGACCTGGCTGGTGACATGGATGGATTCTCCCTGGCCATAAAAAATCGTCCCCCGCACCCACTCGTCTGCAGGCAAACAGCTGTTCGATTCAAAACGAATTCCGTTTTCGGAAATCTCCACCACCCGGTACTCCGCGTCATCGGTCTTCAGGGTCACGTATTCCGATTCCGGGACGGTTACCCGGTAATACTCACGTCTCGAATACTCAGGTCTCGAATACTCGCGTCTCGAAGTCTTTTCGTCGGTTGCCATGAAATCTCAAACCAAGTCTGTTCGAATTAATTCTAGCACCCTTCTAATTGACAAGCCGGTTGATTTTGAGGGAATTTTATCCAGAAACACCGGGCTATTGTCAGGCAGCCTCCCTTAATCCTGGCCGACTGCAGGTACCCAGCGTCAGCTCCGATCGATCGATTATCGACTGAAGATCACCCTCTTCAAACTCTACCTGGTCCCCTTTCATGTGCTCGATGATCACGTGAGACTCCTCATGGAGCATCCTGGGCAGGTAAAACCAACTCCTGTCCATCGATTGCTGGTCCACTTCAGCCCCTACAATCAGCAAATCCGTTCCAGACAGCAGGTTGGCACAGCGGGAAAGTGAGGAAAACGGGTCGCCTGGCATCAACTTGATGACAGATCCCGTCTTTTTCAGTTCGACATGGGCAAATTTTAACCCTACCTGCTGCTGTCTC
Source organism: Planctomycetota bacterium (assembly GCA_036336715.1). Taxonomy (GTDB): domain Bacteria; phylum Planctomycetota; class Planctomycetia; order Pirellulales; family Pirellulaceae; genus JABAAE01. The sequence goes on from JAYZFP010000212.1 coordinate 19,458, forward strand.
CCGTCCCGGGCATCAAACAGGTCAATGCCGGTGTAACAAATAGGTTGATCCGTGTAGCGGTGGGCGATTTCCAGCATTCGGCAGGTCCTCTCAATGGATGAGATCCCAATTTCCACCACGCTTTGAAATTCGAACTGGGCAGCCGTCCTGTACAGCAACCGGTCATGCACGGGCCTGGAAAAATAACAACTGTAAAGCTGTTTGAGAAAACTGGTTTTTCGCATTGGATTTTCTCGGTATCGCGCCCCATCCCGGGTTTGCCCACGCACCCAAGCAAATGGCATCAACAGGCAGCGGAGACCTGCTGACCGCTTGAAGCAAGCCACGCCGGGCAATCCAGATCGGGAATTCCAGACCGGACCATCCGGACAGGGCAGGGTACTCCCTTCGAAGATTGGCGGCAAAACAATCCTGCCGGGATCCTTCCCGACAGACAGAATCTTCCAACTGGATTCATCGGCGAGCCGCTTTACGAAGTCCAGAAAATCTGGTTTTCTCCCCCTCCGGATTCCAGGCACTCCCCGACTTCACCCCCCCGTGTTTCCAAAATTGCACCTACCACCGGCATAAAACGAACGCTGCCGGGCGTTTTGTGGAATAGCTTTCAAAATCCACCCAACCTTCCTGCTAGCAATCCCTTGTCGGTCGTTTTCAGTGACCTATAGTTCATCAGACCCACAGCCACTTCTTAATTGCAGTGGTCTGTTGCGCCCAGAGATGCAGTAACAGAAAATCGAAAATCCAGCCCGGTTTTCGATCTCGCCATTCCCTGTTTGCCCCGACAGCGGACCTGATTCTGAGACCTCTTCTCCTGTGCGCTCCATCGCAGGATGCGTCGCCCGGAAATGGATTTCCTCCATAGACCCTTTCCCGTCGAGGCCCTCATGTCGTCGCATTTGGCTGCCAAACCACCTGCCCGTCAAAATGGCTGCGAGCCGCTTGAAGAGCGACTGGCCTTCTCCGTAAACGCAATCGGAGAATTACCCGAGCTTTTGCAATTTTCCGCGACTTCCCCGCAGGAATTTGCCCCCTTGGTATCGCTTGCCAACCCTGCCGAACAGATCGATCAGATAAGGGAGAATTACTCATTTAACGGAACCGGACAGACGGTCGCCATCATCGACAGCGGGATTGCCTGGGATCATTTTGCCCTGGGTGGCGGACTGGGAAAGGACTTCCGCGTCGTCGGCGGGTGGGATTTTGCTGAAAACGATTCCGATCCTTTTGATGACGGTCCCGCCGGTTACCACGGAACGCACGTCGCGGGAATCGTTGGCAGCAGTGACGAAAATCACCCGGGTGTCGCCAGCGGAGTTGACCTGGTGGGCCTGCGGGTTTTTGATGACAGGGGAGGGGGCAAGCTGCGATGGGTGGAGGAAGCACTCCAATGGGTCCACGATCATCGCAACGACTTTGAAAACCCGATCACCACCGTCAACCTCTCCCTCGGTGTCCATTGGAATTCCAATTCCGTTCCCGGTTGGGCGACCCTGGAGGATGAGTTCGCCCAACTCCGACGTGATGGAATCTTCATTTCAGTGGCAGCTGGAAATTCATTCCAGAACCACCTGTCAAAGGGAGTGAGCTATCCCGCCGCAAGCCCTTACGTGGTTCCGGTTGCAAGCCACGATGCGTGGGGACAGCTGAGCGATTTCAGTCAACGCAATGAACGGGTCCTGGTCGCGCCGGGTGAAGATCTTGAAAGCACCATTCCGGGTCACCTTTACGGCCAACTCGGTCCGAGCTCCCGGTTCCTCGCTGCATCGGGAACCAGCATGGCTGCTCCTTACGTTGCCGGGGCAAGTGTCCTGTTGCGTGAGGCTCTCGAGATTGCTGGCGAAAGCCGGATCGACCAATCGACCCTTTATTCCCACTTCCAGCGAACCGCTGATCAGGTTTATGACTCCCTGACGCAATCCTGGTACAGCCGGCTTGATTTGACAGCGGCCATTGATTCGGCCCTGCAGGATCCACATGGAGACCAGCCGTCATCTGCCTCCCGCCTGGGAAGAATTTCAAAGCTGCAATCGATCGAAGGCATTTTGGCCAAAACCCGGGACGTCGACTACATGAGATTCGAGGCCGATGAATCAGGGCAAGTCAGCCTGACGCTCCATGAATCACACGAATTGAAAACCATGCTCGACGTGGTCGACCAGAAAGTATCACGCAATGGCAACCGGGTGAGCTTCCAGGTTACCGCCGGAGAAGAATACCTGATCCGATTGCATGCCGGGGCGGGCAAGGGCAACTACCGGGTGAACGTCGAATTTGATTCAGCCACTCCCGGTATCGTCAACCTGGGCCGGGTTCGCTCCGACCTGTTTTCCAACCTTGGCGTCAGCGGGCAGTCCCACTACAGAATCACCGCCAGCCGCCAGGGGATCCTGACGGTAGAATCACAATTTGAAGCTGCCAGAGGTCCACTGCAGATGGAAATCCTGAATCTCCAGGGAGAGGTGATTGCATCTGGCCAAACGCAACAGGAAGGCAGTCGGGTCGACATCGAGGCTGCAGCCGGAGAGTCCTATATCATCAGGCTGATGGGATCCAACCAGGATGTCGAATTGAAATGCACCAACCTGGTGCGGACAGTACGGGACCGACTGATCATCGGCGGTACGGGGCAGCAGGACAGCTACACCTACGTATCGGACCAGACACACCAGGCAACCGTCAATGGAACCCGCTACGAATTCTCGAAGGACGCTTTTCGCAAGGTCCGAATTCATGGCGGAACCGGAAGCGATGAAGTATTCCTCACCGGTTCACAACACCGGGAGACTCTCTCGGGTGGGCAGGGAAGGGTTGTTTTTTATGGTGACCAAACGGACGTCATTGCAGGTGGATTCGAGTCGGTCCGGGTAGACGCCCGGGGTGGCGATGACCTGGCCGTTCTGCAGGACAGCAATCAATCAGACACCTTCCACGGAAATGCGGAACGTTCCCGACTCACCGGTGGCGGGTACCTCCTGGTGGCCGAACATTTCGAGAGGGTCACCGCGATTTCCTCCAGCGGTGGCAGCGACCAAGCCATCCTGACGGGGACCAGCGGTGACGACTTCCTGCACGTTCACAGCGAAGGAACATCGCTTGGCGGTGCATCCTACCGGAATTACGTAATCGGTTTCGATTCGATCGTTGTTGAGGGAGGTTCGGGCGCAGACAACGCACTGCTCCGCGGCACGGCCGAAAACGAGACGTTCCGTGCAAGTCCAGGCGAAATGCAATTCCAGAATTCCACGGGCGTGCAACGTTTCCAGGGCTTTGAATCGGTGGTCGTCCATTCAGGTGGTGGGAACGATCGGGCACAACTGGCCCAACTGGGATCCGGAGATCGAATCAGGAGGGATGGTGGAAACCTGCAGGGAGTGGTTTATGGCACGGATCTCCTTTTGTCGGCTTACCAGGAAGTCGAGTGGTCAAACGGTGCAGGCGTGATCAAGGAAATCGCATTGTCGGTAGTAGACGGGATTTTCGACGATTACGCTCGCAACTGAAGACCACCGGGACGCCAGCCTCCGGCATGGGGAATTTCCCCATGCAACCACCCCTTTGCCTGATGCCCACCCGCCGCGATTTCGGGCATTCTGAAGTCCCACAACGGCCCAGCCTGTCCCGGAGTGCCGCACCCTTCCAAGCTGGAGACCTTCCGCGATCTGCTCCGAAAGGGATCGGTCAGCGAGCATGGCATCGAGGCAGGGGGGCCCTGCAGTTACCCCGTTCCAAAAGGCCGGCTCAATGCATGGAACCTTGCTCCAAGCTTGAGAGAAAGCCCGCCGGAGAGGTTTGCCTCGCCCCGGTCCAGATACCAGGAACCGGCAACCTGTAACCGCCCTCAAAATGACTTCCCCGGGTCGGCCACGGTCACGCTGAACAGAACATTCGGTTTTCCTTTACCTGGCGACTTCCTGCGGCAGGATTGCCTTTTCCATGAAACAGATTTCACTGAACAGGTGTCCCTGAACACAAACATTGAAAAACACGGGGTTTTCTGGATCTTTAACCGAACATAAGAAACATTATCGGACGTTGGTGTGTCACGTGGTTCTAATTACGCGAAGATTGACTTGTGGGCTCTCCCGGGATGGCTGCAATGCTCTGAACCCCGGCGCGGGATCAAATACCCAACAGCCGACCGCGCCCCCAGACATCGAGGCGCCTACTGAGGAGTCACATTGCGGGGAGCCGACCGCGGAGGCAAACATCGAACCGCCAAACATCGAGGCGGCGGAGTCGATTGAAAAAGTGTTTTTGGACTTCCGGATTCCCGGAGCTTCCCGGCGGCTGAGGAACGAATTTCGGTTTCCGTTCCGGAGTTTGGCAAATTGGTTGCTTCGACGGGATGATCGGAACAGAGATCCTGTCGCCAGCGATCCCCGCAGAAACGCAATCGGAAAAAAGACGTTTCCGGCCCGGGTGCAGCCTGTTTTCAACCGGGCCGCAGTCCTTCTCCCGCTCCCAAGGGGTACCGTCCAGCCGGGTTTCTCAGCTTTTGGTTTCCAGGGGTCCGGGTGAGCTTTTGGAGAAGCTGCGACGGGATCTCCGGTCCTGGTCCCTTTTTCAACCCGGTACCTGCAAAAAAGGTTTCAAACCACCAGGCAAAACCCGGGTTCCCAGAGCTCCAGCAGCAACCTGTCGGACATTCGGTCCAGGCTGGGCATCTGCCTGAATTTCAAAGGTTCGAATCGGGATGATCGATCCCTGATGGTGCGGTCTCCGGACTGCAGTAAAGACTGCCAATGCGTTTCCGTTGGCAAGACCGTCTGGAAATCGCACTGTTGGAATCCCCCTCCGTCAGCTATTCTGCCCGTTTTGCAATCCCTGCTTTCCCATTTGGCGTTTGGCAACCCAACCGCTGAATTTCGAAAAGTCATCAGATGGCGTCGTGCTGATGCGGCTGTTGTTCCGAGGACCCAAACTGCCTGGCTCCCGATATATGAAAACCGCTTCACTCATTCGTCGCTTGAGCCTCTGCATCGGATGGGTCGGGTGTGGCGGAGCGTTCTGCCTTTTCTACCTGAATTGGCGAACTCCCACCCTGCGGCAAAACATCTCCTCGCCCATTTATACAGTGGGTGACGCCAACTACGCCCAGGCAGTCGATGCCGGCGAGGGTGTGATTCAGCTCGGTTCCCTGCCACTGGGGATCTACGCCGGCCAACAGGTTTTCAGGACCCCCCAGGAAGCCCGGTTGCACCTGGAATACCTCCGCAAGGAAAAGTCGGGCTGGGGCGTTTACCAACTGAGTGGGGATTTTGAGATCGATACCTATTCCCAAGGGGATGGTCGCCATTTCATCCGCCGGACTTTACTGGCCAACCGAAAACATGAATTCAGGGAGCTCGTTGGTCGCACGGGTACCGACCTTTCGGTGAAACAGTTTGACCAGACGCCCAACCAGGGCTGGAGGCAACTCGCTGGCCAGGGAAAGTTCGAGGCAGCCGCCCGGTCCATTGAGAACTACCTCAGAGACCATCCGGACCTGAGTCCCTTCCAAATCGGAAACCTGCATTTCCATGCCGGCCAGATGCGGGCCTTCGCCCGGCAGTACGATCCCGCCAGGGATCATTTCGAGTCCAGTCTTCACGAAAGAGACGAAACCAAGGCACCCGTCAAATTCAATGCCTACGTCCGGGCGACGATCGCACTTCTTGACGAAGACAGCCAGACTCTCGATGAATGCCTAAAAAAATCGCGGCCGGCGCACCATTCGATGGTGAAATCCCCAACCTGAAAATTGTCCGGGCTTTACGGATGTCGATTGGCCAACCGTATTCGGAGGTCTACGGTCCTTTTGCCGGCATGCCCCATTCCGGGGCCGTCCAGGCGGGTGTTTCAAAAGAAGAAAAGGAAACTGAGACCCGGGGACTGCAAAACCAAGCTCCAGGCCGACCAACGGCAGAATACGACTTTCTGCAGGAGGATCCCTCACCGTTCCAAGCCACAGGCAGCTTCCGCCCCATCGGGAATGCACGTTTACCGATGCATGCCCTCAGAAAAAAGCGGTCAACTATAATGGCTTTCCAAGAAGACCGCCGATGCGGCGAATAGATCTTGCAGGCTCCGATTTCATGCCGGATTATGAAACAGCCCGGATGGACGCCGGGCCGATTCATCCATCTTTTTCGAGGCACTGACCGGGTGCCTGCAGCACTGGCCCGGGTCAACAACAGGTTTCCATCGGATTAATTCATGTGGCATGTCACCGTCAACGGTTCCCAAAAAGGCCCCATTTCAGAACAGGAAGTCCAGAAACTGATTCAGGAGGGGACCTTGCTTCCCACCGACCTGGTCTGGAAAGAGGGCATGAAGGAATGGCAGGTGGCGTCCATCATTTTTCGGCAGTTCTTCCCGGTGAATCCAACCGACCAACCCGGTT
>JAYZFP010000213.1:0-35340 GCA_036336715.1 Planctomycetota bacterium
ATCGAGAATTCATCCTCAGGTGTAGCTCCCGTTTTTCAGGGTGGCGGAGATGATGACACCTTTTACATACGGCCGAACCTGTTTCCCAACCCGTCCAATACTTACGCGGTCAATTTTGAAATTTTTCTCTGATTAAATTGCGTGGACGTCCCGCGGGAAGCGTTATAAAAGAAACCTTCCCGGGATCGGAGTTGATTCAGTTTGGGGGGGGGAACTGGGTCCGGCCTGGTCGGCCAAGGGCCTGCAACCGGCATGGACGATTCAGAAGGTGGTTCTTTTGGGATACCTGCTTCAGACACCGATTGCAGGTAATCCCGGAACCCGTTCGACGATGTCCCGCAGCAGGGCATCCGGATCCAGCGTTCCGTCAACAATCAACGTGTTTTTTTCGTCTTCGGCGGGGCGTTCCGTATCGGCGAGTTGGGAATCGATCATTTCCGGCCCAAAAGGATGGTTGGTTTCCCGCTGGCGTTTTTCGGCCCGCCGCCGCAGTTCCGTTGAGGGGACGTCCATCCAGACGATCCAGAGGTCGCCCATCCCAATCTGTTGTCCCAGGCTGGTCAGCAGTTCCCGGAAAGACCGTTTGAGTGCCGAGCAGGTGAGGACGATTTCCATGTGCTGGAGTGCCGCAAACAGCAGGCCGCCGGCAATGGCGCTGATCCACTCCGATTCACGGTATTCGTCGGTCATGGGAATGTGCTCATTCCTGGCTTTTTCCATTACCTTGTGAAGGTGAAACAGGTCACCTTCGACAAAATGGTAACGGAGCATTCCGGCAGCGTAGGCGGCAAAGCGGGTTTTTCCTGTGCAAGCCGGGCCGGCAATCACCAGTTCGGTACAGGGTACCGCCGAAAAGGCATACATTTTATTCCGTGATTCAACGATCAGGTTGTCCAGCAAAAGTCCGGACTCAACGCGATCTTCTTGATTTGTGCCCATTTTCCACTCCAGGGTTTCCAGTTGGTTATAACGGAGATCAACCGCCAGCCAAACCTGGTTCGGGGGGAACCGGAAGGAAGGATCCCTGTTGTATGATTGGACTGGAAATCGTGGAGCGCGTTTGAATCACGCCTGCTGTTGCCGAAAACAGGATGCGGAAGGCCTGTTTCAGCCCGGTCACTTTATGGAACCGGTTTTTTTTGCGGAAGGTTTTTCATCCAGGCAAGCGATTCCCTTTGCCAGCGATCCCAGGAGGGGCCCTTGTATCCATTGAGGCCATGGCCGCCGGTTGGCAATTTCAGATATTCAGCAAGGATCTTCTGTTTTCCTGCGGCTGCAAAAAGTAATTGGCTGTTCTTTGGGGGGACCGGTCGATCATCCTGTGCGTGGGCCAAAAAGAGCGGAGGCGTCCGGTTGGATACCTGCTTTTCAATGGAGAAATGTTCCACCAGCTCGGCGGTGGGGTTGCTTCCCAGGAGATTGCGGCGGGAACCGGCATGGGTTACCGGTAATTCCATCGAGACGACCGGGTAGACCAGAATTGCGAAGTCGGGGCGGCAGCTGTATTTTTCGACGGGGTCCTTTGCGAGTCGGTTTCCAGCGTCTGAGTGGACCGCGGCGGAGCCGGCAAGATGCCCACCGGCAGAAAATCCGAGAATTCCGATTCGGGAGCGGTCCAGCTTCAGGTTTCCGGCCTCGGATCGCAACAGGCGAACCGCACGCTGTGCGTCATGCAATGGGACGAAAGATCTTCCTCGGGGCAATCGGTATTCCAGGACCACACCGGTTACGTCATGCCGATTCAGCCATCGGGCAATCCCGTGGCCTTCTGCTCCGGTGACCAGGCCACCGTACCCTCCACCGGGGCAGATGATGATCGCTGTGTCCCGGGGACCGCCGGACGGATAGATTGTGATTTTGGCACTGCTTTTCTCTGTTTTTTTACGTTGACGGTCGATGGGCGCCCCCTCCGGCCAGAGGGGGATTTCCTGCTTTTGAATGGAGGACTGTCCCATCAACCTATCGGGGACGATCGGTGCAATAAAAATCAGAGCACACGTGAGAAGTAATGAACAACGGGATCTGGAAGGCATGACGTTTCTTGAGTGGAACTGGGACGGCTTTGTTTTAACCGGTTGCAGATTGCCCTTTCACAGGAAAGAGCGGAATCTTTTTTCCATTGTGCTCGGGAGTTGGATACAATTTTTACGGGGTTTCCTTTTTCTGCACAGCATCCTGGATGTAAACAAAATGATATTTTTCTTCAGGTTCAGCACTTTCTGGATGGGAGGGTTGCTGGGAATCCTGGCCATTGGCACGGACTTACCAGCTTCCAACGGGCAAGATTGGAATGGCCCCGTATCCTGCAGTGGAAAATACAAGCATCACCTCCAGGGGATTTGCAAGGATGGTGAATTCATCTACTGGAGTTTCACCACCACCCTCGTCAAAACGGATCAAAAGGGGAAGGTTGTTCGCAAGGTGCCCGTCGCCAATCATCACGGCGACCTCTGTCATGTCAAGGGAAAACTTTTCGTGGCAGTTAACTTGGGTCGGTTCAATGACCCTGCGGGAAATGCGGATTCCTGGATTTACGTCTACGATTCGATATCCCTTAAACAGCTGGCTCGGCATCCGGTTCCTGAGGTCTTCCATGGTGCGGGGGGCATGTCTCATGCTGAAGGACATTTTTTCGTTGTGGGTGGACTTCCCAAGGATGTACCGGTCAATTTCGTTTACGAATATGACACTCATTTCAAGTTCGTCAAAAAGCATTCCATTGAAAGTGGCACCACCCATCTTGGTATTCAGACAGCCACTCGAAAAAAAGACCGCTGGTATTTCGGGTGCTACGGTTCCCCGGCGATCCTGTTGGTTACCGACGACCATTTCCGCATGGTGGGGCGGTATAAATTTGATTGTTCTTTGGGAGTGGAAGCGCTGTCAGATGGTCGCTTGTTGGTCGCCCGTGGTAAGTGTGGAGATGGTTGCGTGGGTTCGCTTCGGGTGGCTTGGCCGAGTTCCAAACGGGGGATCACTCTTGAAAAACCAAAAAAGGAAAAAATTGATGATTGAAAAAGCGTCTTCCGATGAGGAGTCTCCCGATTGGTTGCCAAACGGTGAAATCGATCGCAAAAAAAAAGATTCGCGCAGGTGCCAATGGGGTACGACATTCACCCTTGGAAGAAGGGCATTTTTTTGTCAAACGTTGGGTGCTTCCACAGCTGTCGTTTTGGGGGCCGATACGGTGGCCGCTGCTTCGGAAATTCTGAACGGAACCGCCACGCTTCAGTTTGGAATGGTGACCGATCTTCACTACGCTGACAAACCCACCAGTGGAACAAGGCACTACCGGGAAACGTTGGCCAAACTGGAAACGGCTGCCGGCGAATTTGATCGTCAGGAACTTGATTTTGTTGTCGAGCTGGGTGATTTCATCGATGCAGCTGATTCGGTTCCGGTGGAAGTGGGTTACCTGAAGACGATTGAAAAAAAGTTTTCCGAGATCCACGATGACCGGTTTTATGTCCTTGGCAATCATTGTGTCGACACTCTGAAAAAAGAAGAATTTCTCGCAGAAGTGGGCCAGCAGAAATCCTACTTTTCTTTTGACAAGGGTGGTTATCATTTTGTCGTGCTGGATTCCTGCTTTCGCAGTGATGGCGTGCCTTATTCACGCAGGAATTTCAAATGGACCGATGCCAATATTCCCAAGTCTGAATTGGCCTGGCTGAAGGAAGACCTGGAGAAGAATACCAAAAAAACAGTGGTGTTCGCACATCAAAGATTGGACGTTTCCAATCATTACGGCGTCAAAAACAATGCGGAGGTCCGAAAGATCCTGGAAGCTTCCGGCAATGTAATGGCCGTATTCCAGGGGCACAGCCATAAAAACGATCTCAAGGAACTGAATGGCATTCATTACTGCACCCATGTGGCAATGGTGGAAGGGAAGGGAAAGGAGAACAATGCATTTTCCAGGGTCAAACTTCATCCCGACGGGGCCCTGGTCGTTGACGGATTTTTCAAACAATCGGATTATCGTTGGGCTGGAAACGCCTGAATGGAGCCGATCTGCCATGGGGAAGCCATCGCGAGGTTTTGACAGAAATCAAAAGTGGGCTGAAGCGGATATCGGTCCGTCAATTTTGTCAGGGTTTTAGGCGGCTTGCTCAAAAAGAATATAGCCGGGAGGGTTTGTTTTCCACCTGAGGTCCAGGTTGTTGAAAGAACTCTTGCCGCTCAAGGCGGAGTTTGTGATTGGCTCAGCGACTGTTTCTTCTGATAAAATCCGCAACGGATGCGATCACGAGGCCCAGGTTGGACTCCAGGGTTGCGGGGGAAGATTTTCGCGGTTGGAAACTGTGATCCCCATCCGGAACGTTCCTCAGAAGGACTTTTTTGGAAAGTTGGTAGGCAACCACTTCCTCCGCGTTGCCAAAGGGGTCGCGCTCTCCCTGCAGAATCAAAGTCGGAACACCGGTGGTTTTCAGGTGTTCGGTCCGCAATTTGTCCGGCTTTCCCGGGGGGTGAAAAGGGTAGCCGAGACAGACGCATCCGGCTACCTTTTCGGGGTCGGCTACCTGGGAAGCAATTCTGCCCCCCATGGATTTTCCACCTACAAAGGGTTTTTGGGTCTCAAATAGATCAATGACCTCCCTCCAGGTAGTTTCAAGGATCCGGGCGCTGTTGGGAGGACGTTTTTTCCCGGTGCTTCGCCGTTCCGCCATATGCGGAAATTCGAAACGGACCACTTTGATGCCTTCTTTTCCCAAACCTTCAGCGATCTGATTCATGAAGTCGCTGTCCATGGGTGCCCCGGCTCCGTGAGCAAGGATGAGCGTGGAGATTGCAGACCTCCGGGGACCATTTATCAGGAGATCCTCTTTGCGAACGGTCATCAGACTTTTTCCCTGTGCTGTAACGGCTCTATTGGATCAAAAAACGTGTGGGATGCCACTTGGGAAAATTCAGCTAGTGTTGGGGTTTGTTTTGAATTTCCCCTGGTACGAATACCGGGATTTGAACCGGTTACTGGAAGCTGTTAGGTTGCATCGCGGTAGCCTGAGGATTTACCGCGATTGGGTGGGACGTTTCAGTTTACCGGCTACTGCGTAAAATTATTCCAGGGCAGATTTTAATTAACATTAAATTGATGACGGTGGAAAATTCAATGCATAACCATTCGAGGCGGAAATTTCTGACTACTTCGGCGTCTGTTTCAGGGGTCGGCCTTTTGGCGGGTTTGCCGGTTGTATCCTCTCGTCAGGCCAATCTTGCCGCGGATCAGGTTCGGTTCTATAACGGTATCGAACCGACGGTCCGTTTGATTGAACAGACTTCGCGGGAAAAGTTGTTGGACGCCGTGGCAGACAGGATCCGCAAAGGGCTTTCCTACCGCGAGGTATTGGCAGCGCTTTTCCTGGCCGGCATCCGGAATGTTCAGCCACGTCCATCGGTCGGTTTCAAATTTCATTGCGTCCTCGTTGTCAACTCCTGTCACCTTGCCAGCCTGTCGGGTCCCGATTCGGATCGGTGGCTTCCAATATTCTGGGCATTGGATTACTTCAAATCGTCGCAGGGTGATGAATCCCGACGAAGCGGGTGGAAGATGTCTCCGGTTGACGAGTCGCAGATCCCTTCACCGCGAAAATGCAGGCAGGAATTTATTACTGCGATGCAAAACTGGGATGTGGCCAGGGCCGATGTGGCCGCAGCGGGGGTTGTCAGGCATCTCGGTGCGGTCGAGGTTTTTGGACTTTTTGCCCGCTTTGCGGCCAGGGATTATCGATCGATCGGGCACAAGGCGATTTATCTTGCCAACGCCTGGAGAACGTTACAGGTGATCGGTTGGGAATTTGCCGAACCGATCATGCGTTCCCTGGCTTTTGCCTTGTTAAACCACAACGGCGAAACCAACCCGTCGGAAGCGGATCACCTGGTGGATCGACCGTGGCGAACAAACGGGGAGCGGATCGCCGAAATTCCGCAGGATTGGCTTGGCGGAAAAATCGACCACGGTGTGCCGAAGGAACTGTTTTCCGTTTTCCGCGAGGGGGATCCCGACGCGTCCTCCCGGCAAGCTTTGCAGGCTCTCAAAAAGGGCGTGTCACCGCAATCGATCTGGGACGGCATTTTTGTCGGCGCAGGAGAATTGTTAATGCGTCAACCGGGGATCATCGGACTGCACGGCCTGACCACTGCAAATGCCATGCATTTTCTCTGGAAAACGACCGGTGATGACCAGCTTCGCCGTCGGCTTCTTTTACAGGCAAGTTCCTTTCAGCCCCTTTTCAGGGAGTCGGCCAAAAAGAGGGGCAAGCTGGCAGCCCGGTACGTTGGTCAACTGGGGGACGACTCTGTTCCGCTGTCCAAAAGGGAACCACTGGGCGAAATCCTTGCGGAAATTTCCTCCGATCCACTTTCGGCGGCCAGGAAAACCCGACGCTTTCTTGGGCAGGGGGGGAGCAGTTACCGGTTTGTGGATGCGACACGGCGGCTTTTTTTTTAGAAATGACGCGACGCCCACGATTATAAAATAAGTTATGCCGTACTGGAAGATTTAGCGCATGTCAGTCACTTTTGGCGGGACGATTTTCTTTCGTTGGCGGTTTTCAATTTGAAAGGGAGTGGGGCCCCGGACAACCGCCTGGTTCAACGGATCCAATCCCTGAATCTCCGGTCGCGCTGATTTAAATCCGAATCGGTGGTTTCCAATCTGGAACCAGTGTTTTGACAGTACAATGCACCCTGCCACCTGGATAGCCGTTTCGAACGTACATCGAAACGAACGCTGGTGGTTTGGTAAGGTTTGTTCTCCGGTACGGGCCTGGTACTGCAAGAAGTAAATTTGACCGGAAAGCTGGAATCCTGCGGGGTTGCGGTGTTCTGAATGCCCCGGACAGGATGGGAGTGACGAGATGGTTCGACAACTGGTTCCAGGATTACTGACTGGACTTTTTTTCTTTGGGTTGGCTGTTTGCCAGGGACAACAGGATCTGCTCCGAAAGGATCCTGATCCGCAGCATTATCGCCTTCAGGCTCGCGCCAGTGACATCGATACCCGCGTCAGGTCGCACCCCGAAATCGGGTTTTTCCTCGAACGCAACGGTAGGCCAATGGACCAACAAAACGCATCGGTAGATACCCGGGTAAAACCGAGGGGGAAACTGATGATTTGGCTGATGAGTCACAATTCGAGGCTTTTTGATCGAGTGAACTCGTATGGGATTCACGCCATCCAGGTTCATTATGCCAACAAGTGGTTTTCCATCTGTTGCCAGGAAAAGCCCGTCAGTGAACATTGTCGGGGCAACATCCGGCTGGAAGCTGCTACAGGAAAAGATTTCAGTGACCAGGTCCAAATCCCCCAACCGGATGGGATGATGGAAAGGGCCCTGCAATTCGTTAAATGGCTCGAAAAGGAAAACCCCCAGGGAGGTTGGGGGTATTTTCTCACACCGGACAGGATGGGCCTGAAGTGGGAGGATGTCATCATGGCTGGCTCCTCACACGGATCCACAACCGCTTCCCGTTTCGCCAAATATCAAAAGGTATCAAGGGTGGTCGCATTCTGTGGTCCCAGGGATCAATACCAGACGTGGCAATCGCTCCCCTCGAAAACGCCGGAAAACCGTTATTTCGGATTTTCCCATGTCCTGGACGGTGGATGGACCGGCGACCATTACTGTCGATCTTGGGAACTCCTGGGGATGCACCGCTTTGGTCCCATCGTCGATGTCGATCAGGTCAGGTTTACCTTTTTAAATACCCCCCGGCAAAACCATTCATTTGATTTAAAGGATGACGCACGACGTGCACATTCGAGTGTGGTTCCAGGAAACGCGGCCTACAGAAAAAATGGAAAATACGTTCATGAGGATGTCTGGCGTTACCTTTTTACGCAGCCAGTGGACCGGGTTGGCAAGGCTCAAGCACAGGATCCGGGGTGCAAAAAAAAACAGGTTCAGTAACCAAGGACAGGCATTCTTAGTAAAAGGAGTGCGGGGCAGAGTTTGCCCGGGTTCCCTGAAAAAAGCTTGGACCTTTCCAATTCCCCGGAGCAGGTCCGGTTATCAAATTGGTAGCTTCCCTCTTTTTCAGGTATCATGAGTCGCTGCAGCCAGGCCTGCTGAATACCGCCTGGCATCCATTCATCCCAGGAAATTGCAATGTCAAACAAGAAAACCAGACGTGACTTTATCAAAAAGTCGGCTATCGGGGCGGGTGCGGTCGCTGCCGTGCCCTACTTCAACTGGAATCAAAAGGCTTTTGCCAACCAGGAAGAAAACGACAAGCCAAATATTGGCTGCATTGGCGTGGGCAGCATGGGTTCGGGGGATGCCCGCGGTCATTCCCGCTTCGGAAACATTGTGGCGGTTTGCGATGTAGACCAGCGTCATGCGGAACGGGCAAAAAATGACAAGAACATTGGCAAGGGAAAAGCCGACGTCTACGGTGACTATCGGAAAGTTCTGGAAAGAAAAGACATCGATGTGGTCAGCATCGTTACCCCGGATCACTGGCATATCAAGATTGCTGTCGAAGCCCTGGAAGCAGGCAAGCACGTTTTCTGTCAAAAACCTCTGACGCTGACTCTCGAAGAAAACGAGTTAATGCGTCGTGCCTGTGAAAAGCACAAGGACCGGGTGTTCCTCGTTGGAACCCAACAGCGGAGTGACCGGAACAAGTTCCTTCGTGCGGTGAACATGGTTCAAAAGGGACTGCTAGGCAAAATCAGCAAGGTTACCGTCGGAATCAATGGCTCACCCACCGGAGGCCCCTTTCCGGTTGCCGATGTGCCCAAGGAACTCGATTGGGAAATGTGGCAAGGCCAGGCTCCTGCCAAGGACTTCCGTGAAAAACGGTGCCATTACCAGTTCCGATGGTGGTACGAATACTCGGGTGGAAAGTTTACCGATTGGGGCGCTCACCATGTCGATATTGCCATGTGGGCATTGGACAAAAACGGGTCCAAGCAGGGACCAATTGAAATTGACGGGACCAACAGTGAGCATCCGGTTCCCTATAAGAACGGATATGCGACTGTCGAGGACAGGTACAACACCTCACACAAGTTCTCGGTGATTCATCGCTTTGCGGATGGAATTACCATGGATGTCACCAGTTCGGGTGCGAATGGAATCACTTTCGAAGGTGAAAAGGGCCGTATCTTTGTCAACCGTGGCAAGATCACCGGAAAGCCAATTGAAGAAAATTGGGACAAGGACGCGTTCACGCCTGAGGATGTGGTCAAGCTCTACAAGGGCAAGCCGCATGAGGGGCACAAGAACAATTTTTACCGCTGTATCCGGGAAGGTGGCCTGACGGTTTCTGACCCCTTCAGCCACATCCAGGCCATGGCAGCCTGTCACCTCAGTACGATTGCGGCTCGCTTGGGCCGAAAGATCCGCTGGAACCCGATTAAGGAAACCGTGGTTGGTGACGAAGAGGCGCAGTCTTTCCAGGCACGCAAGCGACGGGAAGGTTACGATATCCTCAAGGTTTGATTCCAGTCAAAAATCAACAGTGCAAGGACGGCGGCCGGTGGGCCGCCTTTTTTTTTGAAAGACAGAAGGAAACGAATGAACCGGTTTTTTTGGAACAGGATGTTTTGCTGCCTCTTGATCACTCTCTTGCAGGCAGACATGGGTGCACAGGAAAAAAAGGGGCAAACCAAAAAACGTTCCCCTTTCCAATGGGTCAACAAACTGCCCGAGGGATCCTGGCCCACGGGTCTGACTCACGAGACATTTCGCAGTCCTTCAATGAACAGGGAAGTTGGGTACTGTATTTATCTTCCACCGGAATACAGGACCAGCAAACAGAAAAAGTTTCCAGTGGTTTACTACCTGCATGGCGGTCGGCCCGGAAACGAAACCAAATCGGTGCGTCTGTCCCGCTTGATTGCCGATGCCATGGAGAACCAGCGGGTGCCTGACATGATTTATGTTTTCGTGAATGGCGGCAAAGTCAGTCACTACAACACGCCACAGTTTGATTCGTTGGGTGAAGATGTTTTTGTGCGGGAATTGATTCCCCACGTGGACAGTCGATACCGGACCCTCTCCGACCGAAAGAACCGTGGGTTGGAGGGGTTTTCGCAGGGGGGGCGGGGGACCGCACGCATCATGTTCAAACATCCCCAGCTTTTTTGGTCCTGCTCACCGGGAGGTGCTGGCCAGGCAACTGAAAAGGAAATTTCTGAAAATGACGGACGCGAAAGTGAGAAACTCAAGTTCGCCCGCGGGGACAATACCTGGGACCTGGCTCGTCGGTATTCCCGGATGAAAGCCCCTTCCCTGCGAATCCTGATCCATGTTGGATCGCTCGGATTTAATTACCGGAACAACCTGGAATACATGAAATTCCTGGATTCTCTGGGAATCCCCTATCAGAAGCTGGTAGTTCCGGAGGTCCCCCACAGCGCCAGTAAAATTTATGAAAAAGAGGGTGAACAGCTGATGCGATTTCACGCGAAAAATTTTGGTCTTTTGCGTTAGCCTCGGGATCAGTTTCCGTTTTCGGGTTTGCTTTCCAGTCCAAGTTGACTGAAAAATCCAGCCAGACGTTGTCGCTGATTTTTGTGATCGATGGTGTCGTTCGCCTGGAGCAACGGGTATTTTTCCAAAGGGTCCTCCTGCATGTGAAAAAGACGTCCATCGTTATAGAGTTTCCATTTCTGGTCACGGACCCAGCGCAGTCCCGAGCTTTTTCCATCCGGCTCCACGCCCCCAGGTTTTGGAAGCACCGCTTCTTCGCAATAGGAGAACTTTCTCGCAGCAGGTATTTCCCTGGTCAGTCGGCTCGCGAAGCTGATCCCGTCGATTTTCCGGGAATCACTGATGGGTTGCCCTGCCAGTTCCAGGAAAGTGGGCAGAAAATCACTAAAATCGACCAGGTCATCAACAACCTGGCCCGGGCGAATGGTCTGGGGCCAGTTGGCGATCATCGGAACATTGGTACCGGCATCGGTCAACTGTTTTTTACCACCAGTAACATCACGGCCGTTGCGACGGGAAACGACGGGAATCTTGATCAGTTTTTTACCCTCCGCCCGGATAATGATTTCCGGGGGCGTACCGTTGTCGGGAACAAAAATGACCAGCGTCTTTTCTCGCAATTTCAAAGCGTTCAGGGCCGCAATCAACCTTCCCACATTCCGGTCCATCTCAGCGACCATTTCTGCGTAACTGTCGTATCGTCCAAAAGGTCCATGGGGTACTGGTGTTTCCAGGTCGTCGGTTACTTCGTGTGCTACGGCCATGGAGTACCAGGTGAAAAACGGTCGATCCTGGTTTGTTTTCATGAATTCAATCAGGCTTTGTACGTACAGGTCCGGTCCGTAAAAACCAAGCGTGTCCTGTCGTACCTTTCCATTTCGGTAAATCATGGGTTCATAAAAGCGCGGGCCTTCATGCCAGCCAAACAGATCCCAATGCTGGAATCCCAGTCGGGCGGGATGCCGGGGATCGTCGCCCAACAGGCAAAGCTGCCATTTACCCGCCACCGCGGTACGGTAACCGGCCGCCTGTAATGAACGGGCGAAAGTTTGTTCTTCCTGCTGCTTTGGAAAATCTCCCCAGGTCACCTTGCCATGGCGAAACGGGTACTGCCCCGTCAGGAGAGTCAAGCGGGAAGGGTGGCAAACCGGCATGCTGAAAGTATGGGTGAATTTCATTCCGGTACGCGCCAGTTCGTCGAGGTGGGGAGTGGAGTAGGATTGTCCCCCGTAACACCCAAGGACCTCCTGGCCGACGTCATCCGCAAAAATGAAAAGAATATTGGGAACCTGTTGCCTGGCCCCGCAAATGGAAGGCAAAACAGACAGAACGAGCAAAAGTGTCGGTGCGCAAAATTTCATCCCCCCAGTTTAACCGGAATCCTGTCTCCGTCCCGCACGGGAGACCGTAATTTTCCGGGGGGGGAAGTTGCGCTTTGCAGCCATGTGTTGGTGAAATTTATCTGCCATGAAAAACGTGGTATCCTGATCCCTTTCGAGGGTTGAGGAATTTGGTATGAATGTCCACAAAGTCGTGTGCAAGTTTCTGTTCCTGCTGGTCTGGATTTCCTGCTGTTTGTCGGCTTTTGGCCAAGGCACCCAACCGCAACTGGTTTCCGTGAGGAAAATCTGGGACAAGGCCCCACACAATGCCTTTACCGACCTGGTCCGATGGCAAGGGCGGTTTTACTGCGCATTCCGCGAGGGGAAAGGACACGCGGGGGATATTGGGAAATTGCGGGTTATTTCGTCTGCCGAGGGACAACGCTGGGAAACATCGGGCCTGCTGGAAATGGAAGGTGTGGATCTGAGAGATGCAGCTCTTTCGGTGACACCCGACCAAAAATTAATGCTTCTCGGTGGAGCGCAGGGAAATAAAAACGGTCACCGGGCAACCGGGACTTTTGTCAGTTTTTCTGATGACGGCCGATCCTGGACGCCACCCAGGATGGTGATACAACAGGGCCGTTGGCTTTGGAGGGTAACGTGGAAGGGCGACGAGGCATACGGCGTGGCCTACGGATCCCCACAGGGAAAAGAAAAAAGCTCCCTCCTCAAGACACGGGACGGCATTAAATTTGAAACCGTTACGGAAGATCACCTTACCAAAGGTGGCTGGCCGACTGAGGCCCGGATCCGGTTTGACGACCAGGGGACCTGTTATAGCCTTCATCGTCGGGATGGCAGTGGAAATACCGCCTTCCTTGGAAAAGCCGAAGCACCCTACACGGAATGGGAATGGAAAGACCTGGGTGTTCGGTTGGGAGGGCCGAATTTCCTGCAACTACCCAACCGGCAATGGATCGCGGTCGGGAGGCTCTACGATGGGGGCCAGCGAACGGAAGTTGCTTCCCTTGATCTGAGTCAAGGTAAACTGATCCCCCTGTTACGGCTTCCGTCCGGAGGAGATACAAGCTACCCGGGATTGGTGTGGCATGATGGTAGCCTGTGGATCAGCTACTATTCCTCACACGAATCAAAGACGAGCATTTACCTCGCGCAGATTCGCTTTCCCGGGCTGGAACCGCCCCGCAAGATCGGGTCCCGGAGGGAGCTTTTTGTTGATCGCTACCTGGTTCAGGCGATGGATAGGACCGTTTTGAAAATGCACGCTCCCCGGGAACGGGAGACCGTGCTCCGGTTTGACAAACCCTGGGAGGGGCCCTTTTGTGGTTATGCGACCGTTCTCCAGGATCAGGACAGATTCCGCATGTACTACCGGGGATTGCCGACAGCAGGCGGAGACGGAACGGACCGGGAAGTTACCTGCTATGCCGAGAGTGTTGACGGGGTCGTGTGGAAAAAACCGGATCTCGGGATCCATGAAATCGATGGTTCCAGGAAAAACAATGTTGTGCTCAAGGGGGAAACTCCCGCATCGCACAATTTTTCGCCTTTCCTGGATTCGAATCCCCGGGTCCAACCTGACCAACGGTTTAAGGCTTTGGGGGGAACGTCGAAAGGTCTGATCGCATTTGTGTCCCCTGATGGCCTGAACTGGAAACGGTTGAAAAGGAATCCGGTGTTTACCGAGGGTGTCTTTGATTCCCAGAACGTCTCATTTTATTCAGTAGCCGAAAAAAAATACGTCTGTTATTTTCGAAGCTGGACCGGCAAAGGCTACAGTGGGTTTCGCACGGTCAGCCGCACAACGTCGGACAATTTTATTGACTGGTCGAAACCGGAAAGAATGCAGTTCGGTGATACGCCGCTGGAGCACCTTTACACCAATCAGACGTCAAGCTATCTGCGGGCGCCGCATTTGTCGGTCGGGATTGCCGCCCGCTTCATGCCGGGACGCAGGGTGCTTTCGGCTGCGGATGCGAAGAAAATCGGTGTTAATCCCTCTTACTTTGGTGACATTTCCGATGCTGTTCTGTTGACCAGTCGGGGCGGAAACCGATACGACCGGACCTTTATGGAATCCTACATTCGGCCGGGAATCGGTCTGGAAAACTGGGTGTCCCGAACCAATTACCCGGCCCTGGGGCTGCTTCAGACATCGGATTCCGAGCTTTCTCTGTACGTACAAAAAAACTACGGGCAACCGACTTCCCAGCTCCGTCGTTATTCCCTTCGTTTGGACGGCTTTTCGTCAGTCCATGCCGATTACAGGGGTGGAACGATGACCACACGCCCACTTTCGTTTCTGGAAGCGGGTCAAACCTCCGCAAATCCATCGAATGGGATTCGTCTGCGGTTGAATGCCGCCACCAGCGCTGCCGGGTCCATTCGTGTTGAGTTGTTGGATCACTCCGGAAAAGTGATTCCCGGCTACAGCATGCAGGATTGCGATGTTGTGATTGGTGATTATCTGGAACGGATTGTTTCCTGGAAAGGAAAGTCGGATCTTTCCGGTTTGGCCCCCAGGGTGATCCATGTACGTTTCCAGATGAAGGATGCGGACTTGTTTTCGCTTGTTTTTCGAGAAGACGGTTCCAATTGATTTTTGGCTGAAAATTCTAACGTTTCGGATCGGAAAAAACGAAGGCCGCTTTTTTCTTTTCTGATGATGCATTGCGCCCGAAGTCAAACGCTGGAACCAAACCTGGTGGCATGATCCTCGGTACCTTGAGGGCAGCCTCCTGGCATTGGTATCTCTCTCCCTTTCGGGCGATTACAATGGCCGTCACCGCCTCTTTTTTCAGTGAGTTGTTTTATGCAAAAGTTGATTCTGCTGACCCTGTTGCTTTTTGCCTGGACATGGAACGTTTCGGCGGACGCACAAAATCGGAAACAGGGTGACAAAACGAAATCAAAGCAAAAGCGTGTTAACGGGAGAAATACCCGAACCGGAAAACCCGACCCCCCGGAGGATGCTGAATACCAGCAGTATGGCATTTATGCAAACAAGGCGCCTCGCGCACCACAGGCCCCGGCCGCAGTAACCCGCCTGCCGCTTCAACTTAAAAAAGGTCAGCGGATTGCTCTGGTGGGAAATACACTGCTCGATCGGGCCCGTCATTTTGGGTATTTCGAGACACTTCTGCATCAACGGTACCCGGCTCATCAATTGATCATCCGGAATCTTTCCTGGTCAGCGGATACCACCGACATTCAACCTCGGCCAGCTAACTTCGCGGACCTGGAACAGCACCTCGCGCATGAAAAAATTGACGTGGTGATTGCCGCTTTCGGCTTTAATGAGTCGTTTGCGGGTGAAAAAGGTCTGAAGGATTTTCGTGAGAAATTGAAACGTTTTGTTCAGGCCACCAAAACCAGGGCCTTTAATGGGAAAACGTCGCCCCAAGTGGTTTTTCTTTCTCCAGTTGCCAATGAAGACATTTCGGGTGTGGATGCCGGGAAACTGAATAATGCCCGGATCAAATTGTACGCGGAGGCCCTTCGAGCGGTGGCAGCTGAACAGAATGTCGGTTTCGTAGACGTCTTTACAGATACGTTGGCGGCCATGGAGTCGGAAAACAGTCAGCTGACGTTCAATGGTTGCCACCTGACGGATTCCGGATACCAGCTCTTTGCCAACTCGCTCTACCGGGAACTGTTTGGTGAAAAGGCTCCTCCAGTGAACCAGGAGATCAGGCAGGTAGTGGTGGACAAAAACCGGCAATTTTTTCGCAGGTACCGTCCACTGAATACCTTCTATTACACCGGCGGCAGGAACAAGAGTTATGGTTACCTCGATTTTTTGCCTGCGATGAAAAATTTTGACATTTTGGTTTCCAACCGGGAACAAAGGATCTGGGCGATGGCAAATGGACAACCGGTGCCCGATTTGATTGATGATTCGAACCTGCCGGAATTGCCCAAGACGAAGGAATCACGCGGGGCCAACCGTTGGATTTCGGCAGAAGAGGAATTAAAGGAATTTCGTGTCGACCCACGGTTTGAGGTCAACCTTTTTGCGGGCGAGGAAGAATTTCCGGATATCGCAGCACCGATTCAGATGCGTTGGGACAGTCAGGGCCGTTTGTGGGTAAGCTGTTCCACGACCTACCCCCACGTCTATCCGGGGAATGAGCCCAATGACAAGTTGGTGATCCTTGAAGACACCGACGGAGATGGAAAGGCAGACAAGTCGACGGTGTTTGCTGACAATCTTCACATTCCCCTTTCCTTTGAATTCGGAGATGGCGGAGTCTATGTTTCTGAAATGCCGGACCTTACCTTTTTGAAAGACACCGACGGAGATGGAAAGGCGGACGTTCGAAAGAGAGTCTGGACCGGATTTGGTACCGAGGACTCACATCATTCATTGCACGACTTCACCTGGACGCCAGATGGGGATCTGATTTTTCGGGAATCCATTTTTCATCATTCCCAGGTGGAAACTCCCTACGGGCCGGTCAGGCAACAGAACAGTGGATGGTTTCGTTACGAACCACGCAGCCATCGATTAACCAGCTTTGGTACCTACCACAGCACCAATCCGTGGGGCGTTACGTTTGATGACTGGGGCCAACATATGGCCAGTCATCCCATTTATGCCGAAGCTTTTCATTCCCTCGATCCTCCCTTTCCCAATCAACATCCCCGGCCTGCAGGATTGCAGGCTTATTCAGGGGTCTGCGGTCAGGAATTCATCGATTTCAAGAGCTTTCCCCCGGAATTGATGTATGACCATTTCGTCAAGGTTCGTTACAAGCCGACCAATCGGGTTGAAATTCTTCGCTGGAAGGAAACCGAATACGGCTTCCAGGAGGAATACGTCAGTGACCTGATTTTCAGTTCCAACCTGAGTTTCATTCCGGTTGACCTGAGGTATGGGCCCCGGGGGGCCATGTATGTTTGTGACTGGTACAACCCGGTCAAGGGCCATGCCCAGTATTCTCTTCGCGATGAAAGACGGGATCGTCACTCGGGTCGCATCTGGCGAATCGTGGCGAAAGATCGCCCCCTTGTGGAGCCGCCCCGAATTGCCGGTGCTTCGATTGAAGAATTGCTCGAAATCCTCAAAAGGCGGGAATACCGATACAGGTACTGGGCAAAACGGGAGATTCGTGAAAAAGACCCCGAAAAAGTGCGGCGGGCGCTGGATCTCTGGGTCAATCAGCTGGACCCGAACGATCCCCGGTACCGACATCATCAATTGGAGGCGGTTTGGACTTATCGGAATGTGAATCGTCAGAATACCGGTTTGCTGAGGGAGCTGTTAGCCTGTGAAAACCACCTTGCCCGTGCGGCTGCCACCAAGCAACTGCGTTACTGGTATCCCCATATGAGTGATGCGATTTCCCTTTTGAATCGCTCTGCAAACGACCGCAGTTCCATTGTCCGGATGCAAGCTGCCATTGCCGCCAGTTACCTGGGAACCCGGGAAGCGATGGAGGCCATCCTCGACATTTTCAAAAAGCCAACCAAGGGGCACCTGGCCTACGCCCTGACTTGTGCGCTGGGATCTAAAACATTGCAGCCCTACTGGAAGGACAACCCCGAATACGATATTCAGAAAAAACTGCAGGAAGCCAAAAGAAAACTGGTCATTCGCGAACCGAATCCTTCCGCTTCCCAAACGGAGTTCGACCGGAAAAAGAACCTGAAAACGGTCAAAATTTCCTGCGTTCCCGAAAGGATGCTTTTCACTGTCAGCCGTTTTGATGTCCGACCGGGCCAACCCGTTAAAGTTGTCTTTACCAATCCGGACGCCACGGACCATAACCTCGTTTTCGTCAGGAAAGGGGCTCTCGAGGAGGTGGGCATGGCGGCCAATGACATGGCACGGGATCCCAAAAATGCCAATTCGGATTTCATCCCCAGGCAAAAAAAACACTTGATCCTTGAAGCTTCGCCCATGATCGGACCCACCAAAAAAAGTCTGGTCGCCGTTCTTCGATTCACCGCACCCTCGGAACCGGGTATTTACCCGTATGTTTGTACTTTCCCCGGGCATTGGGTCATCATGAAAGGGAACATGGTGGTCGCCAGGGATCGCAAACAGGCTCAAGCCCTGGTCGAAGCCGCCGTCCCAAGAGAAATCAGTCAATGGAAATTTGCGGATTTTTCCGGGGTCAAGGATTTTAAGCAGGACGAGGCAGGTTTGATGCGGGGGATGCAAGCCTTTGTCAAGGCACGCTGCAACCAGTGCCATGCCGTTGCCGGCCATGGCATCAACCTCGGGCCCGATCTTTCCGACGTCGCCAAACGTTTCAGGGGGCAGGAACTTCTTCGCCAGATCATCGAGCCTTCCGCACAGATCCACGAAAAATTCAAAACCACCAAGTTTCTTTTGCATAGTGGAAAAGTTACCTCCGGCATGGTGGTGGGTGAAGACAAAAAAGAATTCCAGGTCGTTGAAAATTTCCTCACACCCAACCGGTTGACCCGAATCCGCAAAAGGGACGTCGAACAGAAGGTGTTTTCGCGAATTTCTACAATGCCGGAAGGGTTGCTTAACGTATTGACCCGGGAAGAGGTTTTGAACCTGGTTGGTTTTCTCGAGGCGGGGGGCCACAAGATGCACGGCCATCCGAAGAAATCCTCGGGAAAAAAGGACTGATCCGTCCGGTTTCGGCCTGAACTGGTCGGGCCGGGCTAAACTCATTTTCTTCAAATCCATTCGAAAGAAATCCAAGATGGCGAATCGATTGAACAGAGTCAGGCGTTTCGGTGTTGAACGTCGCACATTCATGAAATACATGGCATCCCTGTCGGCTCTCTCCTCGCCCACTTTCGGGATGGATCTTCCGGTCCTGCAACCCGATCGCCTTGATTCGAATCCCTTTCAGCTGGGCGTTGCTTCCGGAGATCCCACGCCGGATGGAGTGGTGATCTGGACCCGTTATACGTCCCGTCCGCTGGAGGTTGAGGCAACCCCTCGCGAAGCGGTCGAATTGCAATGGGAAGTTGCGACCGATGACCAGTTTAAAAAGGTTGTCAAAAAAGGTTCAGCGATTGCATCACCGAAAATGGGGCATTCGGTACATGTCGAAGTGGACGGACTGAAACCTTTTAACTGGTATTTCTACCGATTCCGCTGCGGCATGGAAAGCAGTCCGGTCGGGAGAACCCGAACGGCACCGGATCCCGCTGGCAAGACGGAAGTTGTCCGGTTTGGCTATACCTCCTGCCAGCATTATGAGTCGGGTTACTTCAACGGGTACCCGCATATGCAAAAAGAGGACCTCGACCTGGTGATTCACCTTGGTGACTATATCTATGAGTACAAGGGGATTGATGGTCGGGTACGAAAGCACCTGGGCAATGAAATCGTGTCCCTGGATGATTACCGCCGGCGGTATTCCCAGTACCGGTTGGATGGCGACCTCCAGGAAACCCATCGTCTTTTTCCCTGGCTGGTCACCTGGGACGACCATGAATTCGACAACAATTATGCAAACCTGGTATCTGAGGAAGACGGGGTTTCCCCGGAGGCATTCCTTGAACGACGCAAAAACGCCTACCAGGCTTATTATGAATTCATGCCTCTCAGGAAGTCCTCCCTTCCGATGGGGCATCGGATGAAGCTGTATCGTGAAATTCGTTATGGTCGATTGGCCAATTTCCAGGTATTGGATACCCGTCAATATCGCACGGATCAACCGAACGGTGACCACCAAAAGCCCATGGTGGGGAAGGTTTTCGATTCCAACACCACGATGCTTGGAAAGGAACAGGAATCGTGGTTGATGAGAAACCTGACCCGGTCCGAGGCAACCTGGAACGTCCTGGCCCAGCAGGTGATGATGGCGCCCCTGAACCGGGGAACCCCGCAGGAAAAGAGGTACAGCATGGACCAGTGGCCGGGATATGAATACAGCCGCCGTAAATTGCTCAAATTCTTTCACGATGCCAGGATCAGGAACCCGGTTGTTCTAACCGGAGACATCCACGTGAACTGGGCAAATAACCTGCAGCTCAATTTTGAGGATGAAAAGTCTCCCCTCGTGGGGACTGAATTTGTTGGCACCTCAATGAGCTCCGGTGGGAACGGAGGGAATGTGATACGCGAGTATGAACGGGCAGCATCGCAAAATGATTTCGTGAAGTTTTACAATTCCAACCGGGGTTACGTTTCCTGTGAACTGACGCCCCGGAAGTGGACAACCCATTTCCGGGCAACCCCTTTTGTCGACCGTCAAAAATCGCCCCTTGTCACCACCGCAACCTTCGTGGTGGAACAGGGGCGGCCTGGTGCCGAAAAGGCGTAAACGGATCTCGGGCGGCCCGGATAAGAAACGGAAGGTGCGTGAGAAAAGGCTGTTTCGGGGGCCTTCGTTTGCTTTTTGACCGACTGCCGAAAAACCAATTCGGCGACCTGTTGTTGCCAGGCCGATTCACTTTTTGATTTTGGGCCTGGATGCTGCCCAGCGGATGGCTTCCACGACGTGCTGCTTTCCAAAGTCCGTGTTCAACGAACGGACATCGTGTCCAAATTCGGTATAGAAAAACCGGCCTCCATCGTTTTCATGTAACCAGGCGATCGGATGGTCCTTTCCCATCGCTTTACCACCCCTGGATTTGAAAAAATCCCGCACCGGTTCGTAGGTGGTTTCGTCGACTCGCAACAGGACTTTGAACCCGGGCAACCCGGTTACCGCCCGGTCATGATTCGTCCAGTCCGCTTCGTAAACCAGGGTCGCCCCGTGGCCACGTACGGTTGGATGGTTTTGGGCCGAATCGTCGACCAGGATCCTGGCTGCGAGAAATTCCGAGTCACTGTCAAAATCGCAACCTGCCAGTTGGTGAAACCACTTCCAATCCTTTTGCCGAACAAGGGCCGCGTGCAGGGCGACGATTCCGTTCCCTTTCCGATACCAGTCACGGATTTTGTTTCGCTGTGTTTCGTCAAAAACCTTCGTCATCTCCGTGCAGTTGTTGAGGACAAGAACATCGTACCGATCCAGGTTGTCCAGGATGTCTTTGGGGCTGTCTGACACATCGATTTGACTTCCGAGTTCCGCGGATTGCCGCGCCAACCAACCGCTGACTGCGGCGGTTTCCGGGTGACGATACCAACCGGTCCCACCAAAAACCAGCACGGATCCTATGTTTTTTGGACTACGATCCGGCTTGTCCGACTGGGCAACGCAATTGGTTTTCAGTAAAAGTACCAAAACGAAAATCAGACAAAAACAGGTGCCTGGCGTGTATTTCATGAGAGGAATGTTCCAGTGCGTGTGATTGTTGAACAGGCAGATACCGGACCAGGGGAGAATTGGAGAACGTGGGGGATCAAGAGAAAGTTTTGACAACCTGTTCCAGTTCATTGACGGTTCGCTCCCTGTTCAGGAGTTTGTCGATTCCAAAAAGGCCGATGCGGAAAGATTGAAAATCCTCCCGTTCATTGCATTTGAGTGGAACTCCGCCTGCAACCTGGATGCCTGCCGCCATGAACTTTTTACCGTTTTGAATGTCCGGATCGGATGTATGGCTGACCACCACCCCGGGGGATTGAAAACCCTCCGCCGCGACACTCCGGATGCCGTGTTTTTCCAGCATCTGCCTCACCGAATGCCCCAGTTCCTGTTGAAGCCTGGAAGCTTCGTTCCATCCGATGCCACGGATTTCCTCAATCACGTCATGAAAACGAACCAGGGCGTCGGTGGGCATGGTGCAGTGGTAGGCATGAGCACCCTTTTCATAGGCGTTCATGATCTGGTGCCATTTTTTCAGGTCGCAGGCGAAACTGTTGCTTTGGGTGGACTCAAGACGATCCAGCGCATTATCGGACAACATGACCAGTCCGCTGCAGGGGGATCCGCTCCATCCTTTTTGCGGAGCGCTGATCAGAACATCGATACCGAGTTTGCCCATGTCTACCCAGATGGTCCCTGATGCAATGCAGTCCAGCACGAACAAGCCTCCGTGCCCATGGACGGCGTCTGCGATCCCCTTGAGGTATGCCTCATCCAGCATCATGCCAGCAGAGGTCTCGACGTGGGGAGCGAAAACCAGGTCTGGCTGCTCCGTTTGAATCACACGGATGACCTCTTCGAGTGGAGGAGGTGCGAAAGGCGCTTCTTTTTCGTCCCTTATTTGGCGAGCCATCAGGACCTTTTCCGAGGAAGGGAGCTTTGCCATTTCGAAAATCTGGGACCAGCGAAAACTGAAAAAGCCGTTGCGAATGACGAGGCAATCCTTTTCCGCCGCAAATTGCCTTGCCACGGCCTCCATGGCGTAGGTGCCGCTTCCCGGGACCACGATGGTTGCAGCCGCAGAATAAACCTCTTTCAGGCTGGTGGAAATTGAATTCATCACGGCCTGAAATGATTTTGACATGTGATTCAACGAGCGGTCGGAGTAGACAACGGAGTACTCGAGGAGTCCTTCCGGATCGACATCCTTTAACAGGCCGGGCATTTCAAACCTTTCGTAAATGGTTCATGATTAATTCAGGGATTATAACCCTTTCACCATCTGTTGAAGAGCACCATGACTGTTGTCGAAAGAATCAGGGAGCTCCTGGAATCCAGGGGGATTTCCTACGAATTACAGGAGCATCAAGCGGTCTTTACCAGTCAACAGGCGGCCGATGTGCGTGGTACCTCCCTCGAAAGTGGTGCCAAAGCGCTGATTTGCAAATGCGATGACACGATGAACCTTTTTGTCATGCCTGCCAACCGTCGATTGGCCAGTAAAGCGATTCGCAAGAATTATGGTTGGAAGAAAATCCGTTTTGCGACTCCTGAAGAAGTCCTGGAGCTGACCACCCTGAAACCAGGTTCCATTCCCCCGTTTGGCAGTCTCTTTTCCCTCAAGACGTGGTGTGATTCAAGGATGGGTGACCCGGGGCAGATCAACTTCAATGCGGGTTGCCATTCTACCTCCATATCGATGAACTTCTCGGATTACCTGGAGGCTGAGAATCCCTTCGTTGGTGCGATTGCCGAGTAATACGGGGAATTCCAAATCCACGGGTTGGCTTGGCGGAGAACCTCAGGTAAGCAGGTCCTGGATGACCTTTCCATGAACGTCGGTCAGACGGTAGTCCCTTCCCTGGAAACGATGGGTCAATTGTTGGTGATTGATACCCAGGGCGTGCAGGATGGTTGCATGGAAATCGTGTACGTGGACCGGGTTTTCTTCGATGTTGTAACAGAAGTCGTCTGTTCGGCCGTAGGAAAAACCGGGACGAAAGCCGCCACCGGCAAAGAAAACGGAAAAACAGCGAGGATGGTGGTCCCGACCGTAATTTCCGATACCGCCCTGCGAATAAACCGTCCGTCCAAATTCACCGCCCCAAATCACCAGCGTATCCTCCAGCAGACCGCGCTGCTTGAGATCCTGGATCAGGCCTGCAGTTCCCTGGTCCGTTTCCCTGGCAAGAACGGGGACATGCTTGGCGAGGTTACTGTGGTGGTCCCATCCCCGGTGAAATACCTGGATAAAACGAACTCCCCGTTCGGCAAGTCGGCGTGCCAGGAGACAGTTGGCAGCGTGGGTACCAGGGGTTTTGGCATCTTCGCCATAAAGGTCAAACGTGCTTTGTGGTTCATCTGAAAGGTCGGCCAGCTCGGGTACCGACGTTTGCATGCGATAGGCCATTTCATAAGCGGCAATCCGGGTCAATATTTCCGGGTCTCCCACTTCCTGTTCCCGAATCCTGTTTAATTGGGCCAAAGAATCGAGCAGCTTCCTTCGTTCGGAAAGTTGACTGCCGCCAGGATCATTCAAATACAAAACCGGATCTCCCTGGCTGCGGAATTTGACACCCTGGTGATTGGACGGGAGAAAGGCGCTCCCCCAAAGCCGGGAGTAAATTGGTTGGGCCTGGTAAAAATTATTCCTGGAAAGGAGCACCACAAAGGCGGGGAGGTCGGAATTTTCGCTTCCCAGGCCATAACTCAACCAGGAGCCAATGCTGGGCCGACCTGGTTGCTGGTTGCCGGATTGAAAAAAAGTGATTGCCGGGTCGTGATTGATGGCCTCGGTGTGCATGGATTTCACCACGCACAGATCATCTGCCACACGGGCAAGATTCGGAAGCAGGTCGCTGATCCATGTTCCGCTTTCACCGTGCTGACGAAATTTGAAAGGAGGGTTGACGATGGGAAAGGAGCTTTGCCTCGCGGTCATTCCAGTCAGTCGTTGGCCACCACGAACCGAGTCCGGAAGCTGGGTTCCGTGTAACTTCCTGAGGGTTGGTTTATGATCCAACAATTCCATCTGGGAGGGTGCGCCCGACTGCAAAAGGTAGATGACGCGTTTGGCCCTGGGAGCAAAATGGGGAATTCCACCAGGTGAATTCGCCGCGACTCCTGTTTGGCCCGCCGTCGCAAGGCGGGGATTCAAAAGACTGGCCAGCGCTGCGGTACCGATTCCTGTGGAGGTGCGTGAGAAAAACTGCCGCCGGTTTTCCAGCAACCTTTGTTCATTAATTGGGTTCATTAATTTCAATCCCGATTGATTGTTTCGTCCAGGTTCAGCAGCAATCTCGCCCACTCCGTCCAGGCTGCCAGTTCGATTGGGTTCAGTTCGAGATTCCTCCTCGAAGCTCCAACGCTGAGGATTTTTTCTGCGGCCTGGGGATGATCTTTGAAATGCATCGCCTGTTGTGCCTGGAATCGGGAGAGGATTTCTGCCTCCTCGTCGGTTGGTTGCCTCGAAGTAACCAGCTCGAACCCGTAACGAATACGGCTTTCCCGGGTTAGTCCTCCATCCATGAGAATTCGTTCCGCCAGCTTTCGGGCCGCTTCTACAAACTGGGGTCCCTGAAGCAACAAAAGTGCCTGAAGCGGGGTGTTGGTTCTGGAACGATTCACCGTGCAGAACTCCCGTTCCGGGGCGTCAAAGGTTTTCATCATGGGAGAAAGAACGGTACGTTTCCAGAAAGTGTACAGGCTTCGGCGATAGAGGGTGTCCCCCTTCCCGGGAACATACTTGCGGGAATACCCGGGTCGATTGTTGAGCTCCAACCACAGGCCCTCGGGTTGGTAGGGGTAAACACTGGCCCCTCCGATTTTCGGGTTGAGAAGTCCGCTCACAGCAAGTGCCTGGTCCCGTATCTGTTCTGCGTCCAACCGGAAACGTGGTCCCCTCGCCAACAAAAGGTTCTCCGGGTCCCGCTCACGGAGCGATGAATCAGCTTTTGAGCTTTGCCGGTAAGTGGCAGACATCAGGATGGTCTTCTGGATTTTTTTGACATCCCAGTTGTTTGACCGGAATTCCACCGCCAACCAGTCGAGGATTTCGGGGTGGCTCGGCCAATCCCCCTGGGTTCCGAAATCTTCCATGGATTTGACCAGGCCCGTTCCAAAAAACATCTGCCAGTAGCGGTTGACAGCCACCCGCGCAGTGAGGGGGTGTTGTGGATCAACCAGCCAACGGGCCAACCCAAGTCGGTTTTTCGGGAGTCCCTTTTTCATCGGTGGAAACACGCCGGGTACCTCTGCAGAAACAAGCTCCTCCTTGAGATTGTATTGTCCCCTTTTCAGGACATGGGTTTGCCTTTTTTTCCCCAGTTCTTTCATCACCATGGTTCGGGGAAACTGGCGGGTGGGCCGCAATTGATCCGCCCTGGCATTCAGCAAGGCGATTTCTGCGGAGCGTTGTGTTTCAAGATAACTGCCGAAAATTTGACGGTCTTTCAAGGTCCATCGTTCCATTCCCTTTTTCGCCGCCTCAAGAACACCACTGGGCAATCCCTTGAAACGGATCCGCGAGGGTGTGTCGACCGTCAAGGAGAGTCGGGGGCGTCCCACCCCATGTGTGGCAAAACCGGCCTCGTGCCGCAGCAGGAATTGCAATTCGGTTCCCCCGTCATACCCAAAAGGTTTTTCTGCGAAAAAAATTGCTGTTGCAGGTTTTTTGCGGGTGGGTCCATCCACGGCCCAACCACTGTTGCCCGCCGGTGACCCGTCAATGGCCTTTGCGATTTCGTAGTTTTGCTGGGAATAATCGGCAATTGCCTTTTGGAAACGAATGGTTTCTTTTGTGCGGGGATTTTTTACGGACGCCACGGTCAATTCAAATTCGGTAAGCACAAAATTCGAATTTGAATGTCGACCGGGGCCACCGCCCGGTAGAGAGGGGTCTGTCAGGCACTCAAGGCGAATAGCGGTGATGCCAACTTCCGATGTGGTTGCGGTTATCCGGTAGTTGTCCTTTTGCGGGTTGGCTCCACCCGCGAGTACGGAAAGGTCTTTTTGAAGAACCAGTTCTGAACCACCACTGGATACCAGGTTTTCGGGCTTCAAGGCCTTCCAACCGGTTTCCTTGGCCGCCGACATTTCGTTGGCAGCCCTTTGGATTTCATCCTGCGTGGGCTTTGACTTGAGTTTTGCAATCTCCTGTTCCAATTTTTCCAGGCGTTGCCGGATTTTCGGATGTAATTTTCCGGCAAGAGGTGACGCAATTTGCTGCATTGGTTCAAACCCGTTCAATCCCCTTTCAGCAACCTGGTTGAAGAAATCAGACATCTGGTAAAACTCGACCTGGGTAATGGGATCAAATTTGTGATCGTGACAGCGGGCACAACCAAGAGTCATTCCCATCCACACAGTTGCCGTGGTATTCAATCGATCCAGAACGTACTCGGTACGGTATTCCTCATCGATCACCCCTCCCTCGATGGTGATTGGGTGGTTTCGGTTAAAACCCGTCGCAAGGATCTGCTGAGGCGTCGCTTCCGGGATCAGGTCTCCAGCCAGTTGTTCGATGGTAAACTGGTCGTAAGGCATATTGGTGTTGAAAGCGTTTATGACCCAGTCTCTCCAGACCCACATGGATCGTTCCCGGTCGTACTGGTAACCGCTGGAATCGGCATAACGGGCCAGGTCGAGCCAGCGACGGGCCATCTGTTCTCCGTAGGCATCTGAATTGAGGAAATGGTCCACCATTTTTTCGTAGGAATCGTCGGAATCACCGCCGAGGAACTGGTGGATTTCTTCCGGGGTAGGGGGGAGTCCGGTCACATCCAGGGCAACCCTACGAATCAGGGTTCTCCTGGACGCCCGCGGGGAAGGAGAAAGATTTTCCTTTTCCAGCCGGGCGAGTGCGAAATAGTCGATCGGGTTTTCGGGCCATTCGCTGTTTTTTACATTTGGCAGTTCAGGACGTTTCGGAGCCAGAAAAGCCCAGTGTCTTTCATAGGGAGCTCCAGATTGGATCCACCGTTTGAGTGTTCTTTTCTGGTCGGCGGACAGGGATTTCCCACTTTCGGGTGGTGGCATTTGTTCGGCGTCGTCGTCGCTCTGGATACGTTTCCAGAGTTCGCTCTGGAGGTGGTTTTGGGGAACGATTGCCTGGCCATTTCCGGATTCCAGTTCAGCGGTAG
This sequence comes from Planctomycetota bacterium, assembly GCA_036336715.1. GTDB lineage: Bacteria > Planctomycetota > Planctomycetia > Pirellulales > Pirellulaceae > JABAAE01. The sequence continues at coordinate 27,114 of JAYZFP010000213.1, forward strand.
CCTTCTCAAAGGAATCAAGTCGAAGGTTGGCTTCCCGTGTGTTTGCATCAAAGCCGTGACACTGGAAGCAGTTGTTGGAAAGGATCGGGAGAATGTCACGGTTGTACTCAATGGAGTCCTGCGCCGACAGCCAAACGGAGGGTGGAAAAAAGATGGCCTGGAAAAGAAACAGGCAAACGGCAGGCAGGGTAACAACGCGGGAGGTCGGCGGCATCGTTGATTCCGGACAGGTGGGGGTATTTGAAAACTTTTCTATCATAGACGGATTCGGGGACTTCCGAAAACGCCTGCAAGTTCTGCGACGCGACCTTTCCCCAGTTTCCATCGAAATGGATTGGGATTTCCTCCTCAAACGGGGGGAGTCTACAATGGAAAGAAGGAATCATCGCGGTTTTGGAAATCCAAGTGGAGGGTATCCTCTTTTGTTTCTGTTTTCTTTTATGGGGTATTTCCGGCTCCTCTGGGCGGCTGTTTTTATCCTGGTTGCTTTTGGGAATCCTGCTTTTTCCCAGGACAACGGCTTGGATCCTTCGAAGCCCGTTTTCAAACGGTTTGCTGAACAGGTTCAACCCCTGTTGACCAGGTATTGCGTTCACTGCCATGGTGAGGATGAGAGTCACGCGGATATCGATTTCGGCGAAATCTCCCGTACCGGTCAGGTCGCGGATTCTTTTGAAGTCTGGAAACAAAGTCTTCAACAAATTGAAACCGGCACCATGCCGCCGGAGGATCAACCCCAACCCAGTCCGGAGGAAAAGGAAGTTGTTTACAATTGGTACGAAGAACTAATCTCTTCTGCGGATCCCGGGCCCGCTGCCTTTCAACCTCGACGCCTCTCGGTTCAAGAGTTTCGAAACACGCTCCGGTCGGTGATTGGATTTGACCTGGAGGTGGCCGTTGTCGAAGCCGAGCAGACGGTCACGGAAAAGTCGATGGTGGTCAAGTTGCTCCCTGTGGATCCGCCTGGCGAAAGTGGTTTTAAAAACGATACCCACAGGAATCCCCTGACCCTGGTTGCCTGGGACCAGTATGGAAAGCTTGTGGATGCCGCCCTGGAAGAATTGTTTTCGGAATCCCGGCGGATGATGCTGGAAAAATGGACAGGTCACCTGTCAGCAAAAGGAATGACTTCCGAACAGGCGGCCGGCATGCTAAAGGCCTTCATTGAAAAGGCCTGGCGTCGTCCGGTGGATACCAAGGATTTCAACCGAAGATTGATTCGGATGGAGGCCAGCGAAGGTCAGTGGGTGGATCGTTTGAAAACGGAACTCAAAACGGTTCTGCTTTCGCCCGCGTTCCTTTACCGAGGAATGCGGATGCCACTTCAACCGGGGAAACGACATCCGGTTGACAACTTTGAACTGGCCGAACGGCTTTCCTATTTTGTCTGGTCCGACATGCCGGACGCTGAGTTATTTCAGAAGGCTCTGGATGGGGCCCTGGCAAAACCGGAGGTACTGGAGAGGCAACTGGACAGGATGTTGAAATCTCCCAGGGCAAGAGCGTTGTCCGAAATTTTTGCGCTGGAATGGTTGACTCTCGATGAAATTGAAAAGCTGTCCAACAACCCTCCACAAATGGTTGCTCTCAAGTCGCAGCCTTTGGACTTCTTGAACTACCTCTTTAGGGAAAATCGGCCTCTGCTTGAAATGATCGATTCAGATGTCGCCTTTGCAAACCCGTTTACGTCCCGATTTTATGGAAACGACTCAAAACAGATGAAACGGTATGTAAAGCAGAGAGGGATCGAGGTGGAGATCGTCCCCAATCAGAAAATCCGCCTGGTGGAAACGAAAGAAAGAGGCGGTATTCTGACAATGCCGGGTGTTCTATCCATGAACCGGGGACCCATTCTCCGGGGAACCTGGGTGCTCGAAAGAATTCTTGGCGAGGAGCTTCCCGAGCCACCTCCCAACGTTGGCAACGTTCCGGGAAACCCGAAAGGCAGGGAACTGTCCTTTCGGCAGCGATTTGAAATGCATCGGTCCAAGCAGTCCTGCGCTGTTTGCCATGACCGGATTGACCCCCTTGGATTTGCTTTCGAAGGATTCAATGCTGGAGGGAATTATGTGTTGAGGGATTTCCAGCCAACAAAAAAGGAAAAAAAACGGGGGGTCACCGGAAAGGTTGTCGATAAAATTGACACCAGCGGGCAATTGCCGAGTGGAGAAAAATTCAACGGAATTGTGGAATTGAAAACTCTCCTCACCACCACCCAACGGAGGAAAGTGATCACCCATTTTGTTGAAAAAACAATGTCGTTTGCCCTTTGCCGAAAACTGGGACTGCACGACCAGCCAACCGTACGCAGAATTGCGGGGCAAATGGATCGTGCCAAGGGTAGTTGGCGTGACTTGTTTTTGGAAATCGTCAACAGCTCACAGTTTCGGGAAACCAGGTCCCATTGAATGCGGCGGCTTCGTGTCGTTACGGGTAGGATGAAGATGTTCGAAAAACCGGCAGACAGGAATACCAAATGAAAATCGACAACCATTTGATTGGACGGAGGGCGTTTCTCCGGGGTGCCGGTGCCTGTATACCGCTTCCCCTTTTCCAGCTGTCAGGCTCGGACAGGAAAACGGTTCGGCAACGGCCCAGAAGGTTCATGACGCTGTTCAAGCCGAATGGTGTTCATCCTCCGTCCTGGAATGTCAGCGGAGGCTCGGAATTTGATTTCCGTCTCTCTCCACTGATGAAGCCCTTTGAAAAACACAAACAGGACGTTCTGATCCTGGACAACATCGGTGATTTTGGTTTTTCCTCTCACGCCAGTTCGACCAGGCGATTTTTGTCAGGACACCATTCCAACAAACGGTCGGCGTCCATGGATCAGCTGATTGCCGATCGCATCAAGGGGGACACGCTTCATCGCTCACTCGAACTGACGACCGAGGGGCTGTTTCCAAACCAGATCGGTTGCAGCTATATCTCATACGACAAGAACGGGGCACCGATTCCCCGGGAAAGTGATCCGCAACTGATTTTTGATCGCCTTTTCAGGAACCCGCTTTCCAATCCGACACGGCGAAAGGAAATGAAAAGTGTGCTGGATCGGGTGCTGGAAGATGCCCGATCACTGGACCGAAAATTGGGTGGTGAAGACCGTCGGACGTTGTCACACTTTCTCGAGGTGGTTCGAGAGTCGGAGAAAAGACTCGAGGGTTTAAAAGAAAACCAGAGACAGCTGAAACTTCCCACGATGAATCGTCCTCCATTGGCTGGCAACCTGGATGACCAGGTAGAGTCCATGCTGGACATGATCGTCCTCGCGCTTTGGACAGATTCGACGCGTTGCGTTACTTATATGCTTGGAAACAGCAACAGCCGGATGATTTTTGATTTTCTTGGAATCCGTGAGCAGCATCATTACCTGTCGCATTTCTTCAGGAATTTCAGTCGCAGTAATTTGGAATCGCTTTTGAAAATAAGCCGTTGGCATATGGAAAAATTCGATTCTCTGTTAACTCGTCTCAAATCCAAAAGGGAAGGTGACGGAACGCTTCTCGATCACACCCTCGTGATGTACGGCTCCGGAATGGGGCACAGTGACAACCATACTGTCACCCGGATACCGATGGTTCTTGCGGGGGGCAAGGGAATGATCCGAACCGGTCGCTATGTTCGCTACGACAAAAACCAGGAACTTGGCCGACTTCATCTTGCCCTGTTGCAAAAGTTTGGGGTCGATATCGATTCTTTTGCCCGTTCCGAAGAGCCGCTGCCCGGCCTGGAACATTCCGATTACCAGCCGTATCGCGAAAGGGAATTTGCGAGCTTTGTCAGAGCGGATGGCGACAAGATTACTGTCCAGGGCAGGATTCGCATGTCCGACAACCTGGATGAAGCCAAGATCTTCTTCGTAGACATCATGGGGCAGCCATCGGTCCGTGTCGAAGTTGGCTTTGGTGATTTTCACCGATTTAACCTGGCCTACCACTGTGGGACCGGTGTGATCCTCAAGGGAACCGGTGCGAAAAAGGGTAGTCAATACATCATCAAAAAAGTCACGGAGATCAAATCACTGTTCGGTGAAGCCCCCGGCACCCTGAACGGCTGATCCAGGCAGGGCTGAATGGGTGGAGCGCGTTGCCTTTTGATTCTGCGGCCAGATTCTGAGGCGGCGCGATTCTTCGTGTTATGGTTCCGCGACGTCATACAACCGGGAACCCCTTGCGTGGCGTTCCCGGTGGAGAGTTTTCTTTTCCGTTATCTTCACCGTCTGAACACTTCGGCCCGCCCGGTAGCTACCGGAACAGTCATTTGGGGTCAACCTTGGGTTCAGATCGTTAATCCCAACTGTGGACGGGTTCGTTCGGTCCTGTCTGCCCCACTCTCCTTCAGGCGATGAAATTCTTATTGGGAGAGTTTTTTGATCGGTGTGAGGGTCAATTTTCGGAATTCGACCTCGGCCCCTTCGGCCTGCAGGGCGATTTGCCCCCGACTGACAGTGCAGTTGCTGCCGTGATTGACCAGGTCACCGTTAACCCAGACCTTTACCTGATCCTTGATGCATTCGATTTTCATTTCATTCCATTCTCCAACCTTTTTTTCCGAGCCGTCCGTCAGATTGAGAATTCTCCTGGCTTTCCCTTCGGTGATGCCCCAGTTTTTTTCAGGACCACGTCTTTTGACCATGTCAGGAACCTTGATATCTTCCACGATGCACCAGAAATCACCGGCGTGAAGGTGGTTCATCTGTACTTCAATCGACTTGGGAAACATCTTGTAGAGCGCTCGAGGCGTTGACGCATGGACCAGAACGCCGCAGTTTCCAGGTTTCCCGGCAAAACGGTATTCCACGTCCAGGCGGTAGTTGTCAAATTTTGCGTCCGTGATCAGGTGTCCCAAGGGGCGTCCCAGGCTGACCAGATTGCCGTCGCGAACGATAAAGGTTTTTTTCAAATTCTTTTTGGTGTCTGCCTCCGGGATGTCAGCATGCCATCCAGTCAGATCCTTGCCATTGAAAAGTTCCCGGGGTTTCCCGCTTTCCTGATGCTGGGCTTCCGGTAAAGTCAAGCTTGTAGAATCAAAAAAGAAAACCAGGGGAAAGCAGAGAAGTGCCAGGAGGTTGCAGGTGGTTTGAATCATCAGTTATTCCGGTAAAAGTGTTTTTCGCCAGTTTACTCCCGATGGACAGTCGGTTCATCAGGTGAAATGGAAGATTCTGATGATTTGGTTCCAGTCCGCAAACGGCTGCAAAGGCAAAACCAGGCAAACCCACTGCCAAGGACTCCCAAACCAAACAGCTTGGTGGTGGGGTCGAGCCAAAAGACGAGGAAGCAACAACTGGCAAAGCCGCACCAGGAAAAAAACGGGGGGAAAAGGCGTTCCTCCCTCTTCAATCGCAAAGCAGCGAGGTTGGTCAACCCGTAGTAGATCAAAACGGTAAAGGCGCTAAGCGACCAGGTGAATTGAATTCTGCCGGCAAAAACCAGGGCGGTAACGAACAGGCCCATGGTCAGGACAGAGTTAACGGGGGATTTGCTACGGGTGGCCAACCCTGCAGTATAAGCCGGCATGTCCCCCCTCCGGCCCATGGCCAACAATACCCTCGACAAACCGAGTATCAGGTTGAGAAGAACACCCAGCATGGCGGTCATGGCACCCAACGTGATTACAACCAGCAGCGCGGAATGGTTCATTTTGCGGGCCACATCTTCGAGCGGAGCCGCATTCTGAAGCGTGGCCTGGTACAGTGTGCGATCGCCCACGATCATCAGGGCCGACAAGGCGACAACTGCGTAGACCAGGGCGGAAACCAGAAGGGTCAGCAGGATAGCACGGGGGATGGTTTTACGAGGTTGAAGGACCTCTTCTCCCAGTGTGGCAATCCTTCCGTACCCCGTAAATGCGACAAACATCAGGCCTGTGGCATGAAGGAAATTGGCCGGGTGTTTGAAAACAGATGCCCACATCGGTCTCAATCTTTGAAAGCTGTTCTCGTCGACTGAAGTGATGCAAATGGCCACCAGGTAGCCTAGGGAAAGCAGGGTGACGCTGACCATCAGGGTGTTGACCCGGTTGGAGCGACTGATGCCTCCTGCAACCAGCAGGGTGAGCATTAGCGTTGTCCCGGCGGCCAACGTTGGGATCCTTTCGGGGGGCCAATTCAGCGAGTGGACCAGGTAGGAGGAGAAACCGAGTGCTGCGGTGGCAGCAGAAGCGCTTTTGGCAATCAGGAAAAGCCAGCCGGCCTGGAATCCGAGTAGAGGATGAAGGTAGCGGTAACCATACTCGTAGGTTCCACCGCTGACCGGATGATTGGCCGCCAATTGAGCGCTACTGAGAGCGTTGCAGAGAGCCAACAAGGAAGCCGCCCCGATCGCCAGGACTACCGAAGGACCGGTGATTCCGGCACCCATTCCAATGCTTACAAAAACGCCTGTCCCCACGATGGAGCCCAGGCCAAGGAAGGTGGCATCTGTGACCCCCAGTTCCCTTTTTAAAACCTGCTGCGTTGAATCGTCAACTTGCCTGGAAGGATGTTGGTTCTGGATTTCGGCCATCAAGGGAAATGGGGTGAAGGCATTCGGCAGGGCATGGATGATCTTCACCAGTGTATCACTTGTGCCGGAATGCTGTTGCACGGCAGACAAGTGGTTTGGCTGCGATTGCATGAAAAAACGCGGCTGCCGCCGCGTTTCATTGAGAGTGGATCATGGTTGGGTGGATGTTTGTCAGTTCCTCAAAATGGCGAAACCTGTTTTTCCGGAGAATTGACCCGATAGGCATCTGCCTGCTGGATCTGGTCCCGGGTATTTTTCTGTACCGTAATGGCGGCGAAAAGTGCCAACGTGTAAGCCATGGCGTAAAACCCTTTATGGTGCATTTCGATCGATTGTGTGTTGAAAAGGCCGATTGCCAAAAGCGCGATCGCGAGAACGATTCCAAACCACGAAATACCGTAATAAAGATCGGAAACAGGAATTTTTTCCATGCGATCCCGAACGCTTTTCTGCACCGAGACAGCTGCATACAGGCCGAACATCAGCACTGTGAAATAATACCCTTTTTCCTCGAGATTCATCTCCGAATTCCAGAGGCCGATCAGGAAGCCTGCAGAGCCGATCGCCAGGGCGATCCAGGAAGCAATTACAAATGCCGGGGTATTTTGTGGTTGGTTGTTCACGGTGATGTCCTTTCAGGGGGAAGGAGTTGATTGCTCTCTTTTCTACTCAAGCCTCTTTGGGAGGTTTTTTTTCGAAAAATTCCTGTTGAAGATGAATCACGTGAAAAACCCGATTTTCACTGTGTTTTGTTGGGGCCATCGCTGATAGCAGGCGGTGATCAAGTTACAATTTCCAAAAAAGAAAACTGTGTGGGAGCGCCCGTTGTCAAAAGTCAGAATCTGGGTCGACGCGGACGCGTGTCCCCGGACGATCAAGGAGTTTCTTTTCAAGACCTCCAAACGCCTGTCCGTGCAACTCATCCTGGTAGCCAATCAGACAGTCAGTGCCCCTGAGTCGGACCGGATCCAGGTTGTAACGGTCCCTTATGGCGCAGACAAAGCGGATGACCGCATTGTGAGTCGCCTGCAGGCGGGCGATATCGTAATCACGGGAGATATTCCACTGGCCGCAAGGGCAGTGGAAAAAGAATGCCTGGCGATCGGGGTGCGAGGTGAGATGTACGATGAGAGCTCGATTGGAAACCGTCTCGCTACCCGAAACCTGATGGATGAACTACGATCAGCGGGAATGGAGACAAAAGGCCCAAAAGCTTTTGACGACCGGGATTTCCAGCGATTCGCCAATTTGCTCGATCGAACGCTGACACGAAGACTCCGCCAGGACAGGTAGGTTGTGTCCGGAATTTATTCCATTGAATTGCTGGCGTGAGTCACTCATCGAAAAAATAATCGGTGTACGTAAGGTTTAATTTGGTTTTGCTTGGTTTGCCATTTTCCATGCAATTATCGATTTCCTTTTTCAGCCTCGAAAGGTTGCGTGGGTTGAGCAATGGGTCCTTCGTCCGTGTCCGCCACCTGGAAAGCTCGGTTTTCAGTTTTTGCAGCGTTGCGAAATGACGTTTCGAACTGGAAAGATCGTTGAACTCGTAAGGGTCCTCGACCAGGTCATAAAGTTCAAATTCCGGGGGGCGGGCCATCCGGTGATAAGCGCGGGCAACGACTCCTGACGCCGAACGGAGGGCCTCCGGAAGTTCTTTGAAAAACTTGTCCCGTGTAAAGGCGTAACCCGGGTTCTCTTCGTGGGGCATCAAGTTCTGG
>JAYZFP010000214.1:0-5326 GCA_036336715.1 Planctomycetota bacterium
TCGCCGGAGCGTCGGAAGTTTACCACGTCCCATTGCCCGAGCCCTTTTTTTCCAAGGAGCAAACGGAGCATTTTGCGCCGGAACCTTGCAAGCAGGCCAGCCAGGAAGCCTGGCTTTGAGCCTTTGGTTGTCTTGTGGGATTGAGCGGTCTCGATTTCCTGGCCGAGCCGCGAACGAATGAAGGAATGGTTGACCTGCCCGGGCGCGGCAAGGATTTTTCCCATTTCTCCACCCGACTGGTTCCGGACCAGTTGATCCAGCATTTCCATTTGCATCCACTGGTGATTGGCCAATGCTACCGGTTCGGGGGTCTGCCAGGCAACTTTCACGGATTCGAGATAGTGTCGAGCAATCTGTTCCAGGTCGGGGATCGCCATGCGAAGCACACCCCCCGGCTTGAGAACTCGCAGGCACTCTGCCAGGAATCCCGTCGCGTCGGTGGGGGTGAGATGTTCCAACAGGTGGGAATGGTAGATGGCATCGGCAGAATCGGGAGGGAAGGGGATTCCCCTTGAAAGGTCGGCCTGCTGAACCTGAGGATGTGCCGAGACCAGGTCCAGGTTTGTCCAGTCCGGGTGGAAGTTGCCTCCGCATCCGAGATTGAGCAGGAGCTTTTGTTCTGACATCAGGCAGACCGTTTCTGACGGTAGGATTCAGGACCGCTGGTACGGATGCCGATTCGACCTGTGTAGTCGATGCGGTGTAGCAACATGGGCAGTTGCATCCGGGTAAAGTACTCGTCGACTGCCTTTTTACAGCCCCGCCAGTGTCCGTAGTCGTCAACGATCAACACACCGCCATCGACCAGCCGGGGGAAAAGTTTCTCCAGGCAGATTTTGGTCGATTCATACCAGTCGGTGTCCAGCCTGAGTAATGCGATTTTCTCGGGCACTTCATCCAGCAGGGTCTGTTCTACCTTCCCTTTGACAAAATGAAGTCTCTCGCTCGGGTAGCTGGTTCGTGACATGTTGTTTCTGACTTCGTCGATTGCAGAATAGCACCAGATCGATTTCGGATCGGATTTCTCCTGTTCCTGCAACAGGGTGGAGGCGGCTGCATCCGTGAAGTCCCTGTCAACGTCGAGGGCGGGGGGCATCCCTTCGTAGGTATCGTAAAGGTGGAGTTGCCGCTCCAGGTCCCCGTGGCGGCACAATGAACGGGCGATGGCCATCATGCTGCCTCCTCGCCAGACGCCGCACTCGACAATGTCCCCGGGAATCCCCTGCTGACACAGGTAGTCGACCGAGTTGCAGAGCGATTCAATCCGCTCCGGGGAGGTCATCGTAAAAGGTTCCACGTCGATCAGGATGTCCAGCGTGGAGTCCGGGAAATCCGGAAATGCCTGCTTGAGCTCCGTTCTCCGGTCCCGTGTCTCGGACTTCTTTTTGCGGAACAGTTTTTTGATTTTTTTGAACAAGGTAATCATCCATGAATTCAGGTTCCCCATTTTCTAACCGATCCGATCGTCTTTTTTAAGACGAATCTCGAGGGACCGCTCCCCCGGGAAAGCAACGTTCACCGGCTGCCGGCAAACCTGTTTGGAATTCCGGGCAATTTCAGGCCGGATCCCCATACGGGTTGGTGGTCTGCTGGTCCTGATCGGGGGGCCTTTTTTCGATGAGTCTGTTGAGTTCCGCTTTCTGTTCGGCAGGCATGCTCTGGTGGATCTTCTTGAACTGTTGGAGCTCTTTTCCCTTTTCGCTGACCTGGAAGGCCAGCAGGTAGATTTCGAGGTCACCGGCATCGAGCCAGACCATCTGGCAACCGTTGCAGTACGCATGATCGAACGTGACACCGAACCGCTGTTGGCAGGTTTCCATGCTGTACCGGCACTCCAGGCACTTGACTTTATTGCCTGTTTTCAACGCAGGCTGGTGACTGTGCCAGGTTTCCATCAGCTGTTCAGATGATAGACGGCTGGTCGCTGCCAGGCGATTCAGCCGGTCGAGCTGGAAAAGTTTACCGTGGCAGGCGTCGCAACGCCTGAAGTTGACGTTTTCCACCCGGCCACGAGTCAACAGGAACTGGCAGCGGGGACATTTCATTTCGAGACTCCGGTCGGCAAACTGGGGAACCTCGGGTTCCTCTTGTTCAGATCCTATCAGGTCGGAGCAGGAAGGTCACGTTTTTTGAAGATTCTTGAAGCCAGGGCGAATCCCAGTACACCGGCAGTCAGGAGGATTGTGTTGTATCCCATACCGCCGAGGCGATTCACGTCATTGAGGGTGACCAGGAAGTTCCAGGTATCTGCCGGTTGACGATCCGCGATCAGGACAATCGACTCCGGCTCGTAGGCGGAGTAAATGGAAAAATAAAGAACCCAGGAATAGGCGGGAGAAGCCATTCCCAGCAGCTTGGTCAAGGCTTGGCAGATGTGAAAGGCGGTCACGATGCCGATGGTCCGCCAACGATATCGGTCCCAGGAGCTCATCAACGCGGTGACACCTGACAGCATGACACCATAGGAAAAAAAGTTGATCGCCGCTGGCAGGAATAACCAGATGTCGGCTTTTTCGCTCATGGGAGTATCTATCTCGACAGGATCCATGAACGGAATGGGGATCTCACGCTGCACCAGCGGGATTTCAATACTGGGGTAAATTTTTTCATGCACCGTAGTGAATTGGATTCCCAGCCAGATACCGATGAATGTACCTGCGGAAATGATGGCCACGCCGACGATGGTGACCAGCGTATGCGACCACAGCAGCTGCATTCGGCTGACCGGTTGAGCGAGCAGCATTTCCATCGTTCCTCTGCCCAGTTCCCCGCTGACACAGTCCGATCCCCTGGCGATACACCACACGGCGAGACAGAGGATGATGATTGGCTCCTGGAAGGTGAGCGAGATCCGGCCCGGATAAGTCACCAGCCAGCTGAAGGGGACGGCCGACAGTTTTTCCAGGTCTCCCGGCAGCCATTCGATGATTTGCTTGAAGTTGCTGGTTTCGATCTGGCTGACGATCCACAACCTCACAGCGCAAATGACAATCACTGCGAGAAAGCAGGCGATCAGCAGGATTTTGGATTCGTCGAAATTCTTTTTGACCAATGCCCAGCTCATCAGACCACCTCCACCGGATGTTCCGGGTTGGCAGGGGGGGAGGGCGAGTCGTGTTGGCCCGCGGGCTCAACCGGCCTGTTGTCTTCACCGTGACATTCATCGTAGATGGTTCGCAGGCCAACCCCCTCGATCCGCACACCGGAGACGGGTTGCCTGGAAAGCCATTCCAATACCGGCATCAGGTCGCCACTGGCATGCATCCGGCACTGTTCGTCCCTGAATGAAATTTGAACCGATTCACGGAGTTGACCGTCAAGTTCCAATCGCCTCCCCGGGCAGTGGGCTGAAATGGTATGGCGGCTTTTCAGTTCACGCATTTCAAGGTCTCGCACGACTTCGCCCTTCCGCATGATGACCACCCGGTCGCAGACATCCTCGATTTCGGACAGAACGTGAGAAGAGAAAATGATGGTTCTACCTTCGCTCTTGAGTTCATCTATGATCCGAATGACTTCGCCCCGTACCGTTGGATCAAGGTTTGCCGTAGGTTCGTCGAGAATGGTCAGGTCCGCCCGGGTACTCAAACAGACGCAAAGTGCCAGTTTCTGGCGCATTCCGGTGGACATGAAGGCCACCCTCCGCGAATGATCCAGTTCCAGCCTTTCGGCCAGTTTCATCGCTTTTTTTAAATCGCAATCAGGACGCAACTGGGAAAAAAACCTCAGGACTTTACGGCCCCGCATTGAACCGAAAAGCTGCGCATCCCCGGGCAGGTACGAGAGTTTCCTGTGAACCTCGACGGTTTGGCTGTGACAATCAAAACCGGCTACCCGCACGCGGCCGGCCGTAGGGAAGAGAAAACCGAGGAGCAGCCGGAGCAGGGTGGTTTTCCCGGCACCGTTGGGACCGAGGAGTCCGAACGCGATACCGGGTTCGATTTCCAGATCACACCCCCGGAGTGCCGTGAAATTGCCGTAGGTTTTGGTCAGGTTCTCGATTTCTACCAACACGGTTCTTGTGATCCAGGGATGATTGCTATTAATTCGTTCCGGGGCGATCGGTGGATTCAACCAATCAGGTGTGGAATATTCGATCGCCGGCGTCACCCAGTCCGGGGACAATAAACTTCTGATCGTTTAGACGTTCATCGAGGGAACAGACGAAAATTTCCAGTTCTGGAAAATCGCTTTCCAGTGCGGCAACCCCCTCCGGCGCTGCAATCACCGAGAGCAGCTTGATATTGGGCACGCCCCATTTTTTCAAGGCCATGCATGCCGAGGCCGCCGAGCCACCGGTAGCCAGCATGGGATCCAGGATCAGTGCCAGGTCATCCACGTGGTCGGTCGGGAGTTTGTTGTAGTACTCCACCGGCTGGGCGGTCGACTCGTCGCGGTAGAGGCCAAGATGCCAAACCTCCGCCTCAGGGATCCAGTCGAGAATCGGGTCCACCATTCCCAATCCCGCCCTGAGAATCGGTACCAGGGCAATCCGCTGGTCGAGCCGTTTTCCCTCGGTTTCGCACAGCGGCGTCTGGACGCGGTGCACACGGGTCGTCAGGTTTTTCGTCGCCTCATAGGCAAGCAGGCAGGAAAGGCGGTGGATGGACCTTCGAAACAGGGATGAGGGTGTCGAGATATCTCTCAACTCACTGAGGTGATGATCGACTAGCGGATGATTCACGACCTGGGCAGACAAGGCAATCTCTCTGGCGGAGTTCGATATGGAACAACTGCCCGAAACGGCAGCACCTTCAGTCTAGCAAATGGACGGAACCGGGCGAGGCGGCGTAACCGCCAGTACAGGGAATGACTGTCGAATTTGGGTGGGCTTAACAGGATTCCATTGGCATTATCGCAACGGAAGGCTGTGCACCGGTGGCTGCCGGGGAAATCTCAGGCGGCCCGCGCCCGATCGTCTTCCTGAACCAGGGCAGGAGAGAGTGACTCTTCCCGGTTGCGCAAGTTCACCGATTCCCGGACCGCGTAGACGTTTCTTTCCCGGTTGTTGAAGTAGATACGGGCATTGACTTCCCCAAGCAGCCCGAGGCTGAAAAACTGGATGGCGGCCAGGCCCGAAATCACACTCAGGATCAACAGGGGATTGCCGGTCATGTCGACCTGTCCAAGCACTTTCATGCCGATGACGTTGACCAGTGCGACCAGCGAGACCATCACGCCCAGCAGGCCGACCTTTCCGAAAAATTTCATCGGGCTGGCAAAATAACTCAGGATGTACTTGACCGTAAGAAGGTCGAGAATGACACGGCTGGTACGTCCCAATCCGTATTTGGTTTCTCCGAATTGTCGCGGGCGGTGATGGGTT
>JAYZFP010000215.1:0-114282 GCA_036336715.1 Planctomycetota bacterium
GCCCGGGACAAGGTCCACGTGCACGATCTCCAGGCCACGATCCTCGACCGGCTTGGCTTTGACCATGAAAAGCTGACGCACTTCTACCAGGGAAGGAATTTCCGGCTGACCGATGTCCACGGCCAGGTCGTCAAGGAGATCTTGGCCTGAAAAAAGGGAGCAGGCCGCTGGAACCAAGGGCACGTTTCCAGCCATGAACCCCGGGGGCAGGGTCTGCGGGTTTATTTTTTTGGGTTCCGATCCGCAATTTCGATCGGCTGCCGACCGACCGCCGGCGGGGTTCGCGGATGGCGGACCGACCGATGCGGAAACCAGGGATCAGGGCAGGTTAACCGGCGGCATCCTTTTTCCCCTCAGATTTTCCAGGAGCATTAATTCATGAAAGTTGCCATTGGGCAAATCGCCCCCATCGTCCTGAATCGCTCGGCTACCCTGGAAAAGGTTGCCCATTATGTCCTGCAGGCTGCCGACCAGGGCTGCCAACTGGTTTGCTTTGGGGAAACACTGGTACCCGCATACCCTTTCTGACTCTGCCGCACGGATGCTGCCCAGTTCAATTCTGACGTGCAAAAAGAAATTCATGCGAAGTATCTCGCCGAAGCGGTGGTCCTTTCCGGCAGGGATTCCGATCCGGCCCGGGATCATCTGGCCGCACTGCGTCGGCTGGCTTCGGAAAGGAACATCTCAATCATGCTCGGTGTGGCCGAACGGGGAATGGACCGGGGTGGCCATACACTTTACTGTTCCCGGGTCTTCATTTCGGGTGAGGCACCCACAGCGGGCCAAATCCTTTCGGTACATCGCAAGTTGATGCCCACTTACGAGGAACGCCTCAGCTGGGGAATCGGGGATGGGAACGGACTGGTCACTCACCCGCTGAAAGAGTTTTCGGTTGGCGGACTGAACTGCTGGGAAAACTGGTTGCCGCTGGCGCGGGCGACACTTTATGCGGCTGGAGAAACACTGCACGTGATGCTGTGGCCAGGTTGCTACCGACTGACCCATGAGATCACCAGGTTTGTTGCCACCGAGGGGAGGCTGTTTGTCATTTCGGCCAGTGGGCTGATTCGGGCCGAAGACCTTCCCGCAGATACCCCCCAACGCGAAAAAATGCTTGGTGTCGAAGGCGAAAACGTCTTTTACGATGGTGGATCCTGCATCGCCGGTCCGGATGGCCAATGGCTGATCGAGCCCAGTGTTGGAAAAGAAAAGCTGCTGATTGCCAACCTAGATTACCAGCAGGTTCTCAGGGAACGGCAGAACATGGATCCCAGCGGACACTACTCGCGACCGGACGTCTTTCAACTGCGGGTCAACAGGGAGCGACAGAGGCTGGTCTAGGAATGGCAGCCGAACCGTCACCCTGGCTCAAATTGACGCTGCCCCCACCGGCCATGCCCGGGATTGCCAACCGGAAACGGCGCGGGTTCCCTCCCCCCGGCGACCATCCGAACCTCTTGAACACCCTGCAATTTCAAAGGGAAGCCGGGCGGGGGCCGGTCGCCCTGTTGCCTTTTCGGGAATTCCACTAAAATTCCGGCTATGTCGCAGGTCGCTCCTCATGCCGAGGCGGCCACAAGTCTGAAAACACTTGGTCGCCGCCTCTCCAACGTGAAGGGCTTCGACGAATGCATCGCGGCCCTGCAGTCTGGAGAGCCCGTTTCATTCGAAGGAGTTCCGCGCTCCGCGCATGCCCTGTTGGTCAGCGAACTTGCCGATCGGGCTCCTTCCACCCTGATGGTCGTGACCCCGGACTCCGCCGGGATTGATGACCTCTATCGCGAAATCCCACTCTATTCCAACGAGCGTCTGACAGAATTCCCCCGCTGGGAAGCTGATGATGATCGCCCCCTGGTGGATGGTGACTATGGACGCCGGATCGGGGTTTTGAAAAAGCTGGCAAACGGGCAGCCTGAAAAAATCATGGCCGCGGAGATCAAGAGTCTCCTCTCCCCCTGCCCGTCGCCGGATTCCATTCGGGAAAACTCGCGGACGATTTCCACCGGTCAGCAGATCGACGTGGACGAGTTCCTCAAATGGCTGGCAGATCACAACCTGCACCCCACAACCGCCGTGGAACTTCCAGGCGAGTTTTCATCGCGGGGGGGAATCATCGACCTCTTTGCCTGGGACTGGACTCTGCCAGTGCGGATTGAGCTCTTTGACGATGAGATCGAGTCCATTCGCGAATTCAGTCCCCAGACCCAGAGAAGCCTGCGACCACTGGAGTCGGTCGGGGTCACCACTCTCCACCATTCGCAGCAGGACCGAACCCCGTTTGCGGAATACCTTCCCGAAGAAACCTGGGTGGTTTTCCTCGAGCCGGAAGAAATTGAAGACCAGGCCCGGGAATTCCTCAAGCTTGTCTCCCATCCAGCCCGTTTCCTGGGACTGGCAGATGTCCGCTCCGGCCTGATGCAATACCCGCATGCCACGTCAGCGGAGCTGGCCCTCGGCACCTCGCTCCACCACTGCCGGTTGCCCCTTGAGTCAGTGGGCCGCATCGATGGGGACCTGGGGGAAATTCGTGTCAACCTCGATCACTTTGCCGATGGTTACCAGTCCTATGTAATCACCAGAACGGAAGGTGAAATCGAACGGCTGATCGAGTTGCTGGGGACCACCCGCACAGCAGCCTCGGGCCGACTGAATTATGTTGTGGGGGACATGCGGACCGGTTTCCGATGGATCAGCGAAAAAACGCTGGTCGTGGACTGCGATCACCTCTTCAACCGGGGTCAGATGCGCCGGCAGGGCCGGCGCCGGATGGGTAAGGCGATCGACAGCTTCCTGGATCTGCAGGATGGAGACCTGGTGGTGCACATCGCTCACGGAATCGGGAGGTACCGTGGCCTGAAAATGCTGGAAAAGGAGGACCAGGTCGAAGAACACCTGGAACTGGAATTCGATGGAGGGACGAAGATCTTCGTCCCGGCGACCAAAATCGACCTGGTCCAGAAGTACATCGGTGGAAGCAAGACACGTCCCCGGCTGGCGAAAATCGGGGGCAAATCCTGGGTAAGGCAGAAAAAAGCGGCGGAATCCGCCGTCCAGGACATGGCCGCCGAGATGATTGAACTGCAAGCAAGCCGTTCCGCCCGGCCCGGGATTGCCTTTTCGAGAGAAACCGAGTGGCTGCATGAATTCGAACGGTCCTTCCCCTTTCGTGAAACACCTGACCAGTTGGCATCCCTGAAGGATATCCACCAGGACATGTGCACCGCCAAACCAATGGACCGCCTGCTCTGCGGTGACGTCGGTTTCGGAAAAACAGAGGTCGCAATGCGAGCCGCTTTTCGAGCCGTGGAAAATGGTTTCCAGGTAGCGGTTCTGGCCCCCACCACCATCCTGGTGGAACAGCATTACCACTCCTTCAGCCAGCGGATGGCGGAGTTTCCCATCTGCATTGAAAAGCTGAGTCGTTTCTGCAGCTCCAGTGAACAGCGGCAAACCGTCGAAGGACTCAAATCGGGCCGGGTGGATATTGTCATCGGAACCCATCGGTTGGCCTCGCGGGACGTTGATTTTTTCAACCTCGGGCTGCTGATTATTGACGAGGAACAGCGATTCGGAGTCGATGTCAAGGAACGGCTGAAAACACTCAAGTCCATGGTGGATGTGTTGACCATGTCGGCCACACCGATCCCGCGGACACTGCACATGTCGCTGGTCGGCGTCCGCGATATTTCGAATCTCGAATCACCACCCGAGGAACGGATGTCGGTGGAAACCCGCACGACCCGGTTTGACGAACAGGTCATCCGATCCGCCGTCCTGCGGGAGCTCAACCGGGGCGGCCAGGTTTTTTTCGTTCACAACCGGGTCAGCGATATCGAATTGCTGAAACAGAAACTGAACCACATCGTGCCCGAAGCATCGGTAGTGGTGGGGCATGGGCAGATGCCGGAAGGCCAGCTGGAACAGGTGATGAAAGACTTCATCGACCACCGGTACGACGTGCTACTGGCCACGACCATCATCGAAAGCGGTGTCGACATCCCGAATGCGAACACGATTTTTATTGACGAGGCGGACCGCTACGGACTTTCCGATCTGCACCAGTTGCGGGGCAGGGTGGGTCGGTACAAGAACCAGGCGTACTGCTACCTGCTGATCGACCCTTCCAAACACCTCAACCCGACCGCCGCCAAACGGTTGCAGGCCATCCAGCAGTACAGCGAGATGGGAGCCGGCTTTGCCATCGCCATGCGGGATCTCGAAATCCGGGGAGCGGGTAACCTGCTGGGCACCGAACAATCGGGTCACATCGCCGCTGTGGGCTATGAATTTTACTGCCAGCTGCTGGAAAATGCGGTCAGGCAACTGAAAAAACTGCCGCGTAATCTGGAGGTCAATGTCGACATCGATCTGCCCGGATCTGCCTTTCTGCCGGATGACTATATCGTCGATCGGAGACAGAAAATCGACATCTATCGCCGCATGACCCGTATCGATAAATTCGACCAGATCAAACTCCTGGCCAACGAGCTGAAGGACCGCTTTGGACCGCTGCCGAAACCGGCCCGCAGGTTGATTGTGCTAGGTCAGCTGCGATTGCTGGCGGCCACCTGGCAGATCAATTCCATTTTTGTCAACGACGGGGGTTTCCTGGTTTTCAAGTATTCTGTCCGATCCAGAATGGAACAGCTGCGGGCGGCCGTCGGCAACCGGATCCGAATCGCCGATCAGAATACCGTCTACATCAAGTTAAAAGAGGGAAAGATCCACCCGGATCGGCTGATCAAGTCACTGAAAACGATCTTGCAGGCAAATCCGACCGTACACTAAACTCCCCCTCCGTTCTGTCCCGGCAGGAGGGGAACCCGTCCGGTTACCGCGCACCGACTTGCCCGAACAAGGCACAGGGTACGCGGCGGAAAATTTTACTGTGGCACTACTGGAATTCACGGATGAATTCGGAATCAAAAAGACTTTTCTCGTATCTGTTGCTGACTGCGATCCTCGCCATTGCCGGCAGTCAAAACCTGGCGGCCAGGCAAACAGACGGTGCCGCGAAATCGGACAACTCCCAGGCTTCCAACTCGTTGGGCGGCCTGCCTTCCAGCGGACCGGCAACGGACCTTTCCCAAGGTGCATTTCAGCCAACAGTACCCCCCAAGGCGTCTCAAGCGAGTGATTTTCAGCAGGGCAATGGTTTTCAGCAGGGATTTGAATACGGCTTTCAGATTCAGGAAGCCACCTCACCGTCCGTCGGCTCCGGCAAATCGCAGAACACACCCCGCGTGGCAATTCGGACCGACCGGGCGCCGTCGTCCAGCGACCGACCAGCGGAAAATGCAACCGCCAGTTTTATCGACCCCGCTGGGCGAGAATTTGCCCCTGGCACGGTCATGGCCGATGTAGGTGGGTACCCGATCTTTCGCGCGGATGTCATGGCGGACATCAATCAGCTGATTGAGGCCAACATGGCCGCCGCCCCCGAATCAATCAAGGCACAACAGAGGGAACTCGCCCTGCCTATTGCCGTGGACCGGGCAATCGAACAGAAACTGCTGTTTGTCGATGCAATTCGCTCCCTTCCCGAGCCGGAAAAACTGGCTGAGGTCAAGCAGTCCATTCGGGATCAATTTGCAGAATTGCGTCTTCCGGAACTGCTGAAAAACCTGGACGCCAAGACACCCGCCGAAGCGGAAACGAGGCTGAGGAAGCTGGGCACGTCCCTTCGCCAGGCCCGGGAATCGTGGGTCAACGGTCAGCTCGCCGGTTTTTTTGTCCGTGACAAAATCAACATCAATCCTGAAATCACCCATTTCGAAATGCTGGAATACTACAACGAGCACCGGGAAGACTTCCATTTTCCCGCCCAGGTTCGCTGGGAACAGATCATGGTCCGTTTCGACCGATTTCCATCGCGGCAGGAAGCATGGCAGCGTCTGGGAGAGCTGGGTAACGAAGTGGTTTATGGTGCCAACTTTGTGGCGGTCGCCCGCAAATCATCCCAGGGATTCGAAGCCGAAAAAGGGGGGTACCATGACTGGACCACCCAGGGCAGCCTGGTTCATGAAAAGGTGGACGAGGCGCTTTTCAGCCTGCCGGTCAATCGCCTGAGCGACCGGATCGAGTCCAAGACCGGTTTTCACATTGTGCGAGTCATCGAAAGAAAAAACGAGGGACACGTTTCATTTTCAAAGTGCCAGGCGGAAATCAGGAAAAAAATCAAATCCGAAAAACAGAACGCCGCATTGAAAGAATATGTCGAAAAGCTAAAACAGGAGATCCCTGTCGAGAAGTTCGTCAGTCAAGCGGACCCAACCCAGCCCAGGTAAACCCATGTCAACTGTCGGCCTCGATATCGGTGGAGCCAATATCAAGGCCGCAACCTGCGATGGCCGAGCTCTGACGGCCGCGTTCGCGCTTTGGCAGCGTCCCCACGATCTGGCAGATTTTCTTCGCCACGAAATCCTGGCAGGCTTTGCCGGTTTTGAAACGGTTGCCCTCACAATGACCGGAGAACTCTGCGACTGTTTTTCCAGCAAGGGCGAGGGGGTGGCCTTCATCATTGATGCGGTCCGGCAGGCAGCAGGTTCTGCCAACCTGCGGGTCTATTCGCTGGAGGGTGGTTTTCTACAGCCAGGGGAGGCCATCGATTCACCCTCCCGGGTCGCAGCTTCCAACTGGCATGCCCTGGCGGCTTTCCTGGGGAGCCGAGAAGACCTGACCGGCTCCCTCTCAAACGGAATCGGGCTCCTGCTCGATTTTGGCTCTACCTCCTGCGACCTGATTCCCTTTCAAGGAGGGCAGGTCCTCTCCGTGGGGAATTCTGATCCCAGCCGCATCGAAAACGGTGAACTGGTCTATACGGGCTCGATCAGAACACCCGTCTGCGCAGTACTCAACCAGGCACTTTTTCGGGAAAGGCAGGTGCCGCTTGCGCAGGAGTTCTTTGCCTCCATGCGGGACGTTTACCTGGTGCTGGGGGATTTCCAGGAAGACCCCTCCTGCTGCCAGACGGCCGACAATCGACCGGCAACCATCGACTTTGCCATGCAGCGACTGGCGCGGATGCTGTGCGCGGACCGTGGGGAACTCGATGATCAGGACCTGGTCAGCCTGGCCCATCAGTGCCGCGATGCCCAAATGGGACTGATCCAGAAAGCGGTCCGGCTTCAGCTCGATCGGGCCGCTGATCGTGAGATACATTTTGTCCTCTCGGGCAGCGGCAGTCGACTGCTGGAAACCCATCTCGAAATCCTCGGTGACCAGCGTTGGCTCAACCTGGTGGACTTTTTGAGTCATTCCCTCTGCGAGGCAGCTCCGGCCTACGCCGTTGCCCGGCGGGCAACCGTTCCATGAAGCGACAACGTGTCATCAAGGTCGGCGGCAGTCTTCTCGATTTACCGGATCTGCGGAAGCGGATCCTCGACTGGATTGAGAAGGCCGAGCCGAGACGCAATGTTTTCCTGGTGGGGGGTGGCGGACTTTGCAACGAGTTCAGGTCACTCGATGCCCGGTATCAGTTGGGAGAAGGGTTTTCGCACGATCGCTGCCTGGAGTTGATGAGCGTCACCGCCCAGGTGCTGGGGAAAATAATGGGCAAGCGGGTCGTCCATTCTTTCAGTCAACTGTCCGTCGAAGATGAGGACGTTGTTTTTGACTGTCGCTCCTGGCTGCAGGCCAAGGGGGAAACCATTCCCAGAAACTGGGGCCTGACTTCCGATTCCATCAGCGCCCTTGTGGCGAGGGAACTGGATTGCTCCCGGTCAGAAACAGGGACTGTTCCGAAAGGAATTGACGTCGAACTCTGTCTCTTCCGTTCGATCCGGTCCAACAGGGATACGGATGACTGTTTCGAAGAATTTTCACGCGGACTGAACGTACGACTGATCAATCTGAGGCAGGTTGCGGACTGATTCCGAATTACCCGGACAGACCTTCTCCAGCCACGCTTCCGAGGAGAAGACAACCAGCGGGGACTGCCTCTTTCGGCCCACCTGATGACGCGGTTTTCGACTTACCCGCCCGGATGCTGAGACAGCACCCTCCTAGTCCCTTTTGGAGGCCACCTTTAGCTTGGCTTTCGCCTGCACGATTTTACGACTGCGTGCGGCTTTGTCCTCGGCAGAAGCAGGGGTCAAGGCTTCCGCTTCTTTTAATTCTGCTTCCAGTTCAGAAACGTTCAGGTCCGAAGCCGGAATCGCCTGCTCGGTAATCACCGAGACTTCATTCCGGTCAACCTGGACGAATCCGCCATCCACGAAAAATCGCTGACCCTTACCTTCGACACGGATGCGGACTTCTCCGCAACCGAGACGACCGATCATGGGAGCATGGTCTTTTCCGATGCCGGCCTCACCATCGATCATGGGAACGACCACGAACTCGGCGTTTTCGTCGAGCGCCGTGTCCTCGGGGGTCACCACGACACAGTGAATTGCTTCTGCCATCTTTATTCCACCTCTGCTGCCATTCTCTTGGCCTGTTCTTCCGCCTGCTCGATTGCACCCACGTACATGAAGGCGGACTCCGGAAGGTGATCCCATTTACCGTCGCAAATTTCTTCAAAGCTGCGAATGGTATCCGCCAACGGCGTGATTTCTCCAGGCTTGCCAGTAAAGACCTCGGCGACCAGGAACGGTTGGGAAAGGAATCTTTCGATCCGGCGGGCGCGGTGAACCACCAGCTTGTCCTCTTCACTCAATTCATCCACGCCCAGAATCGCGATAATGTCCTGCAATTCGCGGTACCTCTGGAGGGTTGTCTGAACCCGGCGGGCCACTTCGTAGTGCCGGTCACCCACGTACTGCGGATCGAGAATTCGAGAAGACGATTTGAGCGGATCCACTGCCGGGTAAATCCCTTTCTCCGAAATCGATCGCTCGAGATAGAGGAAGGCATCCAGCTGACCAAACGCGGTTGCAGGGGCCGGGTCGGTGGGGTCATCCGCCGGAACGTAAACCGCCTGCACCGAGGTAATGGCACCCTTGTCCGTGGAGGCAATTCGCTCCTGGAGAGCACCCATCTCGGTGGCCAGTGTCGGCTGGTAACCCACCGCAGAAGGCATTCGGCCAAGCAGGGCCGATACTTCCGAGCCGGCCTGGGAAAAGCGGAAAATGTTATCCACGAACAGCAGGGTGTCGGCACCGGTGGTGTCCCGGAAGTGCTCCGCCATGGTCAGTGCCGAGAGTGCAACCCGTAAACGTGACCCGGGTGGTTCGTTCATCTGACCGAAGACCATGCAAGTCTGCTCGATCACCGATCGACCGGTGTCACCGATTTGTGTTTCCTGCATTTCCAGCCACAGGTCAGTCCCCTCACGGGTTCGCTCGCCAACCCCGGCAAATACCGAGTATCCACCGTGCGACGACGCGATTCGGGCAATCAGCTCGGTCAGGATGACCGTTTTTCCCAAACCGGCACCTCCGAACAACCCTGCCTTACCACCACGAACAAAAGGCGTCAAAAGGTCGACCACCTTGATCCCGGTTTCAAAAAGCTCGGTGTTGGTGGAAAGCTCTTCCACCTTGGGAGCGGGCTGGTGAATTGGCTTGTAAGCATCAGCCTTGACCTCACCCCGGCCGTCGATCGCTTCTCCCTTCATATTGAATACCCGACCAAGGGTGGCATCGCCCACGGGTACCGAGACCGGTGACCCCGTATCGACGCAATCGGCACCTCTCCGCAGGCCGTCGGTACTTCCCAGTGCAACACATCGCACGCGTCCGCCACCGAGGTGCTTGGCGACCTCACCCGTCAGGGTTTCGGTTTCGCCTGCGACGTCGATCTCAATTTTGACGGCGTTGTAAATCGCGGGCATCTGGTCTTCGGCATATTCGGCATCAAAAGTTGAGCCGATCACCTGGGTGACTTTACCAACGTTGGTTACGGTTGCCATGATATTCTCGTTTATCTGGTGAAAAGTTGTTTATGATTCGAGTGCTTCCACACCACCAATAATTTCCATGATCTCGCCGGTGATCTGTGATTGGCGAGCCCGGTTGTATTCCATCGAAAGTTGCTTGATCATGTCGGACGCGTTTTCTGTGGCCGATTTCATCGCCACCATCCGGGCGATCTGCTCGGAAACCGCCGCGTCCAGAAAACACTTGAACAACTTGACCTTGAAGCTGGTGGGAACCACCTCCTCAAGGATGCTCTCCGGCGAAGGAATAAATTCGTAGACCGAAGAATGTTTTGATTCGCCCCTGTCTTCGTCGCCGCCGCCGGCATCCGACGGGCCTCCAATGGAATCCAGCGGCAACAGGGTTTCAACGACTGCCTCCTGTTTGGACACCGAAAGAAATCGCGTGTAGGCGACGTCCAGGCGGTCAATTGTTCCTGCCGCGAAGGCATCCAGAAATCCATTGGCGACTTCCGAAACCTCCGAAAAAAGTGGCTTGTCTTCGAACTGCGTGTAGACACGGTCGGCCTCGATGCCCCGGAATTTCAGGCCAGCGACTCCCCTTTTCCCGGATACCTGCAGTTTAAATTTTTCCGATTCTGACTCGAGCGCTGCCTTGCGTTCCACCCCGGCACGAATGACGTTGCCGTTGTATCCGCCACACAGACCGCGGTTGGACGTTAAGACCAGCAGGACCGATGACCTGGTTTCGTCCCGCTTTTCGAGGAGTGGATGACTGACCTCCAGCCCACTGTTTGCAAGATCATTGACCACTTGGGTGATCCGACCGGTATAGCCGGTCGCCGACATCGCCCGATCCATCGCCTGTTTGAATCGCGCCGTCGCGATCAACTCCATGGTGCGGGTGATCTTCTTGATGTTCTTGACCGACTTTCGCCGATTATCAAGTGCTCTTGCATTGGCCATAAGACAGCTTGCCTATCGACTACGGTTTAAAGGTCTTGTTGAATTCAACAACGGCTTCCACGACCGCCTTGGTCGTTTCATCATCCTTGGTCTTCATTGCACTTCCATTATTCAGGTTGGCAATCAGCAGGTCGCGGGCTGCTTTGCCCTTGGTTTCAAAATACTCGCTGAAACCGGCTTCCCACTTTTCGACGGCATCGACAGGGACCTCGTCCAGGTAGCCTTCAATCCCGGCATAGATGACCGCAATCTGATCCGCTACGTTCAGAGGCTTGTATTGACCCTGTTTGAGCAACTCCACCATCCGGTAACCCCGATCGAGGTCTCGCTGTGCAACCGGATCCAATTCGGTGCCCAGCTGGGCAAAGGCCTCCAGCTCGCGGAAAGCTGCCAGTTGAAGCCTCAAACCGCCGGCCACGTTCTTCATCGCCTTGACCTGGGCGGCACCTCCCACTCGGGAGACCGAGATACCGGCATTCATTGCCGGTCGAACCCCTGCGAAAAAGAGGTCGGGCTGCAGGTAGATCTGTCCATCGGTAATCGAAATCACGTTGGTTGGAATGTAGGCCGATACCTCGCCCTCCTGCGTCTCGATGATGGGAAGCGAAGTAATCGAGCCGGCGCCCAGCTCATCACTCAACTTGACCGATCGCTCGAGCAGGCGGGAGTGACAGTAAAAAACGTCACCCGGAAATGCCTCACGCCCGGGGGGACGACGCATCAACAGCGAAAGTTCGCGGTAGGCAGTTGCCTGTTTGGACAGGTCATCGTAGACGACCAAGCAATGCCCTCCCTGGTACATGAATTGCTCGGCCATCGCCGTGCCCGCGTACGGCGCGACGTACTGCAGTGGAGCCGGAGCACTGGCACCTGCCACGATGACGGTCGTGTATTCCATCGCACCGGCTTCTTCGAGCGACTTGATCACACCGGCTACGGCACCGTCCTTCTGACCCACAGCGATGTAAAAACACTTAACGCCTGTCTCTTTCTGGTTGATGATCGCATCAATGGCGATCGCCGTTTTACCGGTTTTCCGGTCGCCGATAATCAGCTCTCGCTGGCCCCTTCCGATAGGGGTCATGGAGTCAACAGCCTTGATACCGGTCTGCATCGGCTCGTGAACCGGCTTTCGCTCCGAAACGCCTGCCGCAATGGTTTCCACCAGCCGCGACTCGGCCGAGTTGACCGGACCCTTGCCGTCAAGCGGATTTCCCAGCGGATCAAGCACGCGGCCCACAACCGCATCACCCACTGGAACGGAAAGCAGTTTCCCGAGTGCCTTGACCTCATCCCCTTCGTTGATCTTGAGGTAATCCCCCAGGATGATCACACCAACGGACGTTTCCTCCAGGTTGAACGCGAGGCCGATAATCCCACCGGGAAACTCAACCATTTCCCCGGCCGCGACATTCGTCAAACCGTGAACCCGTGCGATGCCGTCACCGACCTCGAGGACCGTTCCGACTTCGCGAACGTCGACCTGACTGTCGAATTGCTCGATTTCTTTGGTGATTACCGAAGCAATCTCATCCGCGTTGAACTTTACCATTTGTCTATCCCTCTCAGGATTTCGATTTCTTGTTTGATTTAGTTACTTTCGTTTTCCGTTTCGGCCGCAAAGGTCTCCAGTGAATTCCGCACCTTTTGCACCGTCCGCTCAAGAGCCGCTTCCCTGACCTGCGCCAGCTGATTGGCAACACTCGAGTCGTAAACGGTATCATCCACCTTGACGATCATGCCCCCGATGATTTCGGGGTCGGTTTTCACATTCAGAATGACTTCTTTTCCGAGCATCGATTTGAGTTTTTCCGCAACGGAACTCTCGATGTCCTGTGGCATTTCATCCGCGACCGTGACAAACGCCTCAACGCGACCTCTCAGTTCATTGAACAACGATCTGGCACGGGAATTGATGGCCCTCAGGCAATCCAGCCGTGAGTGGGCATTCAGTACCTTGAGAAAATTGACCAGTGTCGGATCCGCTTTGCCGGACAGCGCCGAATCGATCAGGCGGGTTTTATCCTCCTGGGAAACCCTGGGTGATTCCAGGGCATCCGCCAGCCTGACGATGCTGCCCAGAACATCGACGACAAAAGAATCCAGCTGCTCCAAAACCGTCTCGGTATTGCCGGCCTTTTCTGCCGCGTCGATCAGGGACTTCGCATACACGCCAGCAATGTGCTGCTGGTCGGTACTGAATCCGGCTTTTTTTTCCTGGTCAGACATGAAATTCTCTGTTGAGATCTTCCCGGTTAGTTGACACTCGAAAATCTGTCGAGCGAATCCTGGATCAACTGCCGATGAACATCAGCATCGATTTCTTTTCTCACCATTTCGCCCGCGAGGACAACTGCCGAGTCGACGGTCTTCTGGGCCAACTCCCTGACCGCCGCATCCTTGGCACTCTGAATGTCGGCAATGGCCCGTTCCCGTTGCCGATCGGCCTCTGCGGCTGCTTCAGCCAGGATCCTGTCTTTGGCGGACTGGGCATCTTTTCTGGCTTCGGCCACCATGCGGGAAGCTTCTTCGGCTGCTGCCGCCAACTTGGCCTCGTACTCGTTCTTGAGGCCTTCCATTTTGGCTGCATTGGCTTCAGCTGCATCGATCTTTTCCGTTACGGATTTTTCCCGCTCATCCAGTGCCGCCATGATTGGTTTCCAGGCAAAAAAGCTGAGAACCGCGACGAACACTATGAACAACAGAAGCGTGAAAAGCGCGAGGTCCGGCGACCAGGCCAAAGCGTCAGGCTGCTCAGAACCACCTGCTGCAAACAGGCCGTTAATATGCGCAAGTAAAAACATGCCAAGAGACTCCAAAGACAATTGGATTTCCGGTTACGCAACCATCAGACAGATGATCAGTGCGAAGAACGCAGCACCCTCGATCAAGGCCGCCGAAATAATCATGGCGGTTTGAATGGCACCGGAGTTCTCGGGCTGGCGAGCCATCCCTTCACAGGCACCTTTGCCGATCATGCCAATTCCCAGGGCGGCACCAATGATGACCAGGCCGGCACCCACTGCAACGTAGAGCTTGACCGGGTTTCCGCCCTCGCTGACGCTCACAGCGGTTTCCTGCACTTCACCTTCAGGTTGTGCGCTGGCAGTGGAAGCAAAAAGCAAAACAACACAAAACAGAATCGCAACACGAGACCATTTAAACATCGAAAATTCTCCAAACTAAAAATCTTGCATCGGGAACTAGTGCCGGTGAGACGCTGCCCCGATAAACAATGCAGCCAAAAAAGTAAAAATGTATGCTTGTAAAAACGCGACAAACAGCTCGAGGAACAGGATCGCGACATAGGCTCCGCCGGAAGCCGGCCAAACCACGTATTTCAGGGGGGTATTTGCCGTGGTCCCGATAAAGGCCAGGAAAACCGCCAGGACAATGTGCCCGGCCATCATGTTGGCGAGCAGACGAACGGAAAGAACGAAGTGCTTAACTACCAGGCCAAACATCTCGATGACAAACAGCATGGGCTTGAGCACATAACCAAGACCAAAAGGCAGGTCCATCTGGGGGACCTGGGCCAGCGCGAAACCGACCACTCCAAATTTCCTGATCCCCACGCCGCAAACCACACCAAACACAAGGATCGCCATCACTGAAGTCACAGCCCAGGCACCCGTCGGGGATCCCATGGAAGGAACCAGACCCATCAGGTTGCATCCAAGGATAAAAATGAACAGCGACATCAGAAACGGCACGAAACGATCACCGGCCGACTCTCCAATGGCCGGACGCGCCACCTGGTTGCGGATGAATACAACAAACACCTCAAGCAGATTGGCCAACCGACCCCTGGCCGGCTTGCCTCCCTTGATTCGCCTTGCCAGCCAACCAAACAGCAGCAGGGCAATCACAAAGACCAGCACCTCAATCACCATGAACTTGGTGACCTTCAGCTTCATCGGCTGAATCGGACCCATGCCCGGGGTGATCTCTTTTCCCTCGTATAACTGCGGGATGGCAACATGCCCGTCATGAGCATCCTCAACCGTCCAGTTGCCGGTTGGCAAATGAAACGAGGGAGCGTCCTGAACGTGCTCAAACAGGTGAGCGGTACTCAGGTAATCGATAGGCCCATGCCCATCGTGGGAATGGTCTCCACCACCGTGTCCATCGTCACCGTGTCCATCGTCACCGTGTCCATCGTCACCGTGCCCGTGGTCACCATGCCCATCGTCACCATGTCCATCGTCAGCATGTCCATCCGTCCTGGTTTTACCTTCCGGGTGTTCGTCCGATTTGTGCAAATCCGGGTCGTCGGCTCCTTCCGCCTTCGCGTCAGGAGAACCCGTCCCGGATGCATCATGTTTTTTTTCTTCGCAAAAAATCATTTTTTCATTCGACGAAAGGGGTTCGACTACCGCCTGCCTTCAACTTTGCGGGAGGACACAAGCTCGACGACTGGCGCTCCTGTCTCCGAAATTCGCCAGGTGGAGAGGCTGGTGATCGAGACCTCGCTGAATAAACCGACCAGATAAAAAGCCAAAATGTAATAGATGTATGAGTCGTTTAACAGGTCCCCGGAGAGCCCCGGAGTCAAAAAAAGCAAAAGCAGGCCGGTTCGAACCCAGATGGGGCCCGTCAGGCGCAACAGGACATGTTTGTCACCCCGTGGAAACTCGGCCAGCAAATGGGCCAGAACAGAGGTCAAAAGGACCGCCAAGAAAGCATTCTGACAGTCGATGAACTGACCAGGGCTACGGGCGGTCCAAAAGGCGCAGACCAAAAAGGCCATTCCCAGCAAGCCACTCAACAACAATGCCCGCGCCAGCCAGCCAGACAGGCCCTTTTGTCTCAGGAGTGACAAAAACCGATTCACTGTTTTACCTTTTGTGCCTTTTGTACCTTTGCGGAATCCGCTGGCGACGACCTGTCGCCCGAAACCAGTGCGACCAACGGGGCTGCGGGCTGATGTCCGGCCCTGAGATCCTGTGCCCGCAAGGCGATCACTGCCTGAAATGATTACCCGGACATCGTTACCGGCTGTCTTCCTCGGGTTTCGAACCGTGCGTGTTCGGCGATTCTACATCCAACCGCGATCCGGCATCGACTCCGGGAACTTGACCCTGCGTCGGCCGCTTGACGAGCTTGATGATCTGCCATGTGGCTGCCACCGAACCGAACAAAAACCCGAGCAAAGTGAAAAGCACCAGCGTCTTCAGGGATTTGTCGAGGAAATAGCCACCCACCCCCGGCAACACCATCATCAGGCAAGCGGTAAAAACCTCCGCTGCCTGGTCGATTGCCTTGGCCATGGAACTACGATCATCTGGCGAATCCAGCTGTTGCTTCATGAACCCGTACGTGCCAAATCAGTCAATTTCAATTTATCACCTGGCAAGGTGGGTAACAATGGGTGTTCGTGATTTTTTTCACAAAGTTAGTACAAGAGACGTAAACTTTTTTTTGAGAACAACTTAGGAACAATTTCTTAGCAGGAAGAAAACGCCGACGGCCCCATACCACCCTTATGGGGGTTTGTTTTTTGCAATTGACCAATATAATCGGTATCATGATAAGTGCTGATTCTCGCTCTTTTAACGCTTAGAACGGCGGCGTAAAAGGCACTATTCAGGATTCAGAAGACCCGCCCGCTGAATTCAATCAATCACTCCCGCGTGATGTTGTCGGAACGGATCCCGGCATCGAACCCACCCTAAAGAACTCGCACCACATCGTCGTGACAGGTCAGAGGTTGGCTTGCAGCGTACAACGGTGTCTTCGGAGGATCCACCCGTGATTACACAAGCCTCTCTCAAATCCCGCTCCGCAAAGGATTTATCGCAACTAGCCAAGGAAAAGGGAGTCACCGGTTGGCATTCGATGCGAAAAGACGACCTGATCAAAGCACTCCTGAAAATTGCCCGTAAAAAGACGGCCGCCAAGAGGCCGACCACCAAAAAAGAGGTCAAAAGCGAAAAACGGCCCACTTCCAAAAAGCCCAAAACGGTGCGGGAGCGAAAAACCAAAGCCAAGGAACCTGTGGCACGAAACCAGAGAATCGCCCGAAAAATCCAAAGGGAAATCGCGGAACGGGAAAGGCTTCGGGATCTCGCCCTGAGCAATTCCAAAGGTCACGAGGGTGACGAATCGAGAGATCGACTGGTTTTGCTGGTCCGCGATCCTTACTGGCTTCACGCCCATTGGCAGATCTCCCGCCACGCCATCGAACGGGTGAAGGCCTCGATGGCTGAATATTGGCATAACGCAACCCCTGTACTGCGTGTCTTTCACGTGGAAAGCTCCACCACCACCAGCACCAGCGAAAAAATCGAGCGGGACATTGAAATCCATGGCGGAGTTTCCAACTGGTACATCGATGTCACCGAACCACCGAGGACCTATCGCGTCTGCATCGGATACAAAGGAAGCAATGGTCGTTTCTATCCCGTAGCACGCAGTAACAAGGTCACCACACCCCAACCGGGTACCCCGTCGGATATCGATGAAAACTGGACGGATCTCGCTGCCAACTGTGAGAAAGTTTACGCACTCAGCGGTGGATACCACGAAGATGATTCGATCCTCGAAGTCAAGGAAGTGCTTGAAGAGCGGCTTCAGCGCCCGGTTGGCAACCCGTCCTCCAACCGATTCGGTGTCGGTGCTGAAGGATCGATGATGGGTATCAACCGAAGTTTCCAGTTTGAAGTGGACGCCGAGATGGTCGTCTTTGGTGCCACGCAGCCGAATTCGCGGGTTACCGTAGCCGGTGAACCAGTGACGCTCCGCGAAGACGGTTCCTTTACCGTTCGGTTGAGCATGCCGGACAAGAGGCAGGTCCTGCCAATTGTTGCCAGCAGCGAAGACGGGATCCATCAAAAGACGACGGTCCTGGCCATCGAAAGAAACACTAAAGTCATGGAACCGTGCCAGCACGAAAACGAACTGTAGACGCGTCAGAAGGTTACCTCTCGTCGCGGTCCACGCCGACTTCCAGCTTCATTCCCGGGATCCGGGCCAATACGGAATCATTCTTGATTCCGTATTTTTGTTTCCTGTTGCTGACACTTGTCAGCCGGCCAGCGGAGGGTTTCGAACCACCGCGGCCTGACTCCGACTTCGAAACATCGGCAGCCGCACTCTTTTCCGCCCATTGCGTGGACTGCCACAACGGCCAGGAGAAAAAAGGGGGCCTGGACCTGACAACCATGAAAAGCGCCTTTCGCGGGGGCAACACGGGACCTGGCCTGGTCCCCGGAGACTTGAAAGGCAGTCAGGTCTGGGAGAGGATCCGTTCCGGAGAAATGCCGCCGCAGGAGAACAGTGCTCTTGACCAACGTCAATTGGAACGGCTCCGAAAATGGATCCTGGCCGGGGCGGAATGGCCCGCTGGTCGCCGCCTGGGCCCTTATGAATTCTCGACGGACAACAGGGGGGGAAAGGACTGGTGGTCGTTCCAACCTTTACGTCGCCCCGCTCTTCCGTTTTCCGGAACCCTGAATTCCAACGGGAACCGGAGACCAGCCCATCCCGTGGACCAGTTCGTTGATCAGCGGATGTTGGCAACGCCGCTCTCCAGGTCGGGTCCAGCTACCAGAAGAGTGCTGATCCGGAGACTCTTTTTTGGACTGACAGGTTTGCCACCCACCCCCAACGAAGTAGCGGAGTTTCTCGACGATCGCTCACCGGATGCCTATGAAAAACTGGTCGACCGCCTGCTGGCCTCACCCCGCTATGGTGAGCGATGGGGAAGGCATTGGTTGGACATCGCACATTATGCAGACACCCATGGCTATGAACGGGACCAGAGGCGACTGCATGCCTGGCGTTACCGGGATTATGTCATTCAGAGTTTCAATCTGGATCGCCCCTACGACGAATTTCTCCTGCAACAGATCGCCGGTGATATTCTCCAACCTGACAAGGTCGAGGCCAACATCGCGACCGGCTTTCTGGCCTGCGGCCCCTATGACTTTACCGGGATCGAAGAAACTGTCAGTGAAACCCTTCGGCGCCAGGCCATGGCGGATGACCTGGATGACCTGGTGACAACGGTCCTGACCTCGACGATGGGGCTCACCATCAACTGCGCCCGCTGCCACAACCACAAGTTTGATCCCATTCCCCAAAAAGACTACTACCGGTTGGCGGCGGTTTTCGCTGGAGTCTCCAAAAAGGACCGGGTCACTACCAGCCTGGAAGCATTCAGGCGTCTGCGCGATCGCAAAAAAACTCTCAACAGGGAGCTTTCGAGGGTGAACCTGCAAATCAGATCCCTGGGAAAGACATTCGACCTGGCAGACGTTGTTGCCGGGGGAAATGGCTCGGGCAATGCGCCGGGGGGACTGGCACTCGATCCCCGAACCGGGATCTTTCTCAAGGGCAATACGGGAATGCTGAAGGATGTCAGGACCAACCGCTTCGTGCGGGGACTCTCCCGATTTGTCGACGGATGCTTTGTACCCGATGGTGAGAGGAACGAAAAAACGAAAGTCCAGATCACCTCCAGCGGGCTCAGGGTCGCCCTGCCGGGCACCAGTGGAGCTTGCTGGGACTACTTTCAAAAAGGCCCCTGTCATGCACAGGATTTCACGGATCTCGATGAAGTCGATTTCAACCAGGCAGGCCACACTCTGCTGAGCATCCATTCCAACAAGGGAATCACATTTGACCTGGAGGAAATCCGGAACCAGCTGGGCGTAACGAATCTCCGTTTTACTTCCACCATGGGATTTGGTGGCAAACATGCCGGTTCGTCCGCCGCAGTCCACATTTTTCTTGACGGACAAACGGTCTTTTCCAGAACGGGAGTCGGTCGCAGCAGCGGTGGCATTCCAATTGAGTTCGCGATCCAGCCCCGCCAGCGGTTTTTGACATTGGTGGTCACCGATGACGGGAACGGAATCGGCCACGACCAGATTTTTTTTGGGGATCCCTGGTTGCGGAGTGTCGAACCGGAAAACGGGGCCGTCGCAAAACAGATCCGGGAACTTACGGCTCGACGGGGTCAAATCGAGGAGGAACTGAAGTCGATCGACGAACCGGCCGAACTGGTTTTCGCCGCAGTTCCACGAGACAAAATTGAACCGGTTCACCTCCTGATCCGGGGGAATCCGGAGAACAGGGGCCCGGAGGTTGAACCGGGTGGATTGAGTTTGATCGCCGGATCGAATCCCCGTTTCGGGGGCATCCGATCCAAAGAGGGCGCCCGGCGGAGGGCGCTGGCGGAATGGATTGTCGACTCCCGGAATCCGCTGACTGCCCGGGTGATCGTCAATCGGCTCTGGCACCACCATTTCGGCCGGGGCATTGTGGAAACTCCCAGCGATTTCGGTTTTCTGGGAGGGAAACCCTCGCACCCGAAATTACTGGATTGGCTGGCAAGTGAGTTGATCGAGCACGACTGGAGCCTCAAACACCTCCAGCGATTGATCGTCACCTCCGACACCTACCGTCAATCGTCTTCCTCAAACCCCCTCGGCCTCCAGCTGGACGTGGAAAATCGCCTGCTCTGGA
Source organism: Planctomycetota bacterium (assembly GCA_036336715.1). Lineage (GTDB taxonomy): Bacteria > Planctomycetota > Planctomycetia > Pirellulales > Pirellulaceae > JABAAE01. Next base: position 20,258 of record JAYZFP010000215.1, read on the forward strand.
GATGGAGCCCCAGACGCCTCGAGACCGAGGCACTGCGGGATGCTGTCCTGGCCACCAGTGGAACCCTGAATCGCTCCTGCGGGGGGCCCGGTTACCAGGATTTCGAGTACGTGGACAAGTACGCTCCGGTCTACCGGTTTGTCACCGCGGATCGGCCCGAATGGTGGCGGAGAACCGTTTACCGCTTTACTGTCAGAAGCGTACCGAATCGATTCATGAAGGTCCTGGATTGCCCCAACCCATCCAGCCTGACCCCGAAACGAAACGAAACAACCACCTCCCTGCAAAGCCTGGCCCTTTTGAACAACCCGTTCATGATCGACCAGGCCCGCCACTTCGCGCGTCGCTTGCAGCGAACCGAGTCAACGACCAGCCTTCAGATCCAACTGGCATTCGAGTTGGCTTTTTCGAGGACACCCTCCAAACAGGAACTGGCGTCCTCCATCCGGCTTGCCAATGAACACGGACTGTTCTACCTCTGCCGCGCGATCCTGAATGCCAATGAATTTGTCTATCTCGATTAAGTCCGCTGATGAAAAAAGTTGATCGATCGACAGCCCAGGCAACCCGTCCGATGGACCGCCGAGATTTTCTCTGGCAGGCGGGTGGCGGATTGGCCGGCGTTGCACTCACCAGCCTGCTGGACCAGGACGGTCTGCTGGCCAGTCCCGATCGGGATGCCGAACCGAAGCCGTTTCCCAACCGACCCGCAAAAGCCAAATCGGTGATCCAGATTTTTTGTCCGGGTGCCGTCAGCCATCTCGATACCTACGACTACAAACCCGAGCTGGACAAGCGAGACGGCAAGCCCTTTGACAACTCGGGCAAAGTCCAGTTTTTTGCATCCAAACCTGGCAATTTGCAAAAGAGCTACTTTCGATTTTCGCAGCACGGGGAGTCTGGTCGCTGGCTGTCCAGCCTGTTTCCCCGGCTTGCAGAGTGTGTCGACGACATGGCATTTGTCTACTCGATGCACAACAAAAGCGCCCTGCATGGACCCGCTACTTTCATGATCAATACAGGCTTTACGCTTCCCGGTTTTCCATCGATGGGATCCTGGATTACCTATGGTCTGGGCAATGAAAACCGGGACCTCCCCTCTTTCGTGGTCCTGCCGGATTCCCGTGGCGTTCCACCCGGAGGACCTGCAAACTGGGGCTGCGGATTTTTGCCGGCCCGGGTGCAGGGCACGGCGATTGAAGTCACCGCCGGTCAACCGCCGATCGCCGACCTGTACCCACCGCAGCAAAAGGGGATCACTCCCGGTGGCGAGCGTGAGATGAAATCTTTTTTGCGGCAATTGAACGCGCAGCACCTGCAGCAGCGAATCCAGCGGAGTGATCTTGAAGCTCGCATCGACGCCTATGAACTTTCTGCCAGGCTGCAGCTGAGCGCCCCGGAAGTCACCGATCTGAGCCATGAGACCCGGCAAACCCAAACCGCCTATGGCCTGGATGTCCCCGAATGGGAACCTTTCGGCCGACAGTGCCTGATGGCCAGGCGACTGGTCGAGAGGGGTGTTCGATTCGTCCAGGTATTCTGCGGTGCCGACAACATCGCGCCGCCGAGGCCCAACTGGGACGCCCACGAAGACCTGAAGGCCAACCATGGGCGACACGGTCCGTTGCTCGACTGTGGTGCCGCCGCTTTGATCCAGGATTTAAAACAGAGAGGACTGCTGGAGGAAACGCTGGTCCTCTGCACGACTGAATTCGGTCGGCAACCGGCTGCCCAGGGCAAAGGGCGGGACCATAACCCGGGCGCGTTTACCGCCTGGATGGCCGGCGGGGGCATCCGGGGAGGCGTCGCCTTCGGTGCCACCGACGAGCTGGGATTCAAGGCAGTAGAAAAGCCCACCTACAGTTACGATTTGCACGCCACCGTGTTGCACCTGCTCGGTATCGATCACACCCGGCTGACCTATTACCACAACGGCATTCGTCGCCGCCTGACCGATGTCCATGGTCAGGTCATCCGCGAACTGCTCAGCTGAACCTGTTCCCGGTCCGAAAAGCCTTCGCCAGGAAAACTCCCGTGCGCAAAATTCCGTGCGCAAAATTCCGTACGGCCGGAAATCAATACGAGTCACCCGAGTGTGCTTCTGGAATCACTAGCCCCGGTAATCCCAATCACGAACGTCGATAAATTTGCCTGTCACGGCGGCGGCGGCGGCCATGGCGGGCGAAACGAGATGGGTCCGCCCCCCTTTGCCCTGCCTTCCCTCGAAATTCCGATTCGACGTCGAAGCGCATCGTTCGCCCGGTTCCAGTTTGTCCGGGTTCATGGCCAGGCACATGCTGCAACCCGCTTCCCGCCATTCGAAGCCCGCTTCCATCAGGATCCTGTCCAAGCCTTCTTCCTCGGCCTGCTTTTTGACCACCCCACTTCCAGGAACCACCATGGCACTGACATCGGAGGAAACCTTGTGCCCTTTGGCAACCTTGGCCGCGGCACGGAGATCCTCAATCCTGGCGTTGGTGCAGGAACCGATAAAGACCCGATCCAGGGAAACATCCTGCAAACGGGCACCCGCTTCCAATCCCATGTAATCGAGCGCGGCCGAGGTCGTCTTTCGGGCCAACTCGGTATCATGATCGGCGGGCGAAGGGATTTTTTCATCCACTCCACAAACCTGTCCGGGGTTGGTCCCCCAGGTAACCTGCGGCGTGATCTCCTTGCCAGCAAACAACTGGACCCTGTCATACTCGGCACCCGGATCGCTGGGAAGCTGTTTCCATTTTTCAACGGCTGCCTCGAAATCAGCAGGCACATTTTCCCGGCCCCGCAGGTAATCAAAAGTGATCTGGTCAGGAGCGATCATGCCGGCCCGGGCACCCGCCTCGATCGACATGTTGCAGACCGTCATTCTCTCTTCCATCGAAAGGTTCCTGATCACGTCCCCCGTATATTCAAAGACATAACCGTTGCCACCCGAGGTGGAAATCTGCCCGATGATGTAGAGGATCAGGTCCTTGGCAGTCACCCCAGGGGGCAATTCCCCGTCCACCCGCAGTTCGCAGGTCTGAGGCCGGGACTGCAAAAGAGTCTGGCTGGCCATGACGTGTTCCACCTCACTGGTGCCGATTCCGAATGCCAGCGCGCCGAAAGCTCCATGAGTCGCCGTATGGCTGTCCCCGCAGACAATGGTCATTCCGGGTTGGGTGTAGCCCATCTCGGGGCCAATCACGTGCACGATTCCCTGGTGAATGCTGTCCAGGTCGTAAAGCCGGACGCCAAATTCCTGACAGTTTTTTCGCAGTGTGTCGACCTGCTGCCGGGAAACCGGATCGGCTATGGGAAGCCCACGATCCGTGGTGGGAATATTGTGATCGGGTGTGGCAATCGTCAGTTCCGGGCGGCGCAGTTTTCTGCCTGCCATCCGCAGTCCTTCAAACGCCTGCGGACTGGTGACCTCGTGGACCAGGTGCAGGTCAATGTACAAAATCGCCTGCTTGCCCTCTTCGTGATGTACGACATGCTGGTTCCATATCTTTTCAAACATCGTCTGCGGGGACGAAGCCATCATGGAGATACCTTTCGGGTTTCATGGTTTTGAATGCGGATGAAGACCGCCTGGGACGGCTTTTTCGGATGGGTCCCTGGGGGTTGCAGTTTGCCCTGGCGATCGGCCACGGCGATTGGCGACAGCGATTGGGCCTGGGTGACCCAATCTTCCCAGCTACTGTCCTGGCGGCAGGGCATGCAGGATCCAGCCCTTTTTTGACCAATTTCACCCGGAATTCCTGGAAATGCGATGGGCAAACCGTAGTTTTTTGATCAATCTTCTATTTCACAATATATCCGCAGTTTTTTTGTTTGGCGAGGAGAAGCGTTTGCCCGAGCCCCTCCGGCCTCGGGCGATCCGGACACCATGAATTTTTGGGATGTCGCTGTGCTGTCGGTGATCCAGGGGATCGCCGAATTCCTCCCCGTCAGTTCCTCGGGTCACCTGGTGTTGGCCGGCCACTGGTTGGGAATTGAGGAAGCCAATGGAACGCTCAACATCATGCTGCATGCCGGGACGCTATTTTCGATCCTGGTGTTTTACTTTCAGCGAATTCTCAGGTTACTGCACGAGGATCGTCGTGTGATTGTCCTGCTGATCGTCGGCACCCTGCCGGGAGCCCTGCTCGGGTTCCTGGTCAAGAAGTACAGTGCCCAGTCGCTTGAAAATCCCTGGCTGGCGAGCTGGATGCTGATTGTCACCGGGGGGATCCTGCTGGCATCCCGACGGATCACCAGGGAAAACCCGATCGACTACCAGCAATCCAGCTGGGTCACCGCATTGATGATCGGCATGGCGCAGGCCTTTGCAATCCTGCCCGGAGTCTCAAGGAGTGGTTCCACCATTTTCATGGGGTTGCTGCTGGGGCTGAAACGCGAAGCCGCCGGTACCTTTTCCTTTCTGATGGCGATTCCCATTATCGCAGGTGCTACCGCATACGAAATCTTTACGCTCAGCGGGGAGGGTGCGGGACCGGCACACTCACCCTGGCTGCTGTCGATCGGCGTGCTACTCTCTTTCGGGGTTGGCTATGTTTCGCTCTGTTGGCTGGTAAGCTTCATCCAAAAAGGCAGGTTCCATCTTTTTGCCTGGTGGTGCATCCCTTTCGGCATCCTCTCCCTGCTCCTGCTCTTCTTTCAGCAACCGTAGGACGGCGTGCGGGAGACAAATGCCAAATCCGACGATCCACCGACCAAGCCCGGAGCCTCAGAGCCGCTTGGGATTGAATGGTGTCGTGGGAGTTTTGCCCGATGCCTTGCGACGAAGTAGAACACTCAGTTGCCGGATGACCCGCTTCGCCTCGCCATCCGGCTCCCGGGCCAGGTTGTTGAATTCGAGCGGGTCCGCCTGGTGGTCATAAAGCTCGACTCCCTCCCGACCCTCGGCCCATTCGGTCAATCGCCATCGTTCCGTTCGGATGCTGCAACCCATGACCGGCTGTTGCAGACGGTCGTCCGCCGGACGAAGGACCTGCGTGATGGCATGACTGTTCCAGGGTCGAATCGGATCCTCCAGCAGGGGCGAAAGATCCCGACCGGCCAGGTTTCGGGGCGTTGGAACACCAGCCGCAGCCGTGATCGTCGGATAAATGTCAACGAATTCCACCACCCGCCGGCAGGCTTGGCCGTTGCCCTTTCTACCGGGAACCCGGATGATCAACGGGGAGCGGGCCGATTGTTCAAACAGCGTTCTTTTCTGCCAGATGCCCTGGTGCTCCCCGAGATGGTATCCGTGGTCACTCCAGAAGACGACAATCGTCTCCTTGGCCAGATCGAGCCGGTCCAGAGCGTTGAGAATCCTGCCAACCTGGGCATCGATAAAGGAGACACAAGCGTAATAGCCCTGCGTAGCCTGTATCAGGGTGGTTTCCTTGAGACCGTAATGCGGCAGGGGACAGTTATGGGCAAATGCCGCGGTGGGAATGTCGCTGCGGTCATCTGCAGGTGCGTAGGGGAGCCTCAGATTCTGAAGTGGGTAGAGCCCAAAATACTTCTTGGGAGCGACGTAGGGTGTGTGTGGCCGAAAGAACCCCACCGCCAGAAAAAAGGGCTGTTCCGGGCTGTCCCGAAATTTCTTCAGCTCCCGGATTGCTTCGCTGGCCACCATACCATCGGTCTGCTCTTCATCGGTACCCTCGGCCGCCAGCCAACTCAGGGCAGCGCTGATCTTTCGATGGGGCTCCGCGTTGAACACCAGGTGCTCTTCTGACTTGTCGCGGCCTTTGGGATTGATCGTCCGGTCCCAGGAAGGGGGATCGTCAAAACCGTCAGTTCCGATGGAGGCAGGTACGTTGTAATGGTAGATCTTGCCGACCCGCACAGCCTCGTAGCCGGCGCGGCGAAAGGACTGCGAAAGGGTTACCGCATTGGGCAGCTCGTCGCGAAAATGCCGGTCCAGGTCATAGACTTTGATCTGATCGGGGCGGAGACCTGTCATGACCGAAGCCCGCGTGGGATTACAAAGTGGCAACTGGTTGTAAGCCCTGTCAAAACAGACACCACTGGCTGCCAAACGGTCGAGGTGGGGTGTGCTTGCGACCAGGTCACCGTAGCAGCCAAGCGTGTTGGCGAGGTCGTCTACTGCAATAAACAACACGTTCGGTTTAGAACTTTCTTCCGCAGGCATCCAGCTTGGACAAACCATGCCGCAAAAGAGGACCAACAGGGACAGGAAGCTTGGACGGATGATCATGGAACTCCAAACCGGGGGTGATTCTGCATTCATCTTACACGGTCGCCGTGTGCGATGCTTCAGCTCCACCGCTTGAAGCCGCTGGGCCCCGGGCGGCTGAGGTGGGCCAGATCGAATCTCATCCCAGCTCGGTGCAGGGTTCGTGCGGGTCCGTTAGGATAGCGGTATCCCGACGCCCCTTCCTCTTTCTGCCATCCATCATGCCCCGATCCTTTTTGGTCCTCCTGTTCCTCTGCTGCCTGCTTTCGGTCCGACTTTCTGCCGACGATCCACCGGAATTCCAATGGAAGATGGTCGAAATTGACCGAATCGAAATCGGATATGGATTGCAAATGGCTGACGTCAACGGTGATGGAAAGACCGACATCGTTTTGGCCGACAAAAAAACTTTTCAATGGTATGAAAACCCGGGCTGGAAAAAGCACCTCCTGGCCCGCAATCTGACTGAGCGGGACAATGTCTGCATCACCGCCCGGGACATCGATGGGGACGGCAAGTGTGAAATCGCGGTCGGGGGGCAGTGGAACTACCGGGAGTCGATCCGGGATGGAGCGGTTTTCTACCTGGTGCCGCCGGAAGACCGGACCCGTCTCTGGACCCCGGTAAAATTACATCACGAACCAAGCGTTCACCGGATGCACTGGGTCCGTGGGAAAAACGACCGTTACCACCTGCATGTCAAACCGCTGCGGGGGAGGGGGAGCGTCGACGGTGAAGGAAATGGATTGAGACTACTTGAATACACCATGCCGACCGATCCGCAGGCTGCCTGGTCGATCGACGTGGTTTGCGATTTCATGCACCTGTCCCACAATTTTCATGTCGTCAACTGGGACGAGGATCCCGAAGAGGAAATCATCGTTGCCGGAAAGGAGGGGGTCTGGCACTTTGACCGAACAGCGGATTCATGGAAAGCGACCCGTTTGACGGAGAATTTTGCAGGGGAAATCCGCGATGGACGGCTGCCAGGCGGGAAACGTTTCCTGGCCACCATCGAGCCCAAACATGGCAACGTTTCGGCCGTCTACACTGAACCACCCCGAAAGGGTGAGCCATGGTTGCCCACCCGGGTTCTGGACAGCCGTCTCAAGGATGGTCATGCCGTTGCGGTGGCGGATTTTCTCGGTGCCGGCTCGGACCAGATAGTCGTTGGTTGGCGAGCCATGAACGATCCAGGTACACCGGGCATCAAGATGTTCACCCCGCTGGATCCCCGGGGGGAAAAATGGAGGGAGACAACGGTGTCATCCGGGAAGGTGGCCGTGGAAGACATCAAGGTGGCCGATCTCAATGGCGACGGCAAAGTCGACATTGTCGCTGCCGCCCGGCAGACGAAGAACCTGGTTCTCTTTCTCAATCAAACTGGTGACGACAAAACCGGAAACAAATAAGCCCTGTCGCCTGCTTGAGGGGGAATCCCGTCAGGGGAAACCCTTTCAGCCATTGACCAGCAGGGGCCCCTTTTCCGAACGCTCGTAGAGACCCTGCCATTTTTCCGATCCATCATCACTGTAAAGACGGGTCCGGGCACCATCCACGTAGTAGGGAACTTTTCCCTCCCGCGCCGGGTTGAGGACAAAGTTGACCCCCCCCAGGTGATTGAAATACATCCTGTCTCCGTTGGGCCAGCTGGTTTCGACCAGACGCTTCGGGTCCGGACGTTTTTTTGGTTTCCCAACGCGATACCGGTCGACAGCTCCCCAGTCAATTTCAATTCCCAAGCCCGGTTTCTCCGGTATCCGGGCGTAACCCTTTTTGACTTGGATGGGGTCCTTGAGCAGCGAATGCTGATAAAGCTGGTGACAATTGACCGCCGGCCACCGGGCATGGCTGCAGACCGCACCGAAATGCAGGGACCAGGCAGCCGTGATTCCGGTTCCCACCAGCTGGAGCCAGAATTTCAGATCAGCGGCGGCGGCCACGTGGGCGCTCCGCATCAGGCCACTGGCACCACCACCGATGACGAACCCGTCACAGATACTGTTCCGGATCGCGACCACGGGCTTCGGGTTTCCGTAGTGCATGGCGACGGCAACCCGCGTCGCCTTGCGAATCGCCTGGTTGCCGCGGATGTCATCCTGGAAAATCGGGCTCTCGTAAATATCGATCTGTGGATACCCGGCCAACCGTTTCAAAATCGGGATTGCCCGCTTGGCATCCAGCAGGGTGTCGTTGAAGTCCATGTCGATCTTGAAATCTGACGGTAAACCCTTTACCGACTGGTCCATCTGGTTCCAGATGTCAAACCAGGGTCGACCCTTGGTTTTGTACGCCATGTATCCCTGGCGGTAGGCTTCCTGGCACTCCGCCGCCATGTCCTCGGGCGTGGTATCAATGTTCCACCAGGAAAGAGGTGTCTGATCATGAACCTGCTGTCCCAGCAGACGGTGGGCAGGTACATCGGAAGCCTTGCCAACGGCATCGAACAGCGCCATCTGCAGACCCGCGCCCAGTTCATCATCCCACATCAGTTCGGCCGCATTTTTTCCAACCGCCCTCTTCACGTCTTCGTCACGGGTCACACCCCAGGTGTAATACAGCAGGGTCTCGCCTACGCCAACGAATCCGGAATTCAAATGAACCTTGACAATTTCCGAGTACATCCAGTGGGGCAACTCCCTGGCCATGTTGCGTGCCGGAGCAGGCCGATAGGGAACCCGGACGGTCATTCTTTCAATCTTGCTGATCACCAGATCCCGTCGAACGGGCAGGCGGACCTCGCTCTCTCCAAAAAGGGAAACGGCGGACCCGGCGGTCACCATTCCCGCGACACCCGCTTTTAAAAAATCGCGTCGGCGAAAATCGCAGGACCGTGCAAAAGTTGTCGTTGGCATCGCTGGCATGGCTGGCATTTCTCCTTGATTGCGGCAGGCTCCAGGCCTGACCAAAGACTCCTCTGGGCAAGACCGTCCCGGGTCATCCCGGGACACCCAATTTAACAGAACCGTGTCCGCTTTTCCCGCTCACCGTCTCGCATTCTTTAACCGGAGCTGCCGATTCGTGCTAGAATGCTACATCTTCATTTGGGGAAACAGAAATGAAATACACACTGATGCTGTTGGTTTTGTTGGGCGGGCTGGGCATGGCCGACCCGAACTGTGGGGCGCAGGACGAATTCGCCGAGGCTGCCGAAAAGGAGCAGGACCAGGAGGCCGTACCGAAGATTCCGCGAGGTCGCCGCTTTTACATGGGCCGGGAAATCGCGATGACCATGCACTACAGCGGGGCTGAATGGCTGATACGAAATGAACGCGAACGCGAAGAACGGTGTTCCCTGATGCTGGCCAATCTGGGCGTCAAAAAGGGAATGACCGTCTGTGACATGGGATGTGGCAACGGCTTTCACACTCTTCAAATCGCTGAAATGGTCGGTCAGCAGGGAAGCGTGTTTGGTGTCGATGTGCAGCCTGAAATGCTGAATCTTTTGAGGAAGAGGTTTGAAAAAAGGGGCCTCGAAAACATCGTCCCCATCCTCGGATCCTTTCACAATCCTCACCTGCCCAAAAACTCGGTCGACATGATCCTTCTGGTGGACGTTTACCATGAGTTTTCCCACCCGGAGTACATGCTCAAAGCAATGCACGAGTCTCTAAAACCGGGCGGTGTCATCGTGCTGGTCGAGTTCCGTCTGGAGGACCCCGACGTTCCCATCAAGCTGCTGCACAAAATGAGCAAGCAGCAGGTCCGTAAAGAAATGGAAGCCAACCGTTTCAAGCTGGTCAAACAGTTCGACAAACTGCCGTGGCAACACATGCTGTTTTACGGCAAAGCGGAAAGCAGCCAAGCGGATTCATCCAAATAAACAGGTCCGGGAGTTCGTGCAGTGCACAGTGCCGCCAACCTTTTCGGCTTGATTCCACTCTGCATTCTCTTCTACCCCACATGGGCCGAGGGCTGCCTCTGTGGATCTCTACAGGAAGGGTCTCCAACAGCCAATTCCGTTTCGATGGAATCGAGTCCGCCCAACTTTGTGATCATTTTTGTAGATGACCTCGGGTACGGTGATATCGAACCCTTTGGCTCGAAGACCAACCGGACGCCCCATCTGAACCGGATGGCCCGTGAAGGAAAAAAACTGACTTCTTTTTACGTTGCCTCCCCCGTGTGCACGCCTTCCCGAGCGGCGTTGATGACCGGATGCTATCCCCAACGGGTTGGACTGGCGCGCGGATCGGGACACGCTGTCCTGTTCCCGGGTGACCATCATGGATTGCACCCCGGCGAGGTGACGATTGCCGAGGTTTTGAAAACCGCCGGTTACCGGACGGGCTGTTTTGGCAAATGGCACCTGGGCGATCAGCCGGTGTTCCTCCCCACCCGCCAGGGATTTGATGAGTATTTCGGCATCCCCTATTCCAATGACATGTGGCCGGGGCTGAAGCGTTGGCCCTTTCCCGACCTTCCCATACTGAACAACACGCAGGTCGTTGACCGGGTCTCCGACATGAACGATCAGGCAACTCTCTGCCGACGTTTCACCGAAAAGGCGATCGACTTTATCAGCCGGCACCGGAAACAGCCCTTTTTCGTCTATCTTCCTCACGCGTTTGTCCATTTTCCCCGAAAAGCCAGTCCACGCTTCATGCAGGCCGCCAAAACGGTGGAGCAGGCCCAGGTCGAGGAAGTTGACTGGAGCGTGGGACAGATCCTTGACGCCCTCGAAGCAAATGGCGTGGACGAAAACACGCTGGTCATTTTTACCTCCGACAATGGTGCGGCAGGTGGACTTTCCAGCGGGCCCCTGCGGGGGAGAAAAGGCTCCGGATTCGAAGGGGGCCATCGGGAACCCACCCTGATCAGGTGGCCGGCGAAAATCGCCGCCGCAAGCGTCTCCGACGAATTGGTTTCAGCACTGGATATCCTGCCGACCTTTGCCGGGCTGGCCGGAGCCCGCATTCCGACCGACAGGGTGCTCGACGGAAAAGACATCCTCGACGTGCTGACCAAGCCGGATGGCAAAACTCCTCATGACCGTTTCTTCTATCAACAGGGGGGCAAGCTTCGAGCCGTCCGGTCCGGCAACTGGAAACTGTTTGTCAGCGGAGAGCTCTACAATCTGGAGTCCGACCTGGGCGAAAAAACCGACCTGGCCGGGCAGCACCCGGCGATCGTCCGCCGACTGGATGCGATGCTGGTCGCATTCAAAAAGGACATCGCGGAAAACTCGAGACCGGTGGGGGTGGTTCAAAACCCGCGCACACTGGTTCCCCGTCCCGGTGTGGAGGGGGAAGAGGGATTCCGGCCAACGTTGTCGATACCGAGAAAAAAATAACACTGCGATCGCAGCCAGCATCTGCCAAAGCTGGCCAAGGTGAGTTCGCTTTCCCTGGCCGGATAAAGACTGCGACCAGCCGGCACTCCTGGCGAAAGACTCAGATATTCCTCAGGAATTCAACCGCTTGGCCGGTTTCCAGAAGCGGATCCGCTGCGTGTTCCCTCTGAATCGTCATGAAACCCCGGTACTGGTGCTCCTCAAGAACACCCAGCAGGTGGGGGAAGTCGGCCGAACCCCTGCCGAGGGGAACCTCCAGGCCCCGACCCTGGGCAAGATCCTGGACTCCATCGCGTGCGTGCACATGAATCACATGGGCCCCCAGTTCACGAACCGCTTCGCCAGCCGAAAAACCATTGATGATCAGGTTGCCCGGATCAAAATCCACCGCCAGGGATCCGGCTGGAAGCTGCTCAATCAGGTTCCGCAGGACCTGTCCTCCCTCGGTGCCCGTCCTGGCTGCCAGGAAAGCACCAACGTGCTGGCCGGTGTGGCCGATGTCCGACAGGGTGGCCAGCATCAGGTTTCTTTGGTCTTGCTGTTCCTCGTCCGGAATCCTGCCAATCTGGTTCACCACAACATTGGTCCCCAGGTCATAAGCCATTTTGAGCGCGGATTTGGTGGCTTCCACACGGCGTTCAATTCCATCCGGGTCCGCGTATCCCCGACGCGTCTGGAACGTGACCGCGGACACCGTCAGGTTGAGGTCTTCCAGCGTTTTTCGCAGATGCCGAATGGCCGTTCGAGAAAGGTTAGCGGGCTTCAATTGATGGCGGGCATCAATTTCAATAGCCTGGGCTCCCAACCGGGCGGCAGTTTCCAGTGACCGCTTGAAGGATTGCCTGAGGCTGTTCAGCTGGATTCCAATTTTTATCTGCAACACTCGGTTCCCTCCCGGCTAATCGGTAATCTGAAACAGTCGTTTCAGAGCATTGAGCAATCCTGTCGGCTCACCCGACCTGGCCTCGTCCCGAATCGACTCCAGCGGAGGGTGCAGGAGTTTGTTGATCAAACGGTCAAAGGAAATGCTGATTTCCTTTTCGATCTTTTCGTCCCGCAGTTCCAGCTTGTTAACCAGGCGAACCAGTTCGAGTTCCTTGATTTCAGCAGCCAGTTCACGGACCCGCTTGATCGTCGGTCCGGTCATTCGGCGATTGACTTCTGCCATGAAATCACCGGTCTCTTTTTCGATAATCCGCTGTGCCTTGGGCCATTCCTTTTCCCTCGATCGCCTGTTCTCCTCACATTGGCTCTGCAGGTCGTCGATGGTGAACAGGTAAACGTTCGGAAATTCGGCGATCTCGGCAGCAAAATCGCGTGGTATGGCAAGGTCCAGAACGAAAAGCGTCCGGTCCATCCGTTTTTCCTTGATTTTTCCGAAGGGTCCGGACGTCACGATCGGTTCGGTAGCTCCCGTTGTACTGACCACCAGGTCGGCCGACTCCAGTTCCACCATTAAATCCTTCCAGGGCCGGGCCTGACCGTCAAACTGGCTGGCCAACTCGAGGGCTCTGTCCATGTTGCGATTGACCACGGAAATCCTGTTGGCCCCTTCGGCTTTGAGGTAGACCAGCGTTTCTTCTGCCATTTCTCCTGCTCCGATGACGAGGATTTTCTTGTCATCGAAACGTTCAAAGATCTGTCTGGCGAATTCGCAGACGGCGACACTGGGAATACTGATCCGCTTATGCTGGATGGAAGTTCCCGAGGCAACCTTCTTGGCGACCATCAAAGCTGTCTGGAAAGCCATGTGGGAGAGGGGCATCGACAGGCTGTCCTGGACCGCCAGTTCATAGGCCTGTTTGACCTGTCCGAGGATCTGGGCTTCGCCGATCACCATGCTGTCCAGGGAAGATGCAACGGTGAACAGGTGCCGGACCGCCGTTTCGTCAGATTCGGTAAACAGTTCAGAACGGATCTCATCGACCTTCAACCCACGGGCCCGGGCAAGGAATTCTATCATCTGTTGATGGGTTGGGATCGCCGATTCGGATTCGGAGGCCGCGTAAAACTCGGTCCGGTTGCAGGTGGATAGCAGGACTGCTTCCGAATTCGGATAGCTTTCACGAAACTGCTTCAAGGCCACCTGCACCTGTTCCGCGGAAAAAGCCAGTTTCTCACGTATTTCGATGGACGTCCTGCTGTGGCTGCAGCCAACCAGTTGAAATTTCATGAGCGAACCTCCTGTGCCGACCGGATCCCATCGATCCGTTTCGCACTCTGAAGATCCTGTTCATTGCCGTGTCCGGCAGACAGAACCAATGCCAGTTCCAGCAACAGGAAAAAGAAACAACTGAAGGCCAGGTAGGCCATTTTCCGACCGCTGCGTACCGGTTTGTAGGCACGGCCAACCAAAGTCACACCGAGGCACCAGGCAAACATCACCATCGACGACCAGACGATCGGGTCTCCCACACCCACCGACTTTTGGGCGCCATTGGAATGAATGGCAGCCAGCACAAAACCGGAAATCACCCCGAATCCCATCAGCACCGTTGACAGCACCAACGCCCGCTCGGTCGAATTTTGCAACCACTCCAGTGAGGGTAACTTGAAACGGGTCGCCGTCTTGAGCCGCTGCTTGAGGCGGGCGGACTGAAACAGGTACATCAACCCCATCACGAACCCGAGGAACATGATGACCGTTGCCAGGAGCAGCGACCCACCGTGAACCGAGTTCCAGATGGACCTGGCACTGCTCTCCTTGAATTGTGGTGTCTCCCGCATCAGTTCGGCGATGCCGATCAGTGCCAGTCCCAGCGGCAGAATGAAGAGGCCCGTTTGAGCCTTCGGATGGCGGTACGTCAGCCAGAGGTAACTTGCTACCAGCAGAAAAGAAGCCAACAGGCACCAGGCCGACCAACTGGCCAACGGTGAATGGTCACCCAGCTTCATCTTGGTCTGCAAAACGATGTAGACACCTTGCGCGAAAAGCCCGGCTACGCCAAAGCCGAACATGATTGCCCAGCGGACAGGCAGGCGGAAAAACAGCCTGGATATCTCGCAGAGCAACGCCACCAGGTAACTGGCGGCAAAGCAGGTCACTGTGATTTTCGACAAAAAGTCCACGTTTGATCTTTGTAAAACCGTTGACGATGTTTCAGCTGAGCAGACTCCGGTTTCCGGACAAGCTGAGGAAGGATCGATTCCTGCAAAAAACGATTGGTAGCGGCCCTGTTTCTCGTTTCAATCCGGATAACCCGCGTCGCTGAACGCGCCGGACTCAGCCCGATTCGTCCAGCCCATAGTCTTTTAGCTTTTTATGGAGCGTATTGCGGTTGATTCCAAGACGTTTTGCCGCCTTTATCTGCACATTATCGCATTCGGTCATGATTTGCGAAATGAGCTCAGTCTCGATTCGACTGACGATTTTGGAGAAAAGATTGTCATCCTCTGTCGAGTTTTCCACACCGTGTTGAATGAGTTCCTGTACAAGTCCGTCCAGGTCAGCCGCCCTGACGTTGCTGATCTTTCGCCGACGCTGACCTTTGACCACATCAGGCAGCAGTTCATATTCAAACTCGTCAGCGGTTGCCGTGACCACAGCCCGCTCGGCATAGTTCTGCAATTCGCGGACATTTCCGGGCCAGTGGTATTTCTGCAGGACATCGATGACCCGATCGGAGATGTGCACCACTTTCCGGTTGTAGATGCGGCTGAACTGTTTCAAAAAGTGTGCGACCAGCAGGGGAATGTCTTCTTTCCGCTGCCTGAGGGGGGGAATCTGGATTGGCAGTACGTTGAGTCGCCAGTACAGGTCCTCGCGGAAATTTCCGTCATCGACCGCATCGAGCAGGTCGCGGTTGCTTGCAGCAATGACACGAACATCCACAGTGACGGTCTCGGTCGCTCCCACCCGTTCGAATTTTTTCTGCTGCAATACCCGCAGCAGCTTGATCTGCAGATGCAGGGAAGTGGAGTTGATTTCATCCAGGAAAATGGTCCCCTTGTGGGCGGCCTCAAATCTGCCGGTTCGATTGGCGATCGCACCGGTGAAAGCGCCTTTGACATGCCCGAACAACTCGGACTCCAGCAGGTTTTCGCTGAGGGCACCACAATTGACGGTAATCAGCGGACCCGTTCGGCGAGGACTCAGTTGATGCAGCGAATTGGCGATGACTTCCTTTCCGACCCCTGTTTCGCCCAGCAGCAGGACGGAGGCATCGCTCATGGCAGCCTGTCGTGTCAGCTGGAAAACCTCCCTCATCGCGGGACTGACACCGATCACACCCTCCAGCGGAGCGTCAATGTCGCTTGGGTTGGAGTTGCCAAAGGACATGCGAAAGTCATTCTGTCCTGCGAAAGGAAACCGGTTCTCTATGCACCGGAAGAAAGGGCATTCCGGGTTTACACCTGCCGGAACAAACAGCGATCACCAAATCCGCCGGGTGGTATTCCCTTTTCTGGAACGCTCCACGGGGCGATAGCCTAGCCGAATTGTATTACGTTTTCGCCGAATTCCCAATCAGACATGGGTGGTTTCAGAAAGTCCGAGCCCGATTCGACACGCTAATTGGCCTGGCGAGGGGCCTCGATGACATCCAGAATGGAACCCAGGACCTGCTGCGTCTGCTGGTCAAGGGTTTCACTTCTGTTGTAACGGGCATATTGCTCCAAAATATCAGCCTTTGTCAGCAGGATCCCCCGTTTGCGGATCGCGACAGCCAACGCCTGGACAGCGGCGTTTCTTTCTTTCAGCGGACGGTTAATTTCCGAAGCCAGATCGACAATTGCCTTTTGGGCCATCGGTGTGGCCAGCTCACCCAGCACCCCGAGGGATTCCTGAGTCAACGCCCGGTTTTGCAACGAATCGACAATTTTCTTTTCATGTCGAATCGGATCTGCGTAGGCGTAGGATTTGCGATCTGCAATCACTTTCTTCAGGAAGGCCAGACAGGTTTTTGCCTGCGCGATCCGATCCTCACTGGATGTCTGGGTTCCCGACTGCAGGTCCAGCAGCTGTTCCAGCTGCATGTCAAACACGGGTTTGGCGACAGGGGCTTCCCGGTAGGAGTCCGCCCGCTCGACGAACGTAATGGGAGTCGGGTTCAAGCGGAATTTTTTTGCCAGGGCGTTTCGCAGCGCCGTTTCTGCCAAGCCACCGAATTCCCTGCTGCCAATCACGAATTTCAGGCTTGGCAGCCCCGGGATGACCTTGACCGCCTGGTCCACCGAATTGACCACAGCGACCGTGTATCCCACTTCGGTCAGCTTTTGCTGAAGGGGCAGAATATCGCCTGACTGGGGATGAACGATCAGCACGCGTCCTGAAGTCGTTGGTTGCTCAACCGGCTTTTCGTAGAGGGGTTTCTCGCCGGTCACCCGGGTGAACAGCTTGGAGGCGCGACTGCGAATCGCCTGGTCCGGGTGCTTCATCGCATCGACGATGGTAGAGTTGTCGACCGCCAGCTTCGACAGATTGTCATTGAAGGAAGCTCTCATCGTCTCCAGCATCTGGATGCAGATAGAGCGGTTGTTCTGCTCGAGAGCCTGCTCGAGGAGATCCGAGAGAACCGACCAGGTAATAATCGCGTTATTGACTTCGCGGTTGTCCTCCGGCAGGATCTGCTCGACCCGGAAGGAAATCCGGTAAGGCTGTTTCATCACCATCGCATTCGGATCCGCCTCGGCAATCCGAACATTTCGCTCGTGATTCATTTTCTGTGACAGGATGCCGATCGGAATCGTGGCCAGCGCCGGTTGGCTTCTCAGCTGAATCATCAACTCACCCAGGCTTGGCCGGTCGATCGCGTCGCTGACCAGGATGAATTCCACATCAGAGTCCTGACTGGCCAGGCGAAACAGGTCGCGGCCGGTAGTCACCGCATCCGCATCGAACCCGCGGCGGGCCAGCAGGCCCACCAGGTTCTGCCCTTCGGCAAACCGTGGATGGGCAATCAATGCCCTTGGCTGACCCTGCGTTCCGGCGAAATAGACAACCGAATCGAGAAAGTGACTGGCTCCCGGGAAAGAACGTTTCGGGTCGAGGTTGATAATCGCTTTAGTACTGGAATATCTCAGGTCCCGGTCTCCCATCTGCATCGCCTTGAGCAGGGGACTGAATCCGGAGGTTCGCATGATCGATTCATCACCGGAATTGCCAATGATCTCGACAGCTCCCGTTGCTCCTTCGATCAGGTTGTTTTTCATGCAGAATTCAAGTATCCCGATCCACTTGGTGGCCGGCACTTTGGAAAGACTGCCCGCAGCGATCGCTTCCTCGAGCGTCTTGTTTCCGATAGCCTTCAGGGTGCTCAACTGGCTTGCCAGGTACAGCCGCTCGCTTGCAGCATCCTCCGGATCGATGGAAAAAAGAGTGCGGGCCAACCGCTCCATCATCAGGATCTGTGCCACTTCAGGTACAACCATCTGCTTGCTGAATTTGCCGTCGGCTGTCCAGGTCCAGTGTTCGGTCCGACCATCCGCGTTGACCGGGAATGGACGGGCTCCCTTGATCAGGTCATTCAGTTTTTTGCCCAGGTAACTTTTTGCCTCAGCCCTTTCGGGTAGCCCACCAAGGATCCTCCCAAAGGAAGCCTTGGCTGCCTCCTGCAGACTGGCCGGGGCCTGGGGGTTCAACAGGAAACCCAACAGGTAAGGCACGCTTTGTCTTGAACCCTTTCGCCCCAGAACAGAAATCGAAAAAGCTATCTGTTTTTCGTCGCCCGATTCCAGAACCGCCTCCAGCGGTCGGACAATGGTGCTCCCGATCAACGCCGCCGCGATCTCGTAGCTGGACCGTTCCGGCTGATTATTGCCCGATGCGCTCTTGACCAGGTAGGCCAGTCCGGCATTGCCCGCCAGTTGAAACCCACGACCCGCGTTGTTTCGCCTGGTCGGAGAATCGGAGAGGAGGTCACCAAAATAAACCCCCAGTTGGGCATCGCTTTTCAGGTGACGGGTAGATGCAGCCAGAAGGTTTCGACCATAAGCGGCTCCCTGCGGGGCCATCGGTTTGCTGCGAATCAGGCGAATGATAAAATCGGATCCGATTTCCTCGATCAGGTCGTAGGCGACGGTATCACTGACTTTGGCAGCCTCCAGTTTTCCCAGGTACACCTTGGCTTCGTCATAGTTCTGGGTGTCGAACATGATCCGCAGTGCCTGCATGAACTCCGAAGGAGTCGAAGGACTGGTTTCCCGGATGGCCAGCACCACCTTGTCCACTGTCTTTGGCAAAGCAGCATTGCCCGCCTTTCGATTACCGGGTCCCTTGCCTGCCGGTTTGTTGCCTCCCGGATTGAAAGGGTCATCGCCCCCCCCACCGAAAGGATCATCATTTCCCTGTTTCTGCTTGGCAGCGCCGCCCCCAAAGGGATCGCCAAAGGGATCATCCTGCATGGCGAGGCCGGGGACCTGGCTGCCCCAGAAAAAGAGCAACAGGGAAAGGATCAACAAAAAGTTCTTTGGCTGGCTTGGCATTTGGTCGGCGATTTTGTTCGAACGACTAAATCAAATCGGAAATGAAATCTAATGATTCCACGTCAAGAATGTATCCGCAGCATGAAACTGCGCAAATTTCCCGACTTCTTAGTTTAATTCGAGGAAAAGGAAGTGGCGGCAAAAATACGGGTTATTTTAACCGGTCCGTCCATGCCTCCATCTGCCGAGAAACCTCAGCCTGCGCCGTCGATCCGTAGCTTTGAAAGGATTTTACCGCATTTTCGACGCCCAGTGAATCAAACACGGTGGAGTCGATCCCGGCCTGGACCTCCTGAAATGATTCTAACGATAAGTCGGACAACGACTTGCCAAGATTGATGGCCTTGCGAACCAGTGCACCCACCGCGTGGTGGGCGCTTCTCTGGGGAATCCCCTTCTTGATCAGGTACTCCATCAGCGTGGTGGCATCCAGGAAGCCTCGTTCCAGGCGGGCGCTGATCTCTTCCCGGTTCAGTTCGGTCCCCTCGACAAGGGGCGCGGCCAACTCCAGGCAGGCTTCGACCGTATCAAAAGAATCGAACAGCTGGGGTTTGTCTTCCTGGAGGTCCCGGTTGTAGGCCAGCGGCAGGCTTTTGGTCAACACGATCAGGGCCTGGAGATTTCCGACTACCCGGGCAGTTTTTCCCCGAATCAGTTCCAGGATATCCGGGTTGATTTTCTGGGGCATGATCGAAGAACCGGTGCAGAATTCCTGCGGCAGCTTGAGGAAATCGAACTCGCTGGTCGACCAGATGATCCATTCCTCGGCCCAGGTACTCAAATGCAGGGCGATGGTGGTCAACCCGAAGGCGGTTTCCAACACAAAGTCCCGGTCACTCGAAGCATCCAGGCTGTTGGCTGCAATGCGTTCGAAACCAAGCAGGTTCGCAGTCAGGTCACGATCAATCTCGATGGTGGTTCCGGCAACCGCCGCGGTTCCAAGAGTGGAGCTGTTAACCCTTTTGCGGGCATCGGTAAGCCTCTCCCTATCCCGTTCCAGTTTTTCGCAGTACGCCAACCAGTAGTGGGGGGCCAACACAGGCTGCGCACGCTGCATGTGTGTGTAGGCCGGCAGGATCACATCACGATCCCCTTCGCATCGCCCGTGAAAAGCCCGCTGCAGCGTCAGCAGCTTCTCAAGCACTCGGTCCACTGCGTCTCGTACCCATAATCTGAAATCGGTCGAAACCTGGTCATTTCGGCTTCGGCCGGTGTGGAGCTTTCTGCCAACATCCCCCAACCGGTCAATCAGCGCTTTTTCGATATGCATGTGGATATCTTCCAGCGCGAAATCATATTCGAATTCACCCGATTCAATCTGGCCCTGTATTTCCAGCAGGTGGGTTTGGATCTGTTCCAGTTCACCGGAGGTCAGGATTCCCTGCTGCGCCAACATCTGGCTGTGCGCGATGGACCCCCGGATATCCTGCCGGTACAGGCGTTGATCAAAACTGATGCTCTCGGTGAAGGTCTCGACACGCCGGTCGACGGCTGCTTCAAATGCTCCACTGCGGCTGGGACTGTCTTTCTGCTCGCTCAATCTCGGGGTTCTCCGGGCCGGGTTCACCAGGCCGGGCTTTCAAAATAGGTTTGAATAGTACTTGAATCGTGTCTCCTGTTATCAAACCTTCCGCCCCGGGGAATTGCAACTCCCCCATGCGAGCCGCAGCGTTGGCCCGGAGGGAACCGGGGTCAGCGATCCTGCTGCCAGGTCCATTGCCAGGAAGGTTTCCGCTTTTCCTGAAAGGCCGCCAGACCCTCGCGGGCATCCGCCGACTTCCGGGCTTCGGCTGACATCACAGCCGCATCCTGCAGCTGAGCCACCAAATCCGCAGAACAGGTGAGCCGACCGAGATGCATCTTGGTCATCCTCAACGCCGTGTTGGAACCGGTCAGGATCGAATCGACCAATTCAATCTTGGCCTGTTCGAGCTCAGCGGCCGGAACCACTTCGTTCCACAGACCCTGAACCAGTGCATCCGCGGCTGGAACCGGCTTCCCATTCATCAGCAGGTAATTCGCCACCGAGAGACTCGTTTTCCGTAACAGCAGGGGAGCTACCATGGCAGCGACGATGCCCCGTTTCGGTTCCGGCAAGGCCAGGAACGCGTTGTCGCTGGCCAGTACCAGGTCGCAGGCAAAGACAAGGCCTGTCCCGCCAGCCAGTACCGGCCCCTGCAATACGGCGAGAGTGGGAAACGGCAGCTCCAGGATCCGGCGCACCAGTTCGTGGTAGACATCGGAATCGGTTTTCCACTCTCTCTCGGGATCTGCCGCTTGGGCACGGCTCTGCATTTCCGCCAGGTCCATTCCGGCACAAAAAACAGTCCCCTCAGCCTCAAGCACCATCAGGCGAACCGAATCGTCATCGGCGATTGCCTGCAGAAAGGTGTTGATTTCCCGAATCATGGCGCGGCCAAGCGCGTTCCGTTTGGAGGGACGATCCAGGACCAGCGTCGCCACGCCGTTCCTGATTCCTGAGTGAGTGAATTCGGCCATGTTTCCTCAGCTGACAACCGTTTTCCGTTATCATGACAATTAAATGGCCCATAGGTAAGTCATCTCAACGGATCCCAACGAGCTTTTCATTGAACAGGTTTGCCTATCATTTTCGCAGAATCCGGATTGACCTGAGCTCCGGTGAAATCGAAAAAGTTCCGATTGCCCCTGAATTGCTGGAGCAGACCATCGGCGGAACCGGACTGGGGGTCGAGCTTCTGTTACAAACCGAAACGCCCGAACTGGACCCCCTGGATCCCCGGTCGTCGCTTTTTTTCGTATTCAGCCCGTTGGTCGGCAGTCCGCTGACGACCTCGGCCAAATTCGCGGTCGTCTGCAAGAGCCCACTGACCCACAGGATCAATGATTCACTTGCCGGAAGTGGATTTGCCATCGCCGGGAAGAAAACCGGCTTTGACGCAATTGAAATCACCGGCCGCTCCGAGTCACAGGTAATCCTCCGCATTGACAACGGCACTGTGAATCTGGAACCCTGCCCGGATTTGTGGGGGACGCTGATCCCCGAATGTGAAAGCAGGTTGAAAAACCGGTATGGCAACCGGTACCGGGTAGCCTGCATCGGGCCTGCCGGGGAAAACCGGGTTCGTTTTGCGACCATTTCCCATGATGGCCGGCATGCCGGGCGGGGTGGAAGTGGTGCCGTGTTGGGAGCCAAGAACGTCAAAGCCATCCTGGTCTCCGGTGACCAGGCGGTTGATTGGGCTGAGCCCGACCGCCTCAACCGGTTTGCCAAAACGCTCTCCCAGCGCTCCATGGGCCCTGCCACCGCCAAGTACCGGGAACTGGGCACCGCCGGGAACCTGCTGGCTTTCAATCGTCTGCAATGCCTGCCAACCCGAAACTTCCAACGGGGCACGTTTGAAGGAGCTCAGTCACTGGCCCCCGAATCGATGGGCGAGACCCGGGATAAGGTCCGCAGTTCGTGCGTCGCCTGTACGATCGGCTGCGAACATATTTACTCTTTCAAAAAAAATCGATCTACAGGACCCTCCCCCAAGGCTCGCCTGGAATACGAAAGTCTTTTCGCGCTTGGGCCGCTGTGTGGTATCGACGACCCGGACATCGTTCTGGAGGCCGCCAGGCTTTGCGACGATTTCGGGCTGGATACCATCAGCACCGGAGGAACCATCGCATTTGCAATGGAATGTTCCGAAAAAGGCTGGATCCGCAAGGGACCGACTTTTGGAAATGCCCGTTCTCTCATCGAGACAATACGTCTGGTTGCAACCCGTAAGGGCCTCGGTGACTTGCTGGCGAACGGTTCCAGGTCCTTGGCCGCCGGAATCGGTGAGGAGGCGATGGATTATGCTCCCCAGGTCAAAGGCCTTGAAATTCCGGGCTACGACCCACGTCAACTTGCTTCCCTGGCGCTTGGTTTTGCAGTCGGATCCCGGGGTGCGGACCATAACCGGAGCAGTGCCTATGAAATCGACCTCAGCGACCATTTTGACGACCGGACGGATCCATTCAGCGACGAAAGGATCGAGCATGCCATCTGGCTGGAAGACCGTGCTGCCGTGATGGATTCTCTCATTTTCTGTAAGTTCCTGCGGGGCGTGTTTGACGATTTTTTTGCTGAAACGTCAGATATCCTCCAGATGGCTACCGGCTTCCGGCAGACAGCGGGCCAATTGCGTGAAAAGGGAACCCGGATCGTTCAAAACAAGAAAAGGTTCAACCTCCGCGCCGGATGGGATCCCCTCGAAGATACAATTCCCCAAAGGTTTTTCGAACAAACGGATCAAAACCAAAAAGCAAAATACACTCGGGCAGAATTGCAGAAAGCGATTTCTGCCTACAATTGCCTTCGCGGATGGACGCCCGAGGGCTTCCTGAAATCAACCAGCCCATCAGCCCCATTCAATCCAGGTGGACCATGAAACGCACTCGTCTTTTATTTCCGAAGTTGATAACTGCAACCACATTTTCGGGCCTCCTTTTCTTCAGCCTTTCCTGTCGGCCCTCGGCACCGGATGGAAACAAAATGGAGTCAGAAGAACCGGTTACCATCAATTCCGGGTCGTCACAGGATCCGGTGCAAGTTGCGGAAAACCGCGAATCGGAAGAAGAACGGGAGCGGACCATGCTGGAAAAAACAAGCGGCATGCTCCAGGAGGCTACCGACTCCAGCCTTGCCGCAGCAGGTGATGCCGGAGCCTGGATCCAGGACCAGGTCCAATCCGGCTACCAGGGAGGTAAGGAGGTGACCTCCCAGGTCGGACAGACACTGACCGACCTGTTCCAGCAGGCCAAAGAGCAGGGAACGACTTCGGCCAATTCCCTGGTTGATTTTGTCAAGGAAGACTATGCCAAGATGGGCGCCTGGGAGTATGCCTCGCTAACTGTTGAAGACAGGAAACCGGATGAGGTGATGGAATCGCTGAACCGGATGGGACGTGAAAAATGGGAGTGCTTCTGGGTCGACAAGAGTGCGGGTCAGACGACATTCTATTTCAAGAGATCTCCCCGCAGCCTGATCAGCAAGGTCCCCTTCAAGGACCTGCTGAAATTCCTGCCGGAACTGGCGGGTGGAGGAAACTAGGCTTCCTTGCGGAACTGTACGGCCCGCTCATCGGTCAACTGTCGAAACGGGTTCTCTTGACGGCCTGACCTGCCGATCCCGAAGATTGAAGCGGTGCCCGAAAACCTGCAAAAGAAATTCAGCTTTCGCTTCGACCCTCAGTTTTCGGGGTCGCGATCCTCGAACATTTTCTCGATGCGGCGGCGGTGCTCTTCATGCAGTCTCGATTCCGCCTCGTCGAATGACTCGGTGGCTTCACCCCTTTTCAGCTCGGGGTCCGCTTCGAGCGTGTCCAGAATTTCCGAATCGGTCCCTTCAAAATCAGCGCTCGACTCCGCATGGGCCTCCGGAGCCGTTTTCCGTTTTCGCGGCTCCAGCTTGAAAGGTTCAACCCGTCGACCGGCCGGTTCCGGCCTGACGTCAGCGGCTTCCACCTTTGCCGGCTCGGGTGTTTTCACGTCTTTTCCTGACCGGTTGCCTTCGGACTGGGCCTCCAGCTCCGTTTTTTCCGGAGGCGAGCTTTCCTTTTCGAAATCATCCTTTTCGAGGATTTTCCCGGTAGCGTCCGAGGGAAAGACGACCTTGGTAATGGGCAAATCGTCCGACGATTCTCCTGTTCGCTCTGACGTGTTGCCACTCCCGGCAGCAGGCACACGGGCCAGGGCTTCGGTCCGCCAATTCTCACCGGAGCCCGCCTTCATCACCGGCTCGTCCAGATCAAGGCCCCCCAGGAACCCGGGCGAAGCTGCAAAGAAAACCAACCCGATCCCACTCAACAGTCCGGTCAGGCCGGCAGCCCCGATAATGATCTTCTTGGAAACGCCTTCGGGGCGGGAACCGGAGTAGGGCAGGTCAATCAGTGTGATCAAATTGGTGGAATTTGCGGCCGCGCGGGATGCCTTGGCTCGCGCCAGCTCCTCGAGAGAACGGTTGAGTACGGTCCGCTTCTGTTCGACCTGCTTCACCAACTCTGCATAGGGAGTACGGACCTCCGCGAGTCGCGGTTTTTTCGAATTCAGATCCTCTTGGGACTGTTCAAGCCTTTTCATCTGATCGGCGATCGAGGCTATCTGAGTCTCCAGACCCTTGGCAGCTACCCGGATTTCATCCCGTATTTTCTGTTTGACCTGATTCTCCGCCTCAAGTGCGGCCTTGCCCTTCGGGTGAAAGGATTCGAACTGTCCCAACGTCCGGGCGGTCGCCGACTGAAGGGTGATCAGTTGTTCCTTCAATTTTTGCAGCACCGGCTGCGCGGCCAGCAGTTCGCTGGAAAAGGACTGAACCTGGTCGGGTTTTTCGGAGGCTCCCCGGATGTCCAACAGCTGCCGGCTCAATACCTCGTGCTTCTGGCGTGCTTCGCGGAACTCGGCGTCAATCTGGTTCAGGCGGCCCGGAATCTCCGATCCTCCGGCCCCGATATCGCTGGCAATCGAGCGGAGATCAATCAGGATGTCACCCAACCCTTTTTCAAAACGGGCCAATTCCCCGATCGCCGAATCGCATTCGAACCGGTTCAGCTTGACCGATTCCTGCAGTTCATCCTCGATGCTCTGGGCGCGTTGATCCCGAAGCGCATTGAGCTGGGTCTGCAGTTCGGCCGCAAGCCAGCCAACAATTAACTGGGCCCGGGCAGCCGTCCTCGCCTTGACGGACAGCAAAAGCACCTCCGTGCGCCCAAATTCCGCTCCGTTGGGTGGAGTGAGCGCAATCGATTCCTGCAGGGACTCAATATCTTCTACCGTGGGCCACTCTGCCGGTTGCTCATAATCCTCGGGGGGGTCGATTGACTTCAGAACCCGGGTCACCACGGATTGGCGGCGAACCGTATCGTGAATTGTCTCCTGGACCATTTTCATCATGTCCAACGAATCAAACCGGCCAGGCATCACGGACTGGAACGCCAGTTCGTCCCGGATCTGCAGGGACTGCGTGCCCTTCCAGGACGGCTCGTTGGTAAGGATGTAGGTCGCGGCGGCTGCTGAAAAGAGGCCAACCGGCAACAGCATCAGGGAGAGGTGCTTCCGGAACAAACGGTACAGCAGAACAAAATTGCTGGGGGCTCCCCGGGGTGGCTGATTTGAGGGGATCGGATCAGTAGACATTTCAACGACCTGGATGAACGCGCTTCCTTTTTGGGTCATCGCCCGTTTA
Organism: Planctomycetota bacterium; assembly: GCA_036336715.1. Classification (GTDB taxonomy): domain Bacteria; phylum Planctomycetota; class Planctomycetia; order Pirellulales; family Pirellulaceae; genus JABAAE01. Next base: position 46,340 of record JAYZFP010000215.1, read on the forward strand.
AGACCCTGAATTCATGAAATCCCGCCGATTCGACCGACTTGAACCAAAGCGGGATCACAATTTCAGCCTGAGTGGCGTGGTCCCTTCAACCGGCATGATCGTAACGGTCTGACGCGGCAGACCGGAACACGATCATTATCGGGTACAGCCGACCGTCCGGTAAGTGCCGGACCGGGCTTCGGACGGATCTTCACACCCGCAGATCGGATCCCTGTTTTTGAATCCCACAATCCGCCTGCAACTGCTGTTTCAATCGGGCGAACGAATCTCAAGCAGCACGCTTTCAAAAATCGCCACCGCTGGTTCGCTTGCCGGCTGGACACCGAAAAACAAATCAAGCTGATTGAATTTCCGCAAAAGCAGCCCCACTTCCCATTCAATTCCCAACCCCGGGGGCATGTCCAAAGCGGTACCATTCAACACCAGAGAGCCGGGCAAGATATTCAGCCTGATTTTGTGTGCTACAATTTGTTGATCCGTCAAACCGCTGGGTTGGTGAAATTTTCTCGTCAGTCGAAAAGGATCCGACGCCGACACACAACAGGGAAAACGGCTGACCGTCAGGTTGCCCTGGCAGTCCATTTGCCAGGGACCCCGCAGGTTGATGGCATGGACATTTTTTTCTGGCACGGCCATCATTCAAACCCGGTTTTGACAGTCGGCTGGCGGACAAATCGGACAGGTACCATTTGAACAGTCATCACGGGAACGGAAAAAAAGTGAAAAAGCAGGCAAACGCCCAGGACAGATCCGGTATTTCCCGTGTCGAAGTTCTGTTCCTGGTGGTCATTCTAACCGTTCTGGTCGGTTTGTTGCTTCCCTGGATTTACAATTTGCGGGGCAGCAGCCAGCGGGTTTTTTGCCAGTCGCGGCAGATGATCGTGGCCAAGGGCCTGTTTCTCAAAAGCGTGGACACTCCTGCCTTTCCCGGGTACCGGGATATCCAGGCCACGATCGATCAACGGCCGGTCGAAACAAGCTGGGTCTATCCAATCCTGCCCTATCTTCATCCGCTGGGCACCGAGCTGGCGGAAGAAATCGAAATGAAAAACGGTGCAGAGCTTTCCCAAAGCGACAACATCGACCTTTTCCGAAGGGGCCCTTACGCGGAGCTGCATGGGGACCAAGGCAATCTGGCGGGAAAAAATGTCGGCCTGTACCTGCCGGAACTGGTTTGCCCCGACAGTGGAAAAATGCCCTCCGCTGAAACCAGTCAGCCCCTTTCGTTTGTTGTCAATTGCGGGATGCCAGACAGACAGGTCGCCGGCATGCCGGCCGATCACCTGGCAAATGGTGTCTTTTTTGACCACGTCAATGGTTCCCAGAGAATGACACTCGATTTCCTTCTGGAACATGACGGTCTGGAAAACACCCTCATGCTGTCCGAAAACCTGGATGCCACCCAGATCTTTGACGCGGAGGAATTCGAGGTCGGATTTGTCTGGATCGACAGTTATCGCGACGGAGATGCCGTGCGTGATCCGGAGCGGTTGCTGGGAATCAACCAGGCTGCCGAAAACGCCAGTTCGAGGTCAGCCCGCCCCTCCAGTCGCCATCCCCGGGGGGTAAACGTTGCATACTGCGATGGCAGCACCTCTTTTTTAAGCGAGGAAATCGACTACCTCGCTTTTGTTGATTTCATGACCACCTCCCACCAGGAAATCAGGGTCGCCGGTTCAAACGACTACGTCGCCGAACCCTACCGGAAACTCCCCGACAACGAGTCCACCGCGGAACCGGGATCACCCAAAAAATGACAAATGCCCGCGGTACCGCGAGGCCTCACTTTTTGTTCGGTGACCTTGCGACGAACTTTTCCACTGCAGGCGGCTCGCAGCAAAAATCGCTGCAGTCGCTCACTTCGGGGAGGCCGAATTCATGCGGGCCACCTGCTCAGCAAATGCAACCCCTTTGAGGTAGTAGGTTTTTCCTGATCCGAGGTAATGATAGGGGCGGTCGTTTCCGACCTTTCGCCACTCGGCTTTCTGCTCCTCGGTCCCTTTCCAGTATTTTTTTTCAAACAACTCGTGGGCCCGGGTATCGTAGAACTCGGCCGTCCTCACGAAAGCCACGTTCTGGCTGAACCTGGGCAGTTTTGCCACATTTTCCTGGGCCAACTGAAAGTCGCCCCGTCCGGGAATGCCACCGGTACTCAGTTCCCCGATCACAAACGGCATACCCGGCGCTTCCAGGTCCCGTCGTACATCGTCGATCAACCGGGCCAGCCATTTTGTATACGGTCCGTATTTCTGTTCCCGCAGGGTACGATTGACCTTGTCGTTGAAACCCTGGTGCCAGATGAAACCCGCAATCTCCGCCCGGTGGTTTTTCAACCGGGGAAATTTGTTCGGGTAGTCACGAAGTTCCTTCCTGGCATGGGCAATCATCTCCCGATAGTACCGGCCGTATCTCATGCGAGTCTCCTCCCGGGTCACCTTCGGGTTTTTCTTTTTGGCCTTTTCCCAAAGGGCCTCGATTTCATTTTCGGTCGGCGGAGCGCCCGGTGGTCGGAAGTCGACCGCCACCGATTTTCCTCCCCAGGCGATCTTGATCAACAGAACCGGCTGTTCGGTCAGGTTGCCGATCGTGTGGCCAAAACCGAATTCGGGACCAATCGAGTTGACCCCCTTGGTTCCGTATCCCACTGTCAGAGGCCCCGCCTTGGCACCCTTGGCACAGGAGGGATAGGTAATCCAGACATCTTGCCGTACTTTCCATCCGTCCCCCTCCTTCAGCCCGGCATAAGTGGGTTGAATCTGGGGATCCTCCCGGTAGGTATCCAGGTGCAGAGGATCCCCTTTTCCTTCCATGTTGGACTGACCCACCAGGAAATAAACCTTGACCTTTTTTTCCCCGCCAGCCAGCCCGGCTGCCGGTACCAGCGGGGCCACCAGTCCAATCAACAGTCCCAGGCAACCACCAAAACCAACGTTCATTTTCAATCACCCTTTCAGCAAACCGGTTGTAAGTCCATGGAAATTTTGACGGAAAAACCCGCTCCCAGCTCTCAGATTTGAGCTTCGTCCGTCACGAGCCCAATGACCATCCTTTTCGGTAGTCCCGCCTGATAAACGCATCGGCCTGCGGAGCATTAGGACAATTCATCCGATCACTGTCCCATACGATTTTTTTGCCCACCCGGTAGGCCACGTTCCCCAGGTGATTGGCTTCGGTCAACAGGCCGGCATAGGTAAAGTTACAGGTCGTGGGAGAACCCGTTTTCGCTGCCCGGATCCACTCTGCGTAATGCCCGATGGAATTGGGAATCGCTGGTTCAGGTCGGCGGAACTCCCTGAAATCATCCACAGGAAGAAGAACATGTTTTCCGTAATCGGAAAGCAGCATCCCTTTTTGGCCGACAAAAAGAACCCCCGAACCCCACTGCGGGATTCCCTTTTCTTTCCAGATAGCCGGTTTCTCAATTCCCTGGTACCAGGTCAGCGAAACCGGTGGCATTCCCTTTCTCTTGCCATACTCGTAACGGACCTTCATGGACGCGGGAGCAATCTCCGGATGGGGAGGTCGCCCCGACGCCTCAACGGTCTGCGGCGCATCCAGGTTCAGTGCCCAGAAGGGAAGATCGATCCAGTGGCTGCCCAGGTCCGACATGGTCCCGTTACCGAAGTCCCACCAGCGATACCATTTCGGGCCCGGAAAATAAACACTGTGATAGGGGCGTTTCGGTGCAGGTCCCAGCCAGAGATCCCAATTCAAAAATGACGGGATGGCCTGTGTCTGCTTGGGACGTTCGGTGGCTACCACAATATCGCCATGTTTTTTTGCCCGCTCCGGTGTTTGCCTTCCCCAGGCCCGCCCTACCCAGACATGACACTCGGTCACCTCACCGATAGCTCCACCCTGAACCAGTTCCACCACGCGACGATAGTTGTTACCCGCATGAATCTGCGTTCCCATCTGGGTGGCCACGCCCGCCTTTTCCGCCTCCAGCCGAATCCTGCGTGCTTCCGCGATGTTGTAAGTGAGCGGCTTTTCGCAGTAAACGTGTTTACCCAGTTGCAGCGCGGGAAGGGTGGCAAACGCGTGGGTGTGTTCGCAGGTGCTGACGACTACCGCATCGATCTCTTTCTGACGATCATAAAGCTCTCGAAAGTCAACGTAGGTGCGGGCTTTTGGAAAACGGGAAGCGGCGGCGTTGAGATTGTTCCGGTTGACATCGCACAGGGCAACAATATTTTCGGAACGGACACCGTTGGTGTTGGCTCCACCCCTTCCTCCTGCCCCGATAATTGCAATATTCAGCTTTTCGTTCAGGTTCTGGCCCCGCAGGATATTGGGAGCAAACAGGGTGGCCGCTCCGGCAGCGGCTCCCGCCGATACCCTGGAAAACTGTCGACGGTCGATCGGTTGTGAGTTCATGGCGATCCTCGGTGCAAAAGCGAATGGTAGTCAGCACACTTATCTTCGCACGATCCGATTGCCCGTTCAACATTCGAGCAGTCGGGCAACATTCGAGCAGTCGAACGCGCCTGGAATCTTTGTCGCCGTCGGGACCCCAACGGCTGGACGATGACCGCAACCGCTCAAAGATCTTCTCGAAAGAGAAAATCGCCCTGATCGCCCTTTCCCAGCTTTTCACTTTCCCGCACCGCAGAAAGGGGTAAGCTCCCGTAGTAATGCGGAAAAAGATCTCCACCCCGGGAAGGCTCCCATTTCAAACCGGGACCGAGGGATTCGCTTTCAACAGCAATCAGCCAGACATCATCGAACATCGAAAAATGACGCCGGGCGGTTTCCGCCACCTGGGAACCCGTGGAAAAGTGAATGAATCCATCCTCCCGGTCGACTGCCGATCCGGAAAAAAGTGCCGTCTCCTGAAAAGAGGCCCACTCCGCTGACCGCAAAAGCTTGTAGATTAATGTCATACCTTCCTTCATCAGATCAATTCCGGCAGAGGGAGGTGTCCATCAACGAGGTACTGCGGGCGACCGGTCAGGTCGTCCACCGTGACGGCATTGGGGTCCAGCCCCATCTGCTGATAGAGTGTCGCCAGCACTTCACCAAAGTGCACGGGTCGGTCGGCGACTTCTCCACCCAGCCGGTCGGTGGCCCCGATCACCTGTCCCGTCCGGAGACCACCTCCAGCGATCAGACCGCCACCCACGCGGGGCCAGTGATCCCGGCCCGCGTTCTTGTTGATCTTGGGCGTCCTGCCGAATTCCCCCCAGGCGACCACCGAGACATCCCGGTCCAGGCCCCGCTCGTAGAGATCTTCGATCAGGGCAGACAGCCCCTGGTCAAACAGGGGCAGGTGAGTTTCCCGCAAACCCTTGAAGTTCTGGCTGTGAAAATCCCAGCGGCCAAAATTCAGGGTCACCACCCGGGCTCCCGCCTCCACCAGCCGGCGGGCAATCAAAAAATGTTCCAGGTTGCGGGGGGCCCCGTCTCCGAAGTTCTTTGGGTCTCCCTTTCCGTAGCGTTCCCGGACCCCCGGGTCCTCCTTGCTCAGGTCAAGCGCTTCGGCAAGTTTGCTGGAAGAGAGAATTCCGAGTGCCTGTTCCGAAAGCTCATCCATGCCGGCCATTTTTCCGGAAGCATCGGACCGTCGCCGAAAAGCATCAAATCTCTGCAACAGGCTTTGTCGGTCCTGCAAACGATTCAGCGGGACGCTGCCGATTTTCATGTTGGCCCGGGCCGGCCCTGAGGGACGGAAGGCTGCGTGGGTAACCCCCAGAAAGCCGGGGTGACCCGGGGAACCGTAGGGGGGATGACCGGCATCCGGCGCCAAACCTACAAACGGGGGCACCGACCGGTTCACCGGACCCTGCAGGCTGGAAATCGTGGAGCCCACAGAGGGCCAACCACCGGTCGGTTGTCGTTGCGTCGTCCTCCCGGTGTAGCAGATGAAAGAATCGTGCGCCCCATTGGGGGAGCCGACCACTGACCGGAGCGGCACACACTTGTCCATGATCCTCGCCATGCGGGGCATGTGTTCCGATATTTCTATCCCCGGAACGTTTGTCCGGATGGGTCGAAATTCCCCACGGATTTCATCCGGAGCGTCCATTTTCAGATCGTACATGTCCTGGTGGGAAGGAGCACCGACCATGTAGATCATGATGATCGCCTTGTGCGAATTGCGAATGCCCGCCTGCTGCTCGGCACGCAGCAACTTGGGCAGGGTCAGACCGCCTGCGGCCAGGCTTCCGACTCGGAGAAAATCACGGCGGGCAATGCCGTCACAGAGTCTTCCCCGAGGACTTGATTCGGCTTCACCTTGAAAGGTCAACATGTTCCCAATTCTCCCGGGTTCCAGCTCTACCGAAAAACTGGATTCATTATAAGGCGCGGGACTTGCCGCGACCAAGTGAATCTTTACCCCGTTTGCCAACGGTAAATTCCGAAGACCGCGTTCAATCCGCTCGCTTCCAGGTCAATTTCCACCAGCGTTTCGCTCTTTTCCAGATCGTAAAGCACAACGCGGGTGGGCTGGGTGCCATACTGACCGCAGGCCTGAAACCCCTGCTTGATCCAACTCAGGTTTTTTCGCAGCCAGGTCGGCCGAATTCGGGAAAAACCGACCCAGGCTCTTGCCGGACCTTCCAGACAGAGCCCGCGGCACCAGCCGAGTTCACCCGAATCGCTACCGATGGTACCGCTCATTTTTGTCAGGTCATACGACCGGACGGATTGTCCCGTCGTCCGGTTGCAAAAGACGATGTGGCCGTTGGTGGTGGTGAAAGCCACCTGGTCCCCACTCACGATTCCATCGTGGGGACTCCCGCCGGGCACATCGATCCTTTTGTCTGGGTGATCCAGGTTCAGGGCATCCTGCTGGTGGAACCTCGTGGCATACCGGTTCCCTTGCGTTTGAAAAACAAAGTTGGGATGGGAAAGGTGCGGCTTGGTGGTGGGTACCTTCCGGTAATCAACCGTCCGGTCAAATCGCGACCAGGTCTCCCGGTCGCAGGTGGACCATTCCCGGACAACCCGGGAATTGGCAGGCACGCTCCGGTCCATTTGAATTCGCAGCACCTGGTCCAACCCGGTATTGGCCACCAGCAGGTGTTCCTCCCGATTTTCAGCCAAGTCTTCTTCGTAACGGACATGATGCAGGTCATTGAAGCCGGGGTGGGAAAAGAAATACGTCGGCTTCCAGTGGTCAAGATCGTACTCGAGGATTTCCGTTTGGGTGCAAACGATGATTCTTCCGGCTTCCTGCCGCAGGTCGCCCGCCTTGAAAACGATGGAGGGGTCCCGGTCAGCGCAGAACTCCGCGGGCGTCTGATACTCGACAACCGTCCGGGAGGATCCCGTTTCGGGATCGATGGCCACGATCACTCCCCGGTCGTAGGCATGCCACTCATCGAGGTCGAGAGCCCTTTTTCTTTGCCGGCCACCGACAACCAGCAACTGGAATCCTGGTTTTTGCGACACTAGACCCAACCTCCCAGACCTGGACGAATCCCCAGCTTGCGACGCACCACAACCAAGGCAATTCCGTTCCAGAAAATAACCGAAATGGTTGTGGCAATCGCCGCCCCGGTTGTCTGGAACAGGGGAACCAGTAACAGGTTCAGCCCAATATTGAGCAGCATGCTGACCAGGAGAATTTTCATGAAGGTTTGGTGATTTCCACTCATCGACAGCAGGGCACCCACGCTGCCACAAAAGACATTGAACAGGTTGCCAGCGACAAGAATTCTCAGTGGCAGGGAAGCCTCTTCAAAACCTTTTCCATAGAAATTGAGCATTGGTGATGGAAACAGCAGAAAAACCATGGACACCATGAGCCCAAAGAAAAACGATAAGCCGGCGGCTTTTGTGGCCAGCTTCTGCAACTGCTCCCGGTCATTCCGTGTCCGGGCAATCATCGGACCGAAAGCAGTGTTCACGGCGTTGATCCCGAACACCACGAATGCTGAGTACTTGGCTGCCGCCGCATAGGGCCCCACCTGGTCGCTGTCAACAAAGATTCCCAGCATCCAGATATCACTTTGGCCATGAATGGTCATGGCAATGGTAATCAGGAGTGTCGCCCATCCCATCGAACGCCACTCGGCCACGGCTTCCAGGTTGTTGGCCGGGGATTGTTTCTGGACACCCGACAGTTCGCGCTCCTGCAACCACTGACCGGTGACCAGGGTCGCCAGGGTCACCACCACAAAAACGGCCGCGGCGTGAACCGGCGCGAAATCGGGCAGGGAAAACAGTCCGCCATCGACCAGCAGGCCGATCAGTCCCAGGGTCAGAAATGGCCTCAACAACCCCTCCGGCAGAACCGAGAGAACCGGTCGCTCCCTGCCCCGCAAAACCCCCTGGCGTACCAGTGAAAAAACCTGAAAGGGAATCGCCAGGCAAATCACCTGGGTCGTCAACCATAGCGAACGGTCATCCCACTGCCGGATCCCCTGAATGGTGATGACCGAAACGATCAGCAGGAACAGCGAACAGAACAGGGATCGCCGATTCAGCCACCGCAGGCATTCAAAGAGAAGAGGTGGGTCGGTCTTGTAGGTTGTGATAAACCGCGTGGCTACCATGTCACCCCCTGCAACGGCACCAATCACCAGGAAGTTGAGGGAAACCAGTGCGAACGAGTAATCGCCGTAGCCCGCTTTTCCGAACAGTCTCGCCAGCATCAGCTGAACGCCAAAACTGGCGACCACCGAGACGCTCTTGACCAAAAAGGTCAGCACGCCGCCACGAGCCATGCGTGACTCATCGGACTGTTCGGCTGGGCTGGATCGCGACATCTTCGGGTTCTCAGATTCCCTGGGGCGTCCTCATCCGTGCCGAAACAGTCGGCTCAGGTGCAGAATGAGGTGCAGGATCAGGTTCCTTTTGGATCAGACGATCCAATCTTAGCTATAATCGATCGTTTCTTCCCTGATGTAAATGAAACGGATCGTATTCGACCGATGTTCAGATTTCCAATTTTGCTTTTGCCAGCTGTTCTGGTTTTGCCGGTTGGCCTGTTTGGTGAGGAACCCCGGAAACCGAATGTCCTGTTGCTGCTGGTTGACGATCTGAAGCCGGCACTGGGTTGCTACGGTGATCAGGTCGCCATCACTCCCAATATCGATCGCCTAGCAGCTTCCGGCACGCGGTTTGACCTTGCGTATTGCAACCAGGCGGTCTGTGCTCCCTCCCGCTTCACCCTGATGCTTGGTTCGCATTCGACTTCGACCGGGCTTTACGGACTGGGATCGCAACTTCGCAACGTTATCCCCAACGCGGTGACCCTGCCGCAATATTTTTCCCAACACGGCTACAGCACCGAATCACTGGGAAAAATATTCCATATCGGGCATGGCAACCTGGGGGATCCCACCTCTTTCGAAGTTCCCCATTTCCACGACAAGGTGATCGAGTACCTCGACCCGGAAAGTACCAATGGCGGCAAGCTCACCCGCGAGGAAGCCTATTTCACCAACCGCCAACTGGGCCAGATCCGCTCCTTGCCGCGGGGAGCCGCCTTTGAACACCCGGAGGCCGCTGACACAGATTATGCGGATGGCCGGGTGGCCCGGGAAACCATCCGCCGGTTGCAGCAGGCGAAATCACGCCGGGAAAAAACCGGGACCCCCTTCCTGATTGCCGCCGGTTTTGTCCGACCCCACCTCCCCTTTTCCGCACCGAAAAGATACTGGAACCGCTTCGACCCCCGGAAGTTACCGATGCCGAGGTTCCTTGGAAATCCGCGCGATGCAGCCGCGGTGGGGCTGAAGAAGGGGGGTGAGATTTCCAATTACAAACCGGTTCCCACCAACGGTGAGGTGAACCCCGAACTGACCCGGCAACTGATTCACGGCTATTACGCCAGTACAAGTTTCGTGGATGCCCAGATCGGAAAAGTGCTGGACGAACTCAAACGACTCGAGCTCGATCGCCAGACAATCGTCGTGTTATGGGGCGACCATGGATTCCATTTGGGCGATCACAGCTTCTGGACCAAGCACACCAATTACGAACAGGCTAACCGGATTCCCATTCTGATCGCCGCTCCTGGTGTTTCCCGCCCCGGTTCGGTGACCCGGCAACCGGCTGAAAGCGTTGACCTTTTCCCGACATTGGCCGAACTGTGCGGACTCCCCCAGCCGCGCGGACCACAGAGAATTGATGGCCGGAGTCTGGTCCCGGTACTGCGGGATGTCAAGGTTCGCGTAAGGGATCACGCCTATCACGCCTATCCGCGCAAAAAACTGGGGCGTGCCATCCGGACGGAGCAGTATCGTCTGGTCGAGTGGCAAAATGTCGGCCAACCGGCGGAAGCAGCAGAAATAGAATTGTACGACTACCAAAATGATCCCCTGGAAACCGAGAACGTCGCCGCCCGGAACCCGCAGGTTGTCAAGCGGCTTCGCGATATTCTGGCGACTTACCCACAGCCGGTTGACCCGCGCCGCCGCTCCGGAAAAGCAGGCCCCGCCCCCCGGATCGTCAACCGCCAACTGAAGATTTCCGCGACCGTAACCGGCAAACAGCCCTCCGGTGTGGTGCTCGCTCAGGGAGGACGTCAGCACGGGTATGCGGTCTCGCTGGAAGAGGGAAGGGTGCATTTCGATGTGCGGAAAGATACGAAAGTCACCCGCATCTCCTCACCGCTGCAATACTCTGGGACCACGACCATCAAGGCGACCCTGCTGCCAAAGCAGATGACGCTGCAGGTCAACGGTGTGATCGTGGCCCGGGGGGAGTCACCGGGCCTGATCCAGGTTCAACCCCAGGACGAACTTTCGCTGGGGGAGGACACGCAAACAGCCGCTGGCAATTACCAGCCGCCCAACAAATTCAGCGGAAAAATCATTGCTTCCAACGTCAAAACGGACAAACCTGTCGATTGAGCTGTACAGACCTCCAAGACTTTGAGAGGCTGCCGACCCGGAGCGAAGCAACCGTTACGGGACCAGCAGCCGCCCTGGATTGTGCGAAGCCCGAGCTTTTCATTTAGAATGGAAGTCATGAACGCATTTCATCCCATACCCCGTCGGACCCTGCTGAAGGGAGCGGGTGCCTGCCTGGCACTTCCGGCCCTGGAAATCATGGAATCCCCCCTGATGGCTGCGGACAATGCCGGCCGTCCAAAACAGGGCGAGGCAAAAATCCCCTTGCGATTGGGGATCTTTCACAAGGGAAATGGTATCGATCCCGCCAACTGGGAGGCCAACGGAAGCGAAACGGATTTTCGGCTTTCCAAAAACCTCCATCCGCTGGAAAAGCACCAGGCAGAGATAGTCGTCCTCTCCAACGTCAGCAACCAGCCCAAGGGGGATCACTATGGGGCCATGCCTCTGTTCATGACTGGCATTCAGAACCGCAATCCGGGCCAGACCTTCGACCAGGTGATCGCGGAAAAGATCGGCAGCCAATCGCAGTTCCAGTCCTTTCAGCTTTCCGCCGAACCTGTGGACGTGCGATCGACCACACTCAACAGCCTGGCCTACGATCGGGAGGGTCGTCCGAAATACGTCGAACGCAACGCGCAGTTCGCTTTTGACCGACTGTTTCGCGGCCTCAGTGGATCGCGACAACGGAATAAAATCAGCAGCGTGCTGGATGCGGTCCAGGAACCCGCCGGAAAGCTGTTGAAACGCGCCAGCCGGACGGATCGCCAGGTGCTGCACAACTACCTGGATTCCATCCGGGAAGTGGAAATGGAAATCGAAAAACAGAACCAGGTCGATCGGGCACGTCCCAACCTGGAAAAAGTCAAAGGTGACGTCGTCAAGCTGGATGACTTTCCCTCCAAGATGAAGACGATGATGGACCTGGTGGCTCTCGCGTTCTGGACCGATGCCACCCGGGTAGCTTCCTGCATTATGGCGCTGGAAAGCAGCCGGCGGATTCATGATTTTCTCGGGCTGACCGCCGATTTTCACTGGTCGTCACACTTCGAGAGAAACAGTCGCCTGGCAGAGCAGTTCAATCAGGCCAATACCTGGTACGTTGAACAGTTCGCCTACGCGGTCACCCGGATGAAATCACTCCCCGAATTTGACGGGTCTTCGGTATTCGACCATTCGGTCCTGATGTTTGGTTCCGGTCTCAGTCACGGAGGCAAGCACGTCGGGTCCAACCTGCCGCTGGTTCTGGCAGGTGGCAAGCATTGCGGACTGAACACCGGACGACTGCTGAAATACCCGGACCAGCCGCCCCACGCCAACTGCCTTTTGACCCTGATTCAGCATTTTGGCATACCAGACGAATCCTATTCGAATTCCACGGGGACCCTGGACCGGCTCCGCAAGTCCTGATGGGTTCGCCGGCACAACACACCAGGGGCGGTTGTTGCCCGGACACGTTTCAGGACTGCACGCAGGGCACTTTTCAGGACTGGGCGCAGGGCGGGGTGGTCACTTTTTCTCAGCGCCCGCTCTTTTCTCACCCCGTTTTCCAGCATGACCCGTTCTTGGCTGGCGCGGCTCGTCGGTAATCATGATTTCGGGAAAGTCGGCAGCCTGGGCCCCCTTGCTGCGCAGCCTGCTGTTCTGCGACCTGCCCCGGGGAGAATTCAGGGGTATCATCATCCCACCCAGTTCGTCCATCATCCGGTAAAGCCTGGCTTCCATTTCCTTGCGGACCCCGGACAACTCGGGTTCGTGCAGCAGGTTACGCTGTTCGTGAGGATCCTTTTGCAGGTCAAAAAGCTCATCGGTGTCCCAGAGACCGTAGTAGGTCGTGTACTTGTAACGATCGCCCCTAAGCGAAAAATGTGTCGGGGTTTGAGGATAGTTTTTTTCCCAGTAATACACATATAAAAAATAATCCCGCCAGGGAATTTTTTGCCCCCGGGCCAGCGGAAGAAAACTCTGGCCATCCATGTGAGGCGGTTTTTTCAAGCCCATGGCTTCCATGATGGTCGGCGCGATATCAATATTGGCAACCATTTCGTCCACCACCCGGCCCCCCTTGAACAGCTCGGGACATTGCATCAGCAGCGGCACCCGAATGCTGGTTTCATAGGCTACCCGCTTGTCAATCAGTCCATGCTCTCCGAACAGGTAACCGTTGTCGCCCATGTAGATCACTAACGTCTGTTCATGGATCCCCATTTTCTTCAGCTTGTCCAGCACGCGACCAATGCTGTCGTCCACCGAACGGATCGACTCGCAATACGGTTTGTAATAGTCCTCGATACTGACATCGGTATGCAGTGGAAAGTCCATCCCGTGCCAGCTGTTCCTCTGGTCCAGCCGCCAGCGGGGCAGGTTTTCACGATTGTCGTCCTTACGTCCGGAGCTCACTGCAGGCGTAAACGGCTTGTCCCGGAAGCGGCCCGCATACCGGGGCTCCGGCGTGAACGGGCCATGCACGGCCTTGTGGGAAAGGTAGAGGCAGAAAGGTGTCCGGGAACCTTCCTGGCGATCCAGGAAATCCATCGCATAGTCGGTCAGTTCCGTTGTGATGTATCCTTTTTGCGGCACCCGTTTGCCATTGACATTCAGTGTGTAACGGGGCCCGGGTGAATAGTAATGCCCCTGCCCCCGGAAACTGACCCAATAATCAAACCCGGGTCGCGGCTCGTCACTGGAGGCGCCCATATGCCATTTGCCGACAAAACCGGTACGGTAACCCGCTTTTTGCAGGTACTGAGGAAAAAAAAGGGTCCCCTGAGGCACCAGCCGCTGGTTGTCGATTACCCGGTGACGAAACGTGTAAAGGCCGGTCAGAATCGACGCCCGGCTGGGAGAGCAGAGCGACGTGGTCACCAGGGCATTTTTGAGGTGCACCCCCTGACGGGCCATGGAATCCATCACCGGTGTCTCGGCGAATTGGTGACCGAGGAAACTCATCGCATCGTAACGGTGATCGTCCGAAAGAATAAACACCACGTTACGCGGCTTGCTACCTTCTATTTTTTCCGGGGTGACCTCCGCGGGAACCGGAACCACGTCAGCTCGTAGCACCGATGGCACCACTGCCAGAGGGGTGATCAAAAATGCCAAGCAACAGGGGCAAATCAGGCGTGCAGGTTTTCGTTTCATTTTGGTCGGTGTGTTCGAGGCGGTCGGGTCGATACGGGTAGCCCGTGCAATTAAGATAGACCGAACAGCGATCCGAATCAAAAAGAAACCCCCGGACCAGGACCCCGATGACCGACCGTTTTTTCATGGCTTGCGCTCTGCTCACCACCTTCCAGCTCGGAGTTGCCCCCGCGCGGCTGTTGGCACAAAAGGGGGAAAAGCAGATTAACGGGCAGGGCAGAATCTTTCAATCAAAAACGGAATCCCTCGACTTCATGAAGTCAATCAAGAAGGAAGCCTCAACCAACCCCGAGCTCAAGACAATGCTGCCCCTGATCAACGATGTTGTGCTGGGTAGGCCCATTGGCTCCAGCGGCAAGGGATTCAAGGGAAATCCCGGCTTGCTCAACCTGCTGTCGGATTCCCGGGTTCGCCAGGAACTGGAAATGGTCGAAAGCCAATTCGAAGAACTCAAGCGGATGCAGGCCGAAATCCAGGACCGGGCCGCCCGGGAACTGAAACGCATCGACTTCAGTGACCGGAAAAACCTGTCCGCCCGGATTCGGGGAATCGGAGAAAAAGCAGAACAGGATATCGAAGCCCTGCTCCTGCCCCACCAGAAACAGCGGCTGCAGCAGATTGCGACTCGGGCCCAGGTTGGCCGCCGGAGCCTGGCCCGCTACCTGACCGCCGATCCCGTCAAAAGCGATTTGAGCCTTACGGAAGAACAGTCGGACACGCTGCTCGAGACGGAGGCGAAAATCGAAGCCAAACTACAAAAGGAAATTGAAAAATTGAGAGAGCAGGCCCGGGAAGACCTTCTCTCCATCCTGAATCGGAAGCAGCGGGAAAAGGTGGACCAGATGCTGGGGGACCCTTTCCGGCTTGAGGGAAAGAAAAAGGATCGACCCGACAAACCGAAAAAGCCGAAAAAAGAAAAGCAGCAAGGCGGCAAGAAGGACCTGAAACAGTCCTTCCGGGGGATTTTTGGGAGGCAGGTGGCCTGCAGTCAATCCTGTCCGAGGGCGGCCAGAACCGCGGGATCGACTGCATTGTCAGCCAGCGCCTGTTGGTAGTTCGCAAAGTATTTCGAATATTCCTCGTGCATTTCCCGGGCCACGTCGTCACCACGGCCGATACGATCCAGCACCCCGTCCAGTTCGTCCAGCCAATCCTTTTTCTTCTTGACCACGAACTGGATCGTCCCCGAATCATCGGTGACAAACAGGAAGCAGGTGACTCCGACATCCATTTTTTGAAGCACCGTCCCGCTCTTGTCCAAAAAACAGTCCCAGCCGGACAGGGGAGCTTCCTGGTCCGGGCCGCTCGACGGGGGGAAAATCCAGGCAAACCGGTTCGACCGTTTGCGGCTGGCAACGCGGTCGAGTTTGGTCAGCTCGGCCGGACCGAAAACGGTCGGAGCGCCATAGATAAACAGGCCACCCTTTTTTGACTCGGTGGCGCGATAGGGGCGCTGGCTGCTGTCCACCAGGTTCCAGTCCTCCATCTTCTTGCCGATCATGGGTGAAGGAAAAACCTCGGGCAGCCGGACAAATTTCGAAACCGCTCTTTCGTTGGGATCCAGCTTCAGGGTTGGCGGGCGGGTCAATTCAAACGACTGCTTCCGAAAAAGCATTGCAAAGGACAGATTCTTGACCGCCACCGCCTGGCCAATTTCCTTCGCCAGCAATCCATGGGGAAGCCTCATCCCGACAACCGAGTTTTCATGGATGTCGATTCGACAGGCAATCACGCCAAAGTCGGTTTCAAACGTGGTGTCAGCAAACTGAACACCGTTTGACTCAACCAGCCTGGATTCGAGCAGTTTTTCGCGGGAAAACCAGGCAGGAGCCTGGCCGGCGAACAGCCTTGCCGGCAGTCCCAGAACCCGGGACATTGACACCGTATCGACCTTTGGATTCCAGGGGATCTCATCGATACCCATGGAGAAATGCCGCGCGATCGCATCCGCCTCGGTGGCCTGCCACATCCGGGTCGGGCTGAGTGAAGTACAGAGAACCTGGCCATCGAGATTCTGCGTTGCCGCATCAAGGACCCGTGCAATCGATCCTGACGAGGACCCCAGCAACTCCAGTTGGAAGCGATGAAAGCGGGAGATTCCAGTGCGGGAAAGCTCGCTGGAGAAGGGATGGGATTCTTCAATGGGAATCCCGTTCAGTTCGTAATTCAGGACCAGGCTGGCTTCGTCCCGGTAACCATCGGCGTTCTTGTAACGGGCCAGGATCGCTTCCAGGTCCAACTCGAAACCGTTTTCCTCGACATTGTCTACCTGTTTTTTTTCCCGGTTGCAGGAGCATGAGATCGCCACCAGCACGATCATCAGAATTCGACTGGCTGCAAACCACCTGCCGGGATTTTCCGGGTCGGGACCGTTTTCGAAATTTGGTTCTTCCTGCGTTGTCATGTTGGCCGCCATTATGTTGAAAGCACTTGAATCGATCAACGGAAATTCAAACCGCTTATGGCTTTCGAGGTACATCGGTATCATGAATTTATGGCAAATCTAAAATTATCCGACATTATCGATCTGATTCCTGAATCAAAATTGCAGCTCGGTTTCGGTTATATGAGTCAAGCCGAATTCGATGTTGCCTCACTGGTAGACCGGCAAATGGAAGATCCGCTTGATTTCCCATCGCTGGAGCAGGCGATCCTGACCGAAGATACCGTCTGCATCGTGGTGGAACCGGGGATCATCCGCGGCACGGCCATCGCTGCCGAGGTGGCCCGCACAGTTCATGAAATCGGCGTTCCGGCAGAGAACATTTCCCTGTTGCTTGCCGAGGGGACAACTGGAAACGGAGTTCGGTCGGTCGAGTCGCTGCTCGCCGAGGCAGGCTGCCAAGGCTCCCAGGTCCTTGTACACGACGCCACGCAACGGGATGAAATCGGCTTTCTTGCTCCCAGCCAGTCTGGGGAGCCGATCCTGTTGAATGCCCGGATCGTGCATGCCGATTTCGTGATACCGGTTGCTTCGGTACGCCCCGACGGGTGGAAAAGCGATATCGATTTCATGTATCCCTATTTTTCGGATGTCGATTCCCAGAAGAGGTTTTTCAAGCTCACACCGCCGCACCGCGTATCGCTGAACAGTGAAGTCAACCGCTGGGTCGGTTGCCTGTTTCGGGTCAATGTGATCTCCACGCCCATCGGAGAACAGATCACCGTGATCGCCGGTGAACAGAATTCGGTCAACAGGAAATCCCGAGAACTGCTGCAGGAGCAACTTCCTGCCGGCGAAAAGAGAACGGGCGACCTGGTGATTGCCGAAATCCAACCGCATCTTTGTGTCTCAGCCGAAGAATGGCGGCAGACGCTGGATAACCTGATTGAGAGCTGCAATCGGGGGGGTACCGTTGTGTTGCTGTGCAACGACGAACTGGAATTTCCCCGACTGATTCCTCCGTCAGGCAGCAACCAGAATCCCGAAACCGAGGAAATTGCAAACCATGCACTCCGCCATGATTCCCATTCCGTATTCGTCATCTCCGAGCAGGCTTTTTTTCGCCGCCTGGGGGTAAGTCGGATCACTGACGGTGAGCAGGTGAAAAGACTTGCGGAACAGGTAGACCAGGTTCTGGTGCTGCCGGATTTTCAGAATGACTTTTCATACCATGTCATGCCGGAAACATCCAAACAAACGGAGAATGAAAAATGACCAGTCGAAAGGATCGTATCGAACAGATGCTTGCCGATTCACCGGGGGATCAATTTCTCCGCTACAGCCTGGCAATGGAATTGCGGAAAGAGGGAGAGAACGAGCGATGCACCGAACTTTTCAGCAGCCTGACCCGCGATGCTCCGCCACATGTGCCGGCATTCCTGATGTTTGCACAGTACTTCGCGGAGAACGACCGAATCGATGAGGCACGGTCCGTACTCCGTGAAGGCATTGAAGTCGCCCGGGCACAGAATGAATCCCACGCAGCTGGTGAAATGGGTGAGTTGCTGGCAACTCTCGGCGCCGAGGGGGAATCCGCCTGAAACTGGCATCCGCCGGGGAGAACCGGTCTTCCAGGCACTCCAGCCGGCTCAGGGGACGTGTTGGTGACGATTGGGATCAAAATCAAGATGCACCTGGTCCACGTGCAAATGAATATCCGGACGCAAATCCAGGATCCTGGCAAATCCTTGATCGCTTATTTCGGATCCATCCAGATAAAGCGACTCCAGGGTCTCAATCGCACAAAGTGAATCAACCGCCCCGTCAGTTACCGGTACCCTGATCAGGTGGAGTGCCCGCAGGGAACGTAAATTCTTGAGCAGCTGGATCCCCCGGTCATCGACATTCGGACTGGAAAACCTCAGCAGCTGCAACCGGGGGATTTTCGCCAAATCGCCGAGGGCCCGATTGGAGAAACAGGCCTGCGGTAAATTGACGATCCGCAGGTTTGGCAAGGAGACGATTTTGCGGATACTCTCATCGTCCGCCGGAAAGTTGCGAATACGCAAGTGCTCAAGGGACCGCAGTTTCAGCAGATCGTCCAGCTGGTTGGTCCCGAAACCTCCACCGTCCAGGATCAGGTTCTCCAGTTTTTTCAGTTTGCAGATTTCTCCCCAATCGGACGCCGTGATTTTTTTTGCCAGCTCAACGGTCAGCGTCTCGGGCTTCCAGGCGATTTTCTCCTTTTCGAAACCCTGTCGACCTGCCCCGGAAGAGTTTTTGCCCTGGTGGGTGTCCGCTGCTGGCGAGGACCTGGAAACAGCTGCCCTATTGGTCGCTGTTTCCGGCCGGGGCTCTTCCCCGGATTCTGTCAGGGACTTATCGGATTGCCCCGAATGGCAGCCCATGCCTAACAGCAACAGACAGGCAGTCCACAGCAGGAAGGGACCCTGCCTTACCCGTCCTGATCGCCCGGAAGACCACGCGGCGAACTGAGCCGCCCACCTGAATTCCTGAGCCACCTCCATTTTTGAATTTTGCTGCATGATCTGAAGATTTACCGGAAAGAGAACTGGAATTCATGTTAAGGAAAAGTCATTGAGGAATCCAATCCCGGCCCATTCGGGCCCTCCCGGGTGCCAATCCGCCTGCAGCTGAGGAGGGAGGAACGGAATCATTACCTCGCTTTGGCCCGCAAAGACTTTTGCACAGGGTTTCCAATTTTGCCGATCGCTGATTGATCTTTTGTGATTCTTGCCGACAATCGAACTCTGACGTTCTACCGCATCATGACCCGGGACAGGGGAAACCGGAATAAATCGGGAAATTGCGGATCAGCCGTTCCAACAAACGGGGTGAGCCTATCTTGAAAAGCAGCCAGCCAAAACCAATCTGAAAAAATTGACCCCGACACAACCATCCCCGACACAACCATCCCCGACACAACCATCAAAACAGAGCAGCGACAGGAATCGACCATGAGTTTCAACCTTGAAGGAAAAACGGCCATCGTCACCGGAAACAGCACCGGTCTTGGAAAAGCGATCGGCCTGGCACTGGGCAAACGGGGCGCTGCAGTTCCAATCAATTTTTTTAACAACCGGAACCGGGCCGAGGAAACACTCGCCGAGTACCAGGCAGCAGGAGTCCGCTCGGCCCTCCTGCAGGCCGATGTGACCAATGAGTCAGGTGTGGATCAGCTGGTCAGCGAAACGGAAAAACAGCTGGGCAATGTCGATATTGTCGTTCTCAATGCAACCTGCGACCAACCCCTCAAGACCATCGAGGAATACGACTGGGACTTTTACGAGTCGATGATCGATTTCTTCCTCAAATCCCCCTTCCTGCTGACCCGAAGGGTGCTGCCTTCCATGAAAGAAAAAAAATGGGGGAGAATCATCAACATCACCAGTGAAGTTTTTCACCGGGCGGTTTCACCCTTCAGCGCCTACGTGGCAGCCAAGGGGGCTCAAATCGGTTGGTCCCGTTCCATGTCACAGGAACTGGCGCCCCATGGAATCACCGTCAACATGGTGGCCCCGGGATGGGTTCCGGTTGAACGCCACGAAAAAGACCCCCAGGAAATGAAGGATGCCTACATCGCAACGGTACCCATGCAACGCTGGGGGCAGCCGGATGATGTGGCCAACGCCTGTTGTTACCTGGCCTGTAGTGAATCCGACTTTGTGACAGGCCAGACCATCGCCGTCAACGGAGGCAACAGCCCCTGGATGTAGCTGGTGGCGGGAAACAGAAGGCCGGCTCAATTTCCAGCCCATGCATTTTTACCCCGGGCATAGCCCAACAGGATACCGAATCCATTGAGCGAAAAGAGAATCATTCCCACCTCGGGTCCCATACAGGCGGCCATTCAACCTCCTGGATCCAAAAGCCTTACCAATCGAGCGTTGGTTTGCGCCGCGATGGCTGACGGGGATTCCCTGTTGCACGACGTGCTGGACAGCGAGGACACCCGGGTGATGGTCAATTGTCTGGCCAAACTGGGGGCCCAGATAGAATCCGACTGGACCGCCAGGAGGTTGCGAGTTTTTGGTACAGCAGGCTCCATTCCCCACCCGGCAGCCGAGCTTTTCGTGGAGAACAGTGGTACCACCATCCGTTTTCTCACCGCCCTGGTCAGTGCTGGATGCGGCGAATACCGACTGGACGGAATCCCAAGAATGAGGGAGCGACCCATTGGTGACCTGCTGGATGCTCTTACGCAGCTGGGAGTCGACGCCAAAAGCCAGCAGGACAATGACTGCCCACCCGTGCAGATCCGAACCGAAGGGCTCGCTGGCGGCTCAGCGCGTGTCAAAGGTTCAATCAGCAGTCAGTACCTGAGCGGACTCCTGATGCTGTCCCCGCTGGGAAAGAAAAAAATCGGCCTGGAAGTTGATGGAGAACTCGTCTCCAAACCGTACGTCGACATGACGATTCGGGTCATGGAATCGTTCGGCGTGAACGTCGACCACCATGCCGTGGCCAACACCTTCGAAACCCGTCCCCAGGTCTACCAGGCCAGGGAATACCCTATCGAGCCCGACGCTTCGGCCGCATCCTATTTCTGGGCGGCTGCGGCCATCAGCGGGGGCAAGGTCAAGGTCCAGGGTCTGACCAAAAAAGCCTTGCAGGGCGATGTCGGTTTTTGTGATTGCCTGGTCAAAATGGGCTGCGCGCTGATCGAGGAATCCAATTCGCTGACGCTGATAGGTCAGCCCCTCTCCGGAATTGAAATCGACATGAATGCGATCAGTGATACCGTTCAGACCCTGGCCGCGGTCGCTCTTTTCGCAAAGGGCCCAACCACCATTCGGGGAGTGGCTCACAACCGGCACAAGGAGACAGACCGGATCGGTGACCTGGCGCACGAACTGCGGAGGGTCGGAGCCGAGGTCGAGGAATTTGAGGACGGGATGAAAATCACGCCGGGGCCACTGAAATCCGCCGAGTTGGAAACCTACAACGACCACCGGATGGCGATGAGCCTGGCCCTGATCGGCCTGAAACAACCGGGAATCGTCATCAGGAACCCGGACTGCACCCGTAAAACCTACCCGGATTATTTTGAGGACCTTGAAAAAATGATCGCCAGCTAGATTCCCGGGTGCTTCGGCTGTTTACCGTTCCAGTGCCTGGACCTTTCTTTTCTTTCGGGTTCCGTTCGATCAAACACTCGTGAAAATCGAATCTTTCAAGACACCCGTACTATCTGCGAACGACTCCGCCTCGATACCCAGCGAGTGAAGAATGCTGAGGTAGAGATTGGTCATCCGGGTTTCTTTTTTCTGCCAGAACGTTCCGTGTTTCAGCCCCATGTTTGCGCCCCCGGCGACCAGGGTCGGCAGGTTTTTCGGGTAATGGGTCGTACTTGCCCCGCTGCCATAAAGCACGATACTGTTGTCGAGTACCGATCCCTGGTGGTCCCGGAATTGACTGAGGCGGTCGAGGAAATAGGCGATCTGCTGGCTCAGAAAAAGGTCGTACTTGGCAAACAGCAACTGGCCTTTCTTGTCCCCGGCATGCGAGAGGCTGTGGTGGGTTCTGCTCAGACCCAGCTTCAGCGGAAACGTGTCACTGATGCCCATCCCGTCCTCGCGATTGAGCATGAAAGCCACGCTGCGTGTGATGTCGGCATCAAAGGCCAGAGCAATCAGGTCGAACATGTTCCGGTAGTAGTCCTCGGGCTTTGCCTCGTTGGTGACATCCAGATCGAGTTCGCTGTAGTCCTGTTTTTTCAGCGGGATATCAATCCACTTTTCCGAGGCAACCAACCGCTGCTCCACCTCGTTCAGGGAAGTCAGGTACTGGTCCATTTTTTCCCGGTCGTTCTTGCCCAGTTTTTGATTCAGGGCTTTCGCATTTTCCATCACGGCGTCCACCAGGCGAATCCGCCGTTTCAAGGCGTTTCGCTCGGCTTCGAGGGAATTGCGATCTCCCCGGAAAAGGCGGTCAAAGATCCGGCGGGGGTTGTTTTCCGCGGGAATCGGTTTGCCCTTGAAACTGTAGGAAATCGTTCCGGTGCGGGAAAGAAATCCCGTGCCAGCATCGACGGACAAAACCAGCGACGGCTGGCGGCAATGTTGCCGGGTGTGCAGTGCGACGACCTGGTCAAGCCCCACCGAGTTGTAGGAATCCCGGTTCGGCAGGTGCAAAGGTGCCCCGGTGAGCCACATATCCGAACACTGGTGCGGATCGGACTTGGGACCATTGGCGTGATAGAGCCCACCGAGGAAACTGAGCTGCCGGCGGAAGGGCTTGAGGGGTTCGGTTGATTTTCCAAAGACGAAGTTGCCCTGGCCGTCGGTCTCACGCGGAAACCAGCTCCATTGGTCGATCTTGTGTTCCCGCTTTGGCAACGACATCCCGTTGGCAGTATAGAGCGCGCAAAACCGCCTGGGTGGATGACGATTGGCATCGTTCCCCATCGCCTCAAGTAACGGAAGCGCCAGGCTGACCCCGGCCGTCCCCTGCAGGACCGACCGCCGATGGAGCAGTTTGGAATGGTTCATGTTGCACCTGGGTTTGGGGTTCGAATCGGGAGGAAAAAAACCGAAAATCGGAGAGTCTATTTTGTCAGGAACATTTCGCTTTTGACGACCAGAAGCAGGATCTCCCGCATGCGGGCCTTTCCCAGCTGTTTGCTGAAACACCGTTTTTTCAGCCGCTGCAGCTCATTGTACGTCAAGGAACGCCCAATTGCATAAGTCGTCAGATGCTTGGCGAAGCTGAAAGCTACCTGGTTCATTCTTTTTTCGGCCAGGTAACTCCTCAAATCCAGAAAACCGTTGACCATCGTCTGATCCGGAAGCATTGACTGGGCATTCGGGTTGGGTTTGCCGGAAAACCTCCCCGCAGCATCAAATTGCTCGAATGGTAATCCCCAGGGGTCGATTCCGGAATGGCATTTCACGCAACCCTTCTGATTGCGATGTATTTCCAGTCGCTGTCGGAGGGGCAGGTTTTCCGTCTCGGCACCCAGCTCCGGCACATTGGGGGGAGGATCCGCGGGTGGCTCGGCGATGATTTTCCGTGCCAGCCAGGCCCCTCGCTTGATTGGATTGGACTCCCGACCATCGGACAGCCCGGAAAGAATCGCTGCCTGCCCCAGCAATCCGCCCAACGCGACGCCGTCTTTCGGAACCGCCTCGAAGCGAAAGCCGGATTCCGGGCTGCGGCTGAGTCCGTAATAGGCGGCGGTCACATCGTTGGCCAGCACGAATTCTGAATGGACGAGGTTCCTGACCGGCAGGTTTTCCCGGAACAGGTACCGGATGAATTCAACGGGTTCCCGCCGCAGCTGCCTCCGGGTGTCACGGGTCAGCAGGGGAAACCGTTTGCGATCGATTTCCACCACGTCAAATTTATCGAGTTGCAGCCACTGGCTGCAGAAGGGCTCGCAAAAATTTTCAAAGCGCGGGTCTTTGATCATGCGGTCCACCTGTTTTTCCAGCACTTCCTGCAAACGCCCCTGCCTCGCCCGTTCCAAAAGCTGGGAGTCGGGGGCGGTGTTCCAGAGAAAGTAGGACAGCTTGGAAGCCAGCTCAAAGTCACCGAGGCGTTCCGGTTGTGGGGATTCACTTTTTTCGAGCAGGAACAGGAACTGGGGACTGGTCAAAACCACCAACAGCGCGTCCTGAACACTGGACTGAAAATCATCGGTCTGCCGGAACGATTCCCGGAAGACGGCCATCAGCGATTCGAGTTCCCCATGGGTAACCGGCCGACGAAAGGCGCGGCTGGAGAATTTTTCCAACACCTCCCGGGCGTAGACTTGTCGATCCTTGCTGTTTGGAGAATCGAAAAAGATGGCTCGATGGGAGCGGGGGGGCCACGATTCGTAATACGGCCCTTCGAATTCAATCGACTGGATCAACAGCCGCGGCGTGTCTTTCCCATCGGTATACTCGCTACGAACGCCAATCTCGCGAACGCCGGCCAGGTAATTGACGTTGTTTTTCTCCACATCCGGGCTGGGAAAATTGTTGATGGCGCCCTGGAAAACAAACTCTTCCATCCCCTGGTTACCCACTTCACGAGGCGGACCGACAGGGGCCAGCGTGTGACCGCAATCCCTGCGCAAACCGACATAGACACCCAGCCGCGGATTACGCTTCTCAAAGGCAAGATAGCGTTGGCCGATTTCACTGGCTTCGTCCACCTCGACCAGCTCGACCTGCTGGATGGCCGGTTGACCAGACGTTTTTGCAGACAGGGACAGCTCACCCGCTTCGAGGCGAATCCGCGCGAAACCTGGTTGGTACAGGACCCCCGCCAACTCCCGGGGTGGCGATTCTCCCTGCTTCCAGACGAGATCAATCCGTCCCGGTTTCGCCGGGGGAGGCGGCTGGATAAAACGCTTTCCACCAACCAGGAGCGCCTGGATCTCCTGCGGTTTCAAGGCCCGTCGGTAAAAGCGAACCTCGTCAATGTCCCCCTTGAAATGGACCGAGTCCTGGATGCGGCCGATCTGGAGATCGACTTTCGGGTTGTCGAGGTTCGTTGCCGCAATGCTCCCGCGGGCGACTTCATAGCCATTGACATAAAGCCGGGTCTGATTGGTCTTGCGACTGACTACCGCCGCCACGTGCTGCCACTTGCCTGCCCGGATGACTCCCTTTCCCGACTGAACAGTCCCGTTTGGCCGGTTCTGCGGGCTGGCGGTTTCGATCCGGAGAACTCCCTGGTTATTGGGCATGTCCAGGTACCAGCCATGGGTCCAGCTGTACTTGCCAAGGCAGACGATGCCGGACTGCCGTAATTCCCGGGGATGAATCCAGGCAGCTACCGAAAACTCCCCAACACCGACATTCATCCTGTCATTTCTTTTGACCACCACGGCATCATCACTCCCGTCAAGTGAAACTCCGCTGCCAAAAGGGGTTTCCACGATCCGGGCACCTCCCTCAGGCGATCCAGCGAGTTCCGGAGTACCGGCATCCTCGTCAAATTTTTTCTCAAAGGACCAGGCTCCTGCAAGGTCCTGTTGCAGTCTTGAAGCGTCTGCCGGTTCCGGGGACTGGAGCTGCGGACGACTCAGCAGGTTGACCTCGTAGATGCCCGGTTTTTTGACCTGTAGCCGGGCCATCTTTTGGGGCCCGGAAAACTCAGACCGGATCGCAACCGCTCCCGGGGCAGGGCGCTCCCCACGGTCCAGCAGCAGCCCACCGCAATACTTCGCAGCCCGGATCCTGACCCGAAAGTTGCCCTGCTCGGGCAGTTCCCTGAGGGCAATTTTGAAATTTGCCCTCGGGCCATAAGTGCTTTCGACTCCAAAAAGTTCACGGCTCGGGATCGCGGGCCGCAGCAGGAGTCCATCCGGAACCGTCTGATAGGGTAGCCCCTTGGGGTACCCGCCATTGCCCCGCACGCAGGCGAATACCGCATGGTAAATACTGTCAAAGTCTTTCCAGCCGCGCACCGTCGCGTTGCCCCGGTAACCTTCGATATACCGGAACCGGGTTTGCATTCTGAAGGGGGTGAAAGGAAAAGGTTTTTCCGGTTGCAATTCGCGGACCAGGAATTCATCATTTCGCAGCAGCTTGCTGTTGGCCCCCAGGATCAGTTTTTCCGAAAAGGGGACAGGATTTCTGTTGCGACCGAGTTCCATGCGAAAATTCTGGATCACCGGTCGCTGCTCCGGGTCGACCACTGCCAAGTCGAGCGCTTTTTGTGCTATTTCAAAATAGGCCTCCAGCAGCAGCGGTGACAACAACATCGATTTTTCGTCGTTGACGAAACCGTCTCGGGAAATGGCATCCGGTGGAAGAAGCTCTGTCAGGTTGTCCTGGATCCCGAGAAGGTTTTTCAGAGTGTTTTCGTACTGCTTTACCGTCAATCGGCGAGTGGAACCGTTCCTCGGGACCGGTCGTGACCTGGCAAATTCGATCATTCCGGAGATCCACTCTTCCAGCTTTTCTCGCTCTGCATCGGTAGGCTGCGGCTGGTCTTCCGGCGGCATTTCCTGCCTGGCGACCAATTTCCGGATGGACTCCCAGAGAACCAGCTGCCGATCTCCTGCCGGACCTGCCAGCAGGGAACCATCCAGATGGTCCACCCGGATCCCCGATTCCATTTCCTCCAGGTTGTGACACCGATAACAGTGTTTTTTCAGAATGGGTCGGATGTCTCGACCAAATGTGGCCTTGATTTTCTTTTCTGCTTCCCGGGACCCGGCCCTGGATTGCTGCTGCGAAAAAACCTCCAGGCAGAGAGCGGGCATCACCAGCAGAACAACCGCCAATCGCAGCAGGCTCCCTCGAAGCCGGCAATCGATGAAACGGGAAATTGCAGCGGCAGAACGCCGGGAGGAACGGATGCTTTGTGGAAAGAAGGGCATCAGGCAGGGGTCATTTTCAGGAAAATTCCGATCCTCTGCGGACCGCCGGTTGTCCGCTCGCATCTGCGAGCCAACCTTCCTTGAATTATAGATCATTCAGCTCCGGGATTCAGGAGCGAAAACCAAAGTCAATCGTTTCCAGTGAGCCGTCCATTGGCCGGGAACCACGTTTTCGCCTCAGCAAACCATCCCTGCCGCAAGGTCAGCCAGGGCCTTTGCCAAGGCTCTCAACATCGTCCGCCCGGCCCTGATCACCCCAACAGGTGCCTGAAAAAAATCCGCGAAGGATCCGTAGCTCTAGGCGTCCGCAATATCGAGATAGACCTTTAACGCCGATTTGTCTTCCACGAGCAGGCGGATCAGTTCCTGGTAGTTATCAAAGCCCTGCACTGGATGGGTAAGGATTTTTTCGGTCACTCCCGGGTAGGTCGCTTCCCCGAGTGCCAGGTATTCAATCCCCATCTCGAAATGCCCACGGTTACCATTGACACTTCCCACCAACACCTTGTTACCGAGCACCCATTCCTGGTTGATTCGGTCAGCCGGTATTTCAATCATCTGGTCCACGATCGTCAGGCTGGTCCAGACAACACAACCATTTTTGCCGACCAGTTCCAGGCTCTTGAAAGCGATGTGGCTGGAACCGGTCGCCTCGATAATCACATCCGGTCGACCGACTTCCTTGATCAGTTCCTCCACCGGTTTTTCCTTGGTGCTGATGTAGGTGGCACCGTAACCGTCACAGATTTCTGATTTGATATTCGGCCCTTCGCTACGCGCGATCGTGTAGACTTCACAGCCCCGTAATCTGAGAAACAGGGTCGCCAGCAGTCCGATCTGCCCGGCACCCATCACAAAAGCAAGTTTCGGTTTCCAGACCTTCAGTCGCCGCTGAACCTCGTCCATCTGCCAGATGGCCTTGGCGACGACGCTCATCGGTTCCATCAGGCAATGCAGGTTGGTGATGCCATCCGGCACCCGCACGACGTACTCCTCGTCCTCAACAAAGTATTCGGTCAGGTAGCCGTGCAGGTTGCAGATTCCCCGTTCGAAGTATTCATCATCGGAGGTCATGTCATTGGTGCCAATGTCATCGAAAATAGACGTCCCCGGACGGCGCACGGTAGCGGTCACATAATCTCCGACCCGGAACTGCGTCACCTGGTCGCCCACTTCCTCGACCACACCGAAACACTCATGTCCCAGCACGAGGTAGTCATCTCCCTCCGGCGCCTTTCCATAGTAGGCTTCGATGATCTCCTTGTCGGTAGCATCCACGCCCACCTTGAGCAGCTTGACCAGAACGCCCTTGCCATTGGGGATGTCCTTCACTCGTGGCTTTTCGATATCACGCAGATGACCACTGGACTTTTGCTGCGGATGGATGGCGATTGCTTTCACGTCAATTTCCCAATCTGGCTTTGAAACGATCCGCCCGGCAGGGGTTGCCATTCAGGGCGAAAGCAAAATTCTATCAGCAATCGTTTTCACAAGGGAGACGGCGACTCCCGGGGAGAAAAACCACATACAACCCCAGCAACAACAAACACCAGCCTGCCACTGATTCTTTCCACCGGCAAACGGAACATCGAACTGACAGCCCACCGGTAAGCCTCGATCTGCGGCCGGTAATGTGCCGTCCGTTGGGCGATCGCGGCCGGATCCTGGAAGTCCATCCTGTCGGTCTTGAAATCGACGATGTCGGCAGCCAGCAACCGGTCTCCCTGGCAGATCAGCACCAGCCTGTCGATGGTGCCGGACAGCATGCCCGAGGAATCCGGAACGACAAATGAACGTTCGTTGTGAACTTCCAGCCGCGCCCGACCAGCTTGAAATTCGTCCGGGATCATCTCCATGACTGTTTCGTCTACTGGCTCAAGGTAGTATTCCGGTGACAGGACCCGGGCCGTCGCTTCAGCGGCCAGCATCCGTCTGAAATCGTCCACCTGGGCAGCCGGATCCACCCGGCCGCCGGACAACTGCCTGGCCCTGGAAAAAAGTTGTTCGTCACCCGGTATGTCATCGATCCAGCGCACCTCTTCAAAAAGACCATGGATGATGGTGCCCCGTTCGAGTGCCTCGCGGTTTGGCAGCTGCAACAGCCCTTCCGCGTCGATGATATTTCCCCCTTCCAGATTGGAAGGACTCCTGAAATCAAAACGGGTTGCAGAGCTTGCCGGGGCCAGCGGCAATTCAGCCGCAAGTGTCTGCTGCAGCCGCTCCGTCCGGGCCGGCTGATGACCCGAACGAAACCACTCTTCACCGCCATGCTGGTAGAGAATTTTTTCGCTCTCCAGTTTTTCTTCCGGAGCGAGAGCCGCGGTCAGCAGGCCAGCAAACGTTCGTGGCCGACTGCGTGATCCCCTGCTGTCCGGCGCCAGGATCATGTACAGCGCGTGGGCCGCCCGGGTCATGGCCACATAAAGCAGGCACAGGGACTCTACCGCTTCCCGATCCTTGGCCGCCTGGAACATCTGCTGCATTTCCGGTGGCAGTATCGCCTGGATCTTCTGGTTACGGTAAATGCAAACGCGGTCAATGGTTTCGGTCGGATCGGGAGAGCCCCAGACAACCGAATTGGAAAAGTCATCGATCTCCGATTCCAGCTCGGGCAACACCACCACATCAAACTCAAGCCCCTTGGACTGGTGGACGGTCATCACCCGCACGTTGGAAATCAGGGGGTCCGCGATCCTCTCCGACTGAACGTATTGCAAAAAATCGGAGGTCCGGATCGCGGCCAACGATTCGAATCGAAACGCGAGGTCCACCAGTTGCTGTAGCCGGCGGCGATCCCGGGAATTGGAATGGGGTTTCAGCAAATCCGCCCAGTAGGAAACCGTCGTCCCATAACCCTCGTCCAACAGCCGACGACGGATGGAACTGGCCAGATCGCCCACAGCGTCGCGGTCCAGGTCGGGATCGATACCAAGTTCCTCAGCGGCTGGCGAGGTACCGACGTGGTAGGCGGCAATCCGGTCATCCGGGTGATCTGCAAGCCTCAGCAGAGAAAGAACCACTTGAACGGCGGCCGAATCCGTCAGTGGATTACCGCCTCGCTCCTCGCTTGCCTTGACCCCCAGTTTCCGCAGTTCATAGATCAGTCGAGCCACTGCTCCATTGGTTCTTACGAGCACACCGATTGTGCGATCGGGCATCTGTTCATGCAGGCTGGCGACCTTTTTTGCCGCAAATTCAAAGGTAGCATCCCGCTGCACATGGGAAGGGATCCTCTCCTCGTGCCACTCCGCCAGCGGTGCCGTTTCCAGCTGGACAAAGCCGCCTTCGTCCTGCAAAGCCGTTTCATGTTCCGGAAAGGACTCAGACCATTGCCGAACCACAGGCTCCACGCTTTCGAGGTGATCATGGTTTCTGATCTCCCGGAACACCCGGTTGACGGTTTCGATCACCGCTGGTGCCGACCGGTAGCTCCGGTTCAGCTGCTGGTCCTGGATTCCTTCGAGGTGCTTTTCCAGCGCATCAAATATCTCGCTTCGACCACCGCGCCAGCCATAGATCGCCTGCTTGACATCACCGACGCAAAAGAAGGAGGACCAGGCCGTGTCAAAAAGCCTCTGGGAGCCCCCGGTAATTCTCTCCGCCAACGGACGAATCACCTGCCATTGGTTGAGTGAAGTATCCTGGAATTCATCGAGCAGGAGGTGCGAAATTTCCGTATCGAGGCGAAAATTCTGCGATTCGGGGTCGGCCGCATCCCCCAGTTCCAGCAGGCTGTGTGTCACGTCCTCAAACCGGATGCCGCGATTACGCTGCTTCAAATTGCTGTAATGCCTGTCAAACCGCTGCAGGATCTCGAGGGTCGCCTCGGTTTGCAGCTGTAATTGCCCGACCAGGACCGCTCGTGCGTGCTCGATGACCCGACCGTAGGCCGAAAGCAGTTCGGGAGAAAACTCCTTTTTGAAATAGCTGGTTTTCCCTTTCAGGATTTGGGCCGTTATGCCACGGGTGACAAAAGTCTCCCAATCACCCAACCGGGCCGACTCAACATTTTCGTCCTTGGTCCGCCGGGCAGTCTTGTGTTCCGGGGCCTCGGCCTGCTCGAGTTGGTCTACCGCTTCGCGGAGCTCTTCCCGGCTGAGAGGCTTGAGATCAGGAAAGTTCTTCCACGCCGCCGGGGGTGTTTCCTTTAAAATTGAATAAAGCGTATTGACCGTATCAAACAGCAGCCCGGAAACATTCCTTCGGGCTTCTCCCTGGAACAGGACGCGGACCAGTCTCGAAACGGTGCGATCGCTGTCGTCCACGATCGTCTGCTGCAAGGCTTCCCACCGCAATCGCTGGTCCTGGACCTCCTCCAGGATTTCCCAGCTTGGCGGAAGACCGATTTCCATGCTGAAGCTGCGGGCCAACTGGGCAAAGTAGGCATCCAGAGTTTCGATCCGCATACGGTGCAGATTCGATGTCAGCTCCTCCAGCAGATTCAGACATCGTTCCCGGGTAAATGAATGGTCCTGCAGTTCCCTGGCCAATTCCTGGCAAGTTTTTTCATCAGTCGCCGCAGCGGAAAGCCTCAGCAACACCCTCTCAAGAATTTCGCCTGCCGCCAGCCGCGTAAAGGTAACGGTCAGGATATGCTCCGGCTGAACCCCGTCCTTGATCAGGCTCAGGTAGCGGTTGGTCAACTGGTAGGTCTTCCCGGTTCCCGCTGACGCCCTGATGACAATGGTCGTATCTGTCCTTTTCATCCGGCTCCTCCAGCGGCCGTTTTCCTGCCCGGGCCGTTGGGTGATCCGAACCGGGGCTCGAACACCTGGTCCTGACAGATCGATGCAAATTCCTGCCCCACAAAAGGTGGCGGCGGAGAGGTTGGTTCCCAGAATTCCAGATCCACGATTCTCCGACAGCATTCACGGGCTACCGCAATCGCCTCTTCAAGATCGGCGGAAGTCCAGTTCGCAATCGACTCTCCGATGTCCTCGGCCGACTTGGGGACCAGGATATATCCGAGCTGAACCTGCCCATCGACATCAAATGTTTTGGCAATCTGCCTGTACAGTGGCAATTGCAGGTCGACCCACTGGCCCCGATCCTGGTGGGTTTTCCCGGGTGATTCGCCTCTGTCTCCTGTCTTGTAGTCCAGAATCTGCCAGGTTCCGGATACTTCCTGAAAGTCAATCCGGTCGATCGTACCGCGGATTTTAACCGATCGTTCCGGGGCAAATTCAAAATCCACACCTTGTGGGTCCAGGGTTTTTTTCTCAACGTATCGGATCTCCCAACCCTGACGGGTTCGTTCCGCCTGCCAACGGGCAAAACCGTGCAGGCGGTGCCGGACCTGTTGCAACTGGATTTCCACTGCCGGCAGTCGGGACACCCCGTACTGCTCTAACGTGACAGTTTCCAGTTCGGCTTCCAGGAACTCACAGATCTCTTTTTCGCTTTCGGAATACCGCAACCGGCTCTCTCCGAACCTGCGAAAGAGTTCATGCAAAAGATTGCCGAAGGCCATGGCCGGCAGTTCAAGGTCCCGGTCATCCACCGCTCGCAGTCCCAGAACGGACTGCAGGTAAAAACGATAAGGACATTTGAGAAATGTTTTGAAGGCGGTCACGCTGACGGATTCGATTTTCACTTCCTCCAGCCGTGGTGGGGGAACAAAAAACCCGGACTCCGAAACCACATCCTCGCTGCGATCAGGCTCCACAAATTCAACCGGGCGGGAAAAGATCCGAACCCTGGAAGCAATGGTTTCCCGATCCGTTGCGAAATAGAGCCGCGAGGGAGTCAGTGGATCACCGGAAACGTTTCGCTTGCCGATGATGAAGCGGATCTCCTGCTTGGAATGGAGCATCGACGTGACCGCGTAAGCATCCCTTGCCAACCGCCTTTGGTTGTCTGTCAGACCCAGGACCTTGCGAAGGCCGTTGGGAAGAAACATGTCGGCATTCAACGATTCCGGAATGGAACCCTCGTTGAAACCGGTTACGATCACCTTCGTGGCAATGTCCAGGGGCAATTCCAGCCAGCCCAACAGCTCCACGGATCCGACCTCGGGCGAGATGGATGCATTTTCCTGACCCAGCTTCTGCAGCAGCAACCGCAACGCATGCACCGGGCTGGTCTGCAGATCAAGTGCTTCCGGCAGGTTGAGAAATGACTCCAGGACATTACGTATTTCAACAAGCGTTTTAATCGTGCTGGCGTGCTGGTCGCTTTCCAGGTCAAGCTCCACCTGTCGGTACACTTCCCTGGTGATTTCCAGCAGGGGAGCTGCCCACCCGGAGAGGGCCGCCTGTTTTTTCTGAAGTGGTTTGAGCAGTCGCTGCACTGCCTCGACAGCCCAGCGGAAACTGGAATATTTTTTCCGGTCGCCGAGCCACGGCCCCAACCTGGGCACCAGGTGTTCACCGTAATAGCGGTCCGCTTCACTGATCACGCGACGGGCCGCCTGGGGTCGTTTCGCGTCTTCCAGTCGCCGCAACCAGCGTTCAATATCCGGGTGACGCAGCAGGGCCGCGTAATCAGGATAGCGGTCAAGCTCAATCGCCGCGCAGATGGCCTCCAGGAGTTTGGCAGGCCCCGAGTCGCGCAGGGAAGGCCCGATCGCCCAATGGGTCGCCACTCCAAAATTCTGAAACTTTCGCTGGATGTAAAGGGCGACCTCGTTGGCGGGAACGCCCAGAACGAGCTGGTCGGTCGAAAGTTCCGGGCCCATTTGCTGAACGAGATGACAGACCGCGTTGGCCTGGTCCTCCGGTTGATCCGTCACGATCACCTGCTCCTCCCGCAGAGGAATTTTTCGTTCCTTCCAGTAGTAGGGTTCGAGGCAACCGTATTCATCGAATCCGAGAGCCTCGGTTTCGCTGGCATGGACGAGGGCAACTACGTTTTCAGAAACCTGATCAAGCATCGAACGGGTGGCCCCGTTCAGGTCAGGAGTTCCCAACAGGTAAATCTGGTCGTTCGATTGGCATTCGCGCTGCCTGATGGCAAAAAGCCTGGCCGTTTGTTGGTCCCACAACTGCAAGCCGTCGAGGACGTCCAGGTAACCCTGCTGTAAAGAACTCAGAAATCGCCATCGCCGGGTATCAGCAAAACCCTGCAACTGTTTTCCCTTTTCGACCACGTCACCAAAATCCAAACCCTCGGCCGCAAGCTCCCGGTGCATCCGGCCCAACATGGAAGCCAGGTCCAGCCAGTCAATGGTCTCTCTGGATTCCGGCAAATGGGGGAAAAATTTCCTCGCCCGGGTCCTTTGGCTCTTGAGGGATTCGACCCAGGCCAGGCTCTGTGTCAGCTCGTCCGCAAAGGGCCGCTTTGGCTGGTAGAGATTTTCGGGCAGGTGTCCAGCCGTCTGGATTCTCGGGGGAAACAGGACAGCCCCCAAATCACCTGCCCGCGCTGCCAGCAATTGGGACAAGCGGCGACCGGCCCGGCTCCCGGGTACCACCACCAGTACCTGGTCCAGATCGAGCCGGTTGTTTGCGGGTTGGTGGTAATGGCGGACCAGGTAATCGACAGCTGCCGGCAATGCAGGCTGATTCCAATCCATGAAATATCTTCTGATCGACATATCCGTTGTGCGAAGGGTTCTGGTTTTTATGGCGACGCTTTGCCGCAAACGTGACGAAAGGACCTGGCCGGAGAAACGTCCAAAGCTGGTCCTGGCGACCAGGGTGCCAATGGTTCAACCAGTCGGTAACCTGCTTTCGGACGATCAGGCAGATTCCGGTTTGGCCCAGTGGTCCCGGTAGGTTCGCGACATCATCTGCTGGGCCTCGGCATCCCCGGAAACCTGTTCTGATTTCGGATCAAACCTCAACATCCGTCCCAGCCGGGTGCTGACATTGGCCAGGTGACAGAGCGTGGAACTGAGATGTCCCTCCTCAATCGGAGCGGCCAACCGGGCCTCACCCCGGAGTGCCTGCACAAAGTTGACCGTATGTTCCACCGGTTCCAGGTCAGGCCACTTGAATTCGCGCTCCTTACCCCGCTCATCATGGAGTTTCCTGATGCCGCGTTTGCTGAGCAGCATCCAGCCACCCTCCCCGTAGAAGGCATTGCCATTGTCAATAGCGTGCATCCCGTAACGGGACCAAAGCCGCATTTCGAAATTCAGCTGCTTTTGCTGTTCCGGGTAGCTGAAGTTGGCGAACTGCGTGTCCGGAAACTGCTGGTCGTCATCAAACGAAAGTTTGCCGCCGATCGCTCCAGCCTGTTCCGGGTGCTGATGGACTCCCAGGCCCCACCTGGCAATGTCCAATTCGTGAACCCCATCGTTCCCCGTATCGCCGGTGCCGAAGTTGTACCACCAGTGCCAGTTGTAATGATGACGGTTGGTTTGAAAAGGAACCATTTCCGCCGGCCCGACCCACAGGTCATAGTCAAATCCGGCAGGCGGATCCGATGGTTGGGCTTTTCCGATTTGCCCCCTTTTCTGGACATTCCAGGCTTTGGCGACCTTGACTTCACCTATCACGTTTTCCCGCAGCGCCTCGATAGCGTTGGCCAGCAGTGGAATGCTTCGACTGTGGGTCCCATGCTGAACCAGCGCTTTCTTCTTGCGTGCCATGTCGACCAGCATCCGACCCTCTGACACGTTGTGCGAGCACGGCTTTTCGACATAAACATGCTTGCCGGCATCCAGCGCCAACAGGGAAGCGGGGACATGCCAATGATCGGGTGTTGCAACAAACACCGCGTCGATCGAACGGTCATCCAGCGCCTGGCGGAAATCCTGGATCGGGCGAGGACCCTCTCCCAGGGCCTTCGCTGCACGGTTTCGCCTCGCTTCGTCCGGATCACAGACATAGACCACTTCCACCCCCTTTTGTCGATGGAATCGCTTGGCCAACGAGGACCCCTGCCCGCCGGCACCGATTTGGGCAAGCCTGATTTTTTGCCTGGCGTTGGGGCGATTGATTTGGGCAGGAGAAACAATCTCCTCCGGATTTTCGACAGAGGCCGTCGTGGGACGGCAGAGCGCCGCGGACGCAACCGTTGCGCTTGCCGCCTGATGAAATTTGCGTCGATCCATGAAAGTCTCCTTGAGCTGGGTTGAAGTATAAACGGGCAAAGAGAGTTAAACCATCGCCTCAGGGCTTGCCGGCCCACTCCAATTTTCTGACCGTTTCACGGATCAGCCGGTGGACCGATCCATTTTCGGTCTGCACCAACGCAAACGCCACTCGTATCGATCTTCTTTTTCGGCGGGAATACCCTGAGCTGGAGCAGATCGGTGTCATTTCCCTTTCGCGAAGTGGACGAGGCTGACACGCGTTGACTACTTTTCGACCTCGCTCAGCTCCCGGTAGTATTCCCGAACCTGCTCTTCAAAAATGGTCGGCACCGGGTCGCGGTCGATCGGAACGAGCGCTTCCCGGTTTTCCCTGAGCAACAGCTGGCGGGCAACTTCAGACCGCAATACCTCGAGCGGTTCGGCTATCTGGTCCTGTACCAAATCCCAGTTCGGCTTTCTCGAATGACGCTTCATTTCCACCCTGATTTCCCTTGCTTTTTCCCGGATTTCGGCAGCCCGGGCCCGCAATTTGGGATCCTCCAGCAGCTCCTCGATCTCACGCAGATCGTTGGAAAACTGTCGGTATTGATCACCGGTAATCGGCCGAGGAGCCCCCCCGTTGGAAGGTCCCCCAAACATTCGCTGGTAACCCTCGAGAGGACCCCTCCTTGGGCTGGGGTTCGCTGCGGAGGGATCGGGCGGCTGAGTCGATCCACCTGGTTGACTGCCGGATGATTGAGCCGACTTGCCATTTTGTTTTTTCTGCGAGCTGGACTTCCCGGGTGATTGCTTCCCGCCCTGTTTGCCCGGATCATTTTTCCCCTGCCTCTGACCATTGGCATCGGCAGGATCCGCCGATTCCTGTTTCTTACCACCTTGACCCCGGGGGGAGGATTCCTCACCGGACGGATTGGTTTGCTGGTTGCTTTGGCCGGAGGCCTGCCCCGCTTTTTTCGCCGGACCCCTCGGATTCGCAGCACCTTTCCCGGATTTTTTTCCCTGCGACTGGTTTTTGCCTTTCCGTTCACCCGGTTGCTCATCGCCATCCTGCTGCTTGCCGTTCTTGGCCGACGAAGGTCCAGGCTCACCTGGTTGCGGCCGATTTTCGGGTTCACCAGGTCGATCACCGCTGTTGGGAGCCGGTGGATCGGGACTGTTTTCGCGGATTTCGCTGTTGATCTGACGGGTCAGTTTTTGCAGGGTCTGCTCGGCGCGTCGAAGGGAATCGGATTCATCTCCCACGATGTCCTCGGCCGCCTGTTGAATGCCCCGGTTCAACTGGTCAACTCCCTCGCCAGCCGTATTTTCCGTCTTGCGCGCTTCGTTGAAAAAGCCTCGGGACAGCAGGTTTTCCGTGGCATCGATTGCTTCGCGGGTCTGGCCCCGGGAGGCTTCCCGATAGGTATCGTAGAGCTGCTGGGAAAGCAGTGGTTCGGTCTCTTCTGCCTGTCGCACCACCTCTTTGATATCCTCGAGGATCGAGTCAAATTCCTGTTTCTGGTCGAGTAACCGGTCGGCGATTTCCTTCCGATCGTCACTCTCTCGCAGCGCTTTTCTGGATTGTTCGTCCAACTCTTTCAACCGATCGGCAATCCCGTCCTGGTTGGCTTTCAGCCGGTTGGCCTTTTCCCCAAGATCCTTCATTTCCTCCGCAAAGCGGTTGGCACTTCCTTTGCGGAATTCATCCCGTAGTTCTTCGAACTGTTTCTGGGCCCGGTTTCCGGCTGCCGCCGCCTGCGAAACCCGGTTTTCCTCAAGAGCTTCAGCCGATCGACGAACATTCTCGCGGGCTTCGTCGAGCTGTTCGCCCGCTTTTTGCATCAGGCTGTTTTCCTGGTTCTGCTCCGCCTGATCCTTCAGTTCATCGAGATCCCGCAGCAACTCCTGCTGTTGTTCCCGTAAACGTTTCAAACGGCGTTCGATTTCCTTTTTCTCTGCGTTGGATTGGGCTTCCTGGAGGGCTGTTTGAAGTTGCTCCAGTTGCTGGTTGATGTCTTCCTGTCGCCGTGCCAGTTCCCTCAGCCTGTTCAGGGCCTGCCGCACCTCGGAATTCTGTTGTTCCTGGTTCTGACGGGCCTGGTTTTCCTCCTCGTAGCGATTTCGATCATTCTGCAGTTCCAGTTGCTGAAGCTGCTGGCGGGAACGACTCTGGGATTGTGAGGAGGATGAACTGGAACTCTGTTGTTGCTGCTGCTGAACCTGGTTCTCATTGCTGCCCAGCTTCAGAATCGCCTGGTAGACCAGTTGTTCCTCGATCACGGCGTCCACCAGCGGCGATGCGGTGTCTCCGTCTTTTGCCGATTGAAGCGTCAAAACCACCTGGTTCATCAGGTCCTTGATTTCCGCTCCCACCGCAGCTGCCTCCGGATTGCCCTGCATTTTTTCGACGGCCTGATCAACCAGTTCACCGGCCGCGTATTGTGAATCCTGTATCACGCCCACGTCCTGTGAAAAGTTTTCACTCGGCTGGTCGCCGTTCTCCCGGCGAATCAGCTTCCAGGTGGCATTGATGATTTCCTTTTGCAGTTTTCGCAGTTCACCCGCCTGTTGCTGTTGCCCGTTTTGTTGCTGCTGTTGTTGCTGCTGCTGCCGGGTGGCCGAATCCCCCTGCCGGAAAATCTGGTTGAATTCCCTCACCTCGGCAAAAAACATGTCGCTCATCACACGGCGAATCTTTTGATCGGAAACATGGTCCTCGGCCCAGAAATAATAGGAAACCATTTGCCGTGGCTGAACACCCAGGGCTTCCATTTCGATCAGGTGGCCAATCGTCTGGTCCTTGCGGCCCGGCAGTTGGGAAGCCAGTTCGACTTCGTTCATTTTCCCACCGGCCACCGAGTAACTCAGGCCTGCACGAACCACTCCATAGTCATCGCTGACCTTGGCAGCCGACTCAAATTCCTCCAGTGGGGAAACTTCGACATCACGGCCGGGAGAGGTGATCCTGATTTCCGGGGGCTGGTTATCCAGGGCATTGATCCGGATTTCGGGGGGCAACCTGTTTTCACGGTTGGCATGATCACTCAACCGAAGCTCAAGCCGGAGCGATTGACGGATGACCAGTTCGGCTCGATAAACGGGCTCTCCCTGGGGATCCGCGACCAGTTCAATCGGCGGCTGATCGGCCGACATCAACTGGCAACTGGAAACATCCTTGTTCAGCCGCGCGGTAATCAGAACCCGCGTCCCCTTGAGGGCGGAGATTCTGCGTCCATCGTTGATGTTCCGGTTGGGAAGGCCAGTGAAGTCCGGGTATTCCAGCTCGAAGTCGAGCTGGACCAGCTCCGGATATTCAAACAGCGTGGCGTAATACCTCTCGGAGGACTCGCCACCGTATTCGACCCAGTAGGTGAGCGGCTTGACCACGTCGGCGATCTGACCCGCGTAGACCGGATCATCAAAACTGGCGTTCATGGGCAACCGCTGCAGAACCTGCTGCCCTCCCTCTCCGGCCGGGTTGGCGAATTCGTAAACCAATTCAGCCGTTTCCGGGAGTTCCTTTTTGAATTTTGCCAGTACCGTCAAGGTCGTCCCTTTTTCGACTTCCGTGTTGCCCGGTTCAATCGAAACAAGTTCCACAGGCTGGCTGGCTTCGGCGGCCAGGGTCGCCGGTTCCGTTTCGATCGGCTCCAAAGGTAACGCCGGTTTTGCATTGGCCACCAGGAAAGAACCAGCCAGCAGCAGCAGAAAGCCGCTGCAGGCCGCCATCCGGGAAAACAGAACCTTGCTCGGGGAAACCACCAGCGGCCATGAATTCCGGCTCGAGTGCGTCACGGCCTGACTGATCACCACATGCTGGAGGAAGTTCGCATTGCCGGCTTTTGCCTGTTCCAACTGGTCGAGAGAAGTCAGCAGCCGGGAATCGAGATCCGGGTAGTGGGATTCGATACGGGCGGCGACCCAGCGAAGATCCGTGAACCAGTTGCGGGAAAGCACGCAGAAAACCACGGTCAAACCAAAGCAAACGCCCAGGAACAGCAGGGCGACCATCGCCGGTGGCAGGCTGGCCGGCGTGGTGACCTGCGAAAGGCACCAGGCAATGACAAAACAGCCCAGCCAACCGGCGGCCAGCACAGTCAACCGGGTAGCGCTCCGCATCCGTTTTCCAACCAGAATCAATTCGTCAATCAATCGAGCTTGCATATCAAGAGTCCTGTGCAGCTGAAGCTTCCCGGCTGGATCGCCTGGCCAGGTAACCGGAAAGCCAGGTTTCCAGAAACAGAATTCCCAGCGCCAAGATCAACATCCAGCGCCACAGTTTCTGCCGGCTTTCCAGTTCGCGGTCCCGCCGCTGTCTTTCCTTTTCGACCTTTTCGGCAGCCGTCGTTATTGTACCCAGAGGGACCCGTTCCTGCTCGAGCAATTCCCGATCCATGGTATCGGTTTGGCTCTCGGATGCCGGCAGATTGAATGCCAGCGGTTTCATTTGGGCGCCTGAGGAAAGCTGGTAGATCCCCGGATGATCGATTTCAATGGCCTGCAGCGGCTCGTCAATCGCGTCCAGCACGATTTCGTCACCCTCAGGTGTGACCAGGATCGCTGATTTTCCTTTGACGAACGTGCCGAACTCGACCGGCTCACCCAGGGAAAGGTTCAGGTTTTCACGCTCCAAACGGTCCAGCATCATGCTCATCATCACACCAACGAACTTGCTGGATCGGGCAAACTGACTGTCGGCAGGATGCCAGCCTGATGAAAACAGGTAACAACGACCCTCCCCGATTGCCGTGAACCCGATCGCCAGGTTGCCATTGTCAAAACGGGCAATCGGCTTGAGGGTATCCGACTCGACCTTTCTTTGCTTCCAAAACTGGATATTGGAAAAATTGCTGAACTTGGGGTCAGAGAAGGGAGAGAACAACCGATTGGAGAAATCGATCTCCGACAACAGCAGGTAGTCGAGATCCGGCACTTCCTGCATTTCAACCGGTTCCGCAAGAATCGTTGAAATCGCCGGAGACATTTTTTCTGTTGTTGCCACGATGCAGACTGTTCCACCCGCTTCACAGAATCGCCGTACGGCTGCGGCCTGGTCTTTGCCCAGCGTGCCGGCCACGAACAGGATGTCGGTTCCATTGCCCTCCTCGAAGGCGGACTCATCCGAAAAAGTCAGTCGCCGGCCAACCACCGCGGCAGAGGCTTTCCGGAGATAGAACAGCAACTGGTTCCTTACCGATTCCTCCTCTCCGATAAACTGGACCTTCCGTGGGACCTGCTCCGGGTAGGCAAGGAAAAAACGGTTGTCAAAATCATGATCGTCTCCCGACAATTCGAGCCCGCTCCGGGGCTGATCGGGCACCTTGACCCGGACAACACGGCTTTGACCTGGAGGCACTACTGCCACGCCGGCCACTTCGGCGGTCTTGCCCCCGTCATCAAACCAGCGCAATTCAAACCGGGTCTGCCGGGATTCTGCCGCATTGGTCACCTTGACCCGCGAGCTGGCATCAGCCGACAGACCCTTTCTGTTTTCCAACAGACTCAAAGTCGCGTTGTCAGTCGAATCCGACTCAACGGTAATCACGTCGACCGGGATCTCCTCTGGCCATTCAAACGACCTTAAAGCCCTGATGTCGCTTCCCTCCTGAAAGTCCGAAATCAGGACCAGACGGAATTCCGTAATCTGATCGGCCGAATCGCCCTCAAATTCACTTTCCAGCTGTTCGCTGGCCTGGATCAAAGCCTCGCCCAGATTAGTCGGTCGCCACCGTGGCTGCAGGGAAGCAAGGCAGCCCCGGACCAGTTCCCGCCGCGAAACCTGTTCTGCCGTTTCATCTGCTGAGAAGCCGACAAGGGTTCGCAATTCCGAATCAAAAGCGAAGACAGCAACTTCATCATTGGGCCCCAGTTCATCGACGACTTTTTCGAATTCCTGACGGGCCTGCTGCCACAGCCGGTCACGAAACATGCTGGCACTGGTATCAACGACGATCGCCACACGACGACTGGGCAACCCGGAGATATCGAGAAAATCCTGCTGGCGGAAAAAAATCCGGCCAAAGGCCAACGCGATCAACACCAGGATCAATCCCCGGAGTATCAGCAGCAACCAGTTGTCGACCCGGCTGCGGCGGGTCAGCCGCGGGGGTGACGCCAGAAGAAACATCAGGGAACTGAACCGCACTTCGCCGCGGGGGGTGCGACGGAAAAAGTGAAACAGTACCGGAAGCGAAATCGCAAGCAGGCCCAATACCAGGAAGGTGGGAGTCAGGAAACTTGGAAGAAACCACATCAGGCCCGTCCCTCCGCCACGGTGGCGCTATTTCGGCGATGGCTGCGGGCAGAAGCATGGGTTGCCTGCCGCAACTGGAGAAAATCAAACAACGCATCTTCCAGTGGCTGTTCGGTGGAGACCTTGATCCGGTCGATTCCATGAGCCTCGCAGGCTTGGCGAATGGTCTGATCGTGACGGGCGAACCCTTCCAGGTACTGCCGCCGCGCGGCCGCCGGGTCCACGTACAGCTGTTTTCCTGATTCGAGGTCCCGGAACAGGGCGGGGTTCTGAAAATCAAAATCCAATTCGGCCGGGTCGGCAATTTGGAAAACAATGATTTCGT
The DNA here is from genome assembly GCA_036336715.1 of Planctomycetota bacterium. Lineage (GTDB taxonomy): Bacteria > Planctomycetota > Planctomycetia > Pirellulales > Pirellulaceae > JABAAE01. The sequence goes on from JAYZFP010000215.1 coordinate 88,545, forward strand.
GACCACACGACCGAAGGGAGCCAAAACTTTTTTGCAACTCTCGCGGATCGGCCAGCAGGTCGGAAATCAGGACGACCAGGCTTCTCCTCCGCGTAACCTCTGCAATTTGCTGGATGGGCGCTACCAGGTCGGTTCGCTTTCCCGACAGCGGGGTTTCCAATCCAACCAGCAACCTGTGAAAGTGCCCTGTCCGGTACCGGGCCGGTACATACTCCCCAAGTGATTCATGAAAAGTCAGCAGGCCAACGGCATCCCGCTGTCGATTCAGAAAATACGCCAGGGTGGCAGCCAGGGTAGTCGCGTAATCCGACTTGCGGTAACTGAGCGAGCCGAAATCCATGGATTGGCTGCGATCGACGAGCAGGTAGCAGCGGAGGTTGGTTTCATCCTCATATCGCTTGATATAGTGTCGATCCGTTCGAGCGTAGAGTTTCCAGTCAACATAACGCAGGTCATCACCACGAACGTACTGCCGGTATTCGCTGAACTGGGCACTGAAGCCGTGAAAGGGACTGCGGTGCAGTCCATTGTAAAACCCTTCGACCACGACCCGGGCCCGCAGTTGAAGATTCCGGATTCGCATCAACGTTTCTGGATCCACCCGCTTCTGACGATACCTTGCGGTTTCCCCTGTTTGGGCCGTGGTTGCCATTCTGTTTATCCCTGGGAATTTACGGGAAGGTTATCCAATCGGCGGCTTGACCTGGTCAACAATTTTTTCGATGACTTTTTCGACGGTCATTCCCTCCGCTTCCGCCCGGTAACTGAGCAAAATCCGGTGACGCAAAACCGGTGCTGCCAGCGCCTGGATATCCGCTTCGGTCACGTGAACCCTCCCCTCCAGCAAGGCCCTTGCCTTGGAACCGAGAACCAGGTTCTGGGCCGCCCGCAGTCCGGCACCCCAGCTGATCCAGTCGTTGACAAAATCGGGAGTCTCCGCCTGGCCCGGTCGGGTCGCCGTCGCCAATCGGACCGCGTAACGGACGATTTCTTCGGCCACGGGGACTTTTCTCACCACTTCGTGAAAGCCGCGGACGTCATCGCCGGTGAAAATCGGTTCAATGGACTGTTGCTGCCGTGATGTGGTCTGCGAAACGACCGCCACCTCGTCATCTTCATTGAGGTAGTCGACCAGCACGTTAAACATGAACCGGTCAAGTTGCGCCTCGGGCAGCGGGTAGGTCCCTTCCATTTCTATCGGATTTTGCGTGGCCAGTACGAAAAACGGCTCCTCGAGATCAAAACGCTCTCCGCCGCTGGTCACCTGGTGTTCCTGCATGGCCTCCAGCAACGCAGCCTGGGTTTTCGGGGGCGTTCGATTGATCTCGTCGGCCAGCAACACATTGGCAAAAATCGGGCCGGGAACAAATTTCATGCGACGGACACGCGATTCGCTCTCCTCCAGGATTTCGGTACCGGTGATGTCAGCCGGCATCAGGTCCGGGGTGAACTGAATCCGCTGAAACTTCAGGTCAAAAATCTGGGCAATCGTGCTAACCAGAAGTGTTTTGGCAAGGCCGGGCGCACCCGTCAGCAGGCAATGTCCCCCGGCAAAAAGACTGATCAGCAGCTGATCGGTTACCTCTTTTTGACCGATGATCACCTTGCCAAGCTCCGCCTCCATGCGGGCCTTGCTGTGGACCAGTTTTTCCACAGCCTGTTTCTCTAGATCGTATTCGGTTGGCTCAGCCGACATGGGAGTTCCTGCAGGGTAGAGATGATTTGCCAGGTCCGCCGGTCCGGGGACAAACGCTTTTCGGAGCTTTTCAGGCAGCTCCGGGGAAGCGGGACCAGGACGGATCTCATTTTATCCGATTCCGCCGATCCCGGGGGATCCATTCACTGTATCAATTCTTTGCCGGGTCACCTCAGTGCGTCATCGCGTAGACCACAATGTTGATCCCCATCGGGTAGGCTTCCTTTTCGGAGAATCGCTTGAAGTAAAACTCGCTTTCGCCTTCCCTTTCCCAACCGTCACCGAGATCGGTATTGAAGCAGGCGATCAGGCACATCCTGTCATCCTGGTCAAAGTAGGCCCGGTAATGGACCTCCCGGGCACTTGGATCCCAGGGGCGGTCCGACGTCTGGCCCGTCTGTTCATACCGGCCAATCGCGGGGCACTGGGGCTTCTTTTTGAGATCATAAACGGAATGAAAAATCGGGTGGTCGATTTCCAGCTCGACGTACTTGCGGTTGGGAAAGACCATTTTCATCGCTTGTTCAAAATCCCACCACTCCTGGTCTCCCCAGAAATCATCCACCATGATGAAGCCACCGTTATCCAGGTAACGGCGCATCGCCCTTGCTTCCTCCATCGAAAAGTCAATGTCACCCGGTTCGATCAGGTACATGAAGGGATAGTCAAAGATCCTCTCATCGGTCAGGCGAAGAAAGATCGGATCGGGATTCACCTTCAGTGAGGTCAACTGCTGCAGGCGAAAGGAAAAATTGAGGTCACTGTCCGGATAGTCAATCCGCCACTTCTGACCCCATCTCGTCCGGCCATACGAGTCGTAACGTACCCTTACAAAGCGAAACTCGTCATACTTGAATTTGCTGTCGATCTTCCAATCCGGAATCCCCCGACGCTCGTAACCCTGGAAGCGGATCTGCTCCGGGTCAAACCCGTCCTGGATCTGAAACGGGTTGCGACCGAAACCCGATCTTTGCTGAACCGTTTTTCCCATCAACCCTGGGCCTGTCTTCGACGAGGCCGTTCGGGTGATTGCACCGGAAGGCCGTTCGGGTCGCCCGGTCAACAATGCCCCGGCCGCCTGCGTGCCTGGGGTCGTTACCCGACCGGCAACCGAGTCAGGAGGTGACCACGCCGTGCCATTCAGGACGGCAACCGCGAAGGCAAAGATCGCGAGGGCAAAGATCGCAAAGACCAGGCAAGCCCCCGTCACGCCCATTTTCATCAGGTTTGCAAAAACAAAATGCTTCACCGTTGGCGATTCCCTTGAAAGGTGGTTGGCAACACGTGTCCTCGGCCTGAAACTTGTCCACGGCATCTCGCGGTAAGGGGAAATCCCAACAGGAATTTTCGAATCGACGCAAACGCCCAAGTATCAGTTTAAGCCGATTTGACGAACAGGACGACTCGGGTGGCCACGGGGACACCGGTATCGACCAGGAACAAGGCGGCAAACCCTGCCAATCTTTTTTCAGCAACCCGCCTCTTCAGCCGGTTGCTGAGTCTCAATTGCCAGCCTCCCCGGATTGCCCCGTCGCTTGAGTTCTCCCGCTACCATGGATTTCCAGCAGCAAACTTAAGGCCTCGCGGTAACGGGGGGCCTCCTCGAGTGCCAGCAGGACATGTCGCTTTGCCTGTTTCATGTTTTTCTGTTCCCAGTTCATTTTTGCCAGCCGATACCGTGTCAGGGCAACATCCGTTGTGGAGAATTCAAGCAGGCATTCGAGGGATCGGCTTGTCGTCCGGAAATCACCCATCTTTTCGCCCGCTTCGGCCAGCAGGCGATGTGGCTCTCTTTGCAGCGGATTGACTGCCAGCATCCGCTCCGCCGCATCCTTGACACCGGGCCAATCCCGTTTTTCCCGACTCAACTCTGCCAGTCGCCGATACAATTCAAACGTATCATCACTGACGTGCAACAACCTCCGGATGGTTTCCCGTTCTTTTTCCGGCTGACCCTGACCGGCATAAACGGTGACCAGCAACTCCAGCACGACCGGGTGGATCACCGAGGGATCGAACTTCGCTGCCAACTGAAGCAGGATTTTCTCAGCATCCGCCCACGCTTTTTCACGGATCAGGCTCCCCGCCAACTGGAGACTGGCTGCAAAGTTGCCCGGGCTGTTCTGAAGAAAATCCCGAACGCCGTTGACCGTCGCAGTGGACGGGAGGTCCGCCTCGGTAAAATCAGTATCCCCGCCATACGCTTCAGCGAGCCCCGTCAGGTAATCCCGAAATCCCTTATCCAGTTCCGCGAGGGAGCCGGTATACCTCTGCAGCGATTCGTTGACCGGTATGCCCGCGCCCAGGTCCACCAAAATCTTTTTCACGGTTTCAATGCCATGCTTATCCACCAGGTACTCGATTACCATCGAGGATTCGTAATAGGCAAATTGAAGGTGCACCGGAGATTTGGCCTTGAGGAAAGCCGCGCTCAACTGACTGACGGGTGTCAGCTCCCCTGAAAGGATCATGTTCCGGTAAGTAGGAGTCATCCGTTCACCGGACCCCCGGTTCCGCAGTCGTTCCTCGTAGACGGAAATGCCCTCGCTCAACCAGCGAGGCATCCGGTTGCCGGTTTTTCCCAAAGTCACCGCGTGGCAGAATTCGTGCCACAGCACCGATTGCCAGTTCGTCGGGTTTCCAGCCTGGGAAGCGGGACTGTTGGCCGTAATCAGGTGCCCAAAGCAGACACCCAGAAAACCGATTCCCCCGGGCATTCCGAAAGTCCGTATGGCAAAATCAGACTGCCGCGGAAAAATTTCCACGATCACCGGTTTGTCGAACCGGTAATCGTACTTGTTGGTCAGCTCCTGCTTGGCCTTCAGCAGCAAAGCCAATACCTCCGGGCCGTACAGGCGCGACTCGCGGACGCTCATGCGGACGATCACTCCGTCCTGTTCCAGGGTGCGGTACGAAGCGATTTCGTCGTGCAGTGTCTGCAGGTTGTGCATCAGAACGTTATAGGCGTCCAGGCGATTGGCTTCGGCCACCATCTTCCAGCCCTCTTCATCCTCTCCCAGTCGGAGCAGGTCCTGGGCCAGCTGGATTTTCGCCGGGACGAAATCCGGGCGGAAAGCCTGGGACTGCTTCTGGTAATTGGCCCCTTCGCGAAAGCGGTATTTCTGGGAGAGCTTTCGGCCAATGGTGTAATCCACCCAATGGTTGTCCGACCACGTTGCCAGTGCCCGCTTGCGCAGCTTTTTTTCCAGCTGGTAGTCCCCCTCAAGGTGGGCAATGATTGCCTTGTGGGCCAGTGCGAGTGCATGCGCGGGATTGATTTCCAGGACCCTGTCGAGAATTTGGCCCGCCTCAACATAGTCCTCGCCGTCAATGAACTGCTCGGCACGAAACAGCAACGCTGGAAAGTGGTTGGAATTCAGTTTCAGTGTTTTTTCCAGCGCCGCGGCTGCCGTCACGTTGTCACTCTGCCACAGCGCCCTGGCCAGGCGAAAGTGCAGTTCCGCATTCTCGGGGTGCCGCTTCAGACCCTCGCGGGCTTCACGGGCCGCCAGTCCAAAATCGTTTTTGTCGAGAGCCAGGTCGGCTGCCACGATGTGGTGATCTACCAGCGCAGGCTGCACCTTTTTGGCCGTGTCAAAGAAAAGTTCCAACACCTGTTTGGCATCTGCGTTCTGCTCAAGTTTCAGCTTTCCAAACACGATCCGGTCTTCGGCATCCGAATACCTCCAGGGCGTATCCTGCACCAGCGCATCGATCTGCTTGACCATCAAATCCGCCTTTTCAGGCTGATTGTTCAAGCGATAGACGTCGCGGGCCACCCAGCGAACACGAATATCTCCCGTGTGGCGTTTGAGAGCCTCTTCAGTGGATTGCAACGACTCTTTGTACTGGCCCAGCCTGATTTGTGACCGGATTTTGAGCAGTCGCCAATCGACGCGCCAGGCTTTTTCAATTTCTTCCTCGCAGGCGGCAATGCACTTCAGGTATTGACCGTGGTCAAACAGTCGGTAGGCCTCGGTAACATCGATATTCTGTGACCGGGCCGACGGGGCAGCCGCCCAGAGGGTCAACAGTGTGGCGGAAAAAAGGAATTTCAATCGGAGCACAGGAACCCGGATCCTTCTTGGTGGTACGCAGTTAGCAGACTGGTTCATTCATGAGAATACTACGTCGTTGACTGCCGAGCAATCAAACGGTCGACCGGCGGAAGTTTCCCCGACCCTGCGTTAGCGACTCTGATGAGCCTTTTAAAGAAGGCTTTTCACGCGTAATTCGGCCCCCGGGAATCGAAATTGACCGGAAACGCCCTTTTTTCTACGATCCGTCACATTTTGTTTTTCCGACTCTTCCATTCTCGTCAACTTGATCGCCGTGTCAGCGATGCGTTTTGCAGGCCAATTTCACTCCCAAATCGCACTCTTTTTGTGCACCCTGCTGGCCTGCGCGTTCGGGTGCCGACCGCTGAGCCTGGACGACGCCCGGAAGATTGCCGAGGTCGCAAGCTGGACAGGTGACAACCGGGTCAGCATCCGGGAGAAAAAAACTGAAGAACTCTGGTCAAGGGCCAAAATCGTTTTCGGATTCGGGCCCCAGCCTTCCAAACGGGCCGCTCTTTACATTCGTCGCTACGACGTGGAACCCAATTTCAGCCGCAGCAAGCTGGAAGCACTGAAGCAGCTGAGGGCACTGGCGGAACAGGAACCCGATCTCAACAAGGAATTCACCCTCTCCGAACTGGCGTTCCACGAGGCGACCGTGGACCACCGGATGGGGCGGCGGGAAAAGGCCAAGACCTGGTACCTGGCGAGCGTCTACCATGCTTACCGCTATCTCTTCTCGACCAATTTTGATTCCCAGCGAAACGCGTATGCCCCGGAATTTCGCATGACCGTCGATTACTACAATCGGTCGCTGGAAAATCTGCTGAGGATTCTGAACAAGGAAGATGGACTGAAACCAAACGTCGACCAGACAATCGAGGTGGACAACTGGGTGGTCCATTATCGGATTCAGCTTCACGGCCCCTGGCGGGAAGAAGAGATCGAAAAAATCGAGTTTGCCAACGACTTCGAAATCGAGGGTATCGGCAACAAGCATCGGACCGAGGGACTGGGGGTTCCGCTGATTGCCGTTCGTCGACGGGACGCTGAAAAATCCCGCATCGACAAGTATTACCCGACTGGCCTGGCATTACCCATGACGGCGTTTCTGCGTTTCAATGAATCCTGTTGCGAGGTGGGAAGCTCCAGTGGACAGGAGGTTGAGTGTGCTATTGAATTCCACGACTCCCTGCGAAACCGGAACGTGCTGGTCGGCAACCGGAACGCACCGCTGGAAAGTGACATCACCACCCCGCTCGCCTATTTCCTACAGAACCCGCTGGTTTCCACCCAGGTCCTGGAGACCCTCGGACTTATCCAGGGAGACCTTCTGGAAGAAGTGGCAGGTCTGTACATGCTCGAACCCTACGATCCCAACCGGGTTCCGATCGTAATGGTCCACGGTCTTTGGTCCGGGCCCTTCACCTGGCTGGAAATGTTCAACGAACTGAGAGCTCTTCCCGAGATTCGGGAGAACTGCCAGTTCTGGTTTTATCTCTATCCGACCGGACAGCCGTTCTGGCTCAGCGCCCGGAACATGCGGCAGGACCTGGCCGAAGCCCGCGATCAGATCGATCCCGGCCGCCAGATCACGACCCTCGACCAGATGGTTCTGGTCGGGCACAGCATGGGGGGACTGATTTCCCGACTGCAGACGATCGATAGTGGTGATACCTTCTGGAATATCGTCAGCGATCGGCCCTTTGAAGAAATGGATACCGATGACAGGACTCGGCAGGACATCCGTGACACCCTGTTCTTCCGTGCCAATCCTTCAGTCAAACGGGTCGTTACGATTGGCACCCCGCATCGGGGAAGCAAGTTCGCCAACAACTTTACCCGTTGGCTGGGACACAAGGTCATTCGCCTGCCAGACATGCTGAACGAGTCCGTGGTCCAGAAGATCCGCAACCGGGATCAGATTTTCAGGAACCCCGAGGTATTGACCACTCGAACCAGCATTGACTCTCTCTCGCCGGAATCCCCCTTCCTGTTGGAGTTGGTCAACGCCCGCTCAGCACCGTGGGTCACTACCCACAACATAGTGGGCGATGTCAAAAAGCGTCAGTACCTTGGCCTCGCCGGTGACTGGAAACCAACCCATAGCGATGGAATCGTATCCACCGAAAGCTCGATGCTCGAATCGGCGGTATCCTCGGTGACCGTCAATGCAAGGCACCAGGATATCCACCTGCAGCCAAAAACCATCCTCGAAATACGTAGAATCCTCCTGGCTCATGTGAGGGAGGTTCAATCCGACAAACTCCAACAGGCCCGGAATTCAACACCCGAAACGACCAAACCGGCCAGGGTTCAACCAGCAAGCTTTGAGACGGCCGCTGGGCCCGAACCTTTCCGGGTCCCGCCAGACGGGGTTCCCGTCCCAACCAATTCCGGTCGATGAATGTCATTACTTCCGTCTTTGCAACCGGCCGAACTTGTCCGGCGGGGCCGGTTCCTGCAACTCAGGCGAGAATCTTTTTGGCCACGTTGCCCGCCACGTCGGTGAGCCGAAAATCACGGCCGGCATACCGGTAAGTCAATCTTTCGTGATCCAACCCCAGCAGGTGCAGAATGGTCGCATGCCAGTCGTGAATATGACATTTGTCCTCAACGGCTTCGTACCCGTACTCATCGGTGGCACCGTAGCTGAAACCACCCCGAACACCGCCACCTGCCATCCAGGTGGTGTAACCCTTGTTGTTGTGGTCCCGACCATTTCCGCCCTGGGCAAAGGGGGTTCGGCCAAATTCACCACCCCAGATAACCAGGGTATCCTTGAGCATGTCCCTTTGTTTGAGATCGGTCAGCAAGGCCGAGATCGGACCGTCTATCTCGCCACATTTCTGGGGCAGGACAGTGGACAGATTGGCATGGTGGTCCCAGCTACCATGGGAAACCTCGACAAACCGTACCCCCTCTTCCACGAAGCGCCTGGCCAGCAGACATTGACGCGCAAAACCGTCATTACCCCTGCCCACTCCATAGAGATCCAGTGTCTCTTTTGATTCGCGCGAAATATCCATCAGCCTGGGCATTTCGTCCTGCATGCGAAAAGCAAGCTCGAAAGATTCGATCACTCCCTCCACACCCGGATTTTCCTTTTCCCGCTGCAGTTTCTCCCGGTTCAGTTCCTGGATCAGGTCCAGTTGCTGACGCTGCTGCTCCTTGTTGAGCTGGTTGTTCTTGATATCCGGAACCAGTTCAGCCGGATCGACACGATTTCGACGACGGAAGTTCCCCCGGCCAGCCTGATTACCGATCACGGTTCCCTGGTAGACCGCCGGCAAAAACGCACTGCCGTGATTCTGTGCCGTACCGGCAGGCGGATTGAGCGAGATGAATCCCGGCATGCTGTCGTTTTCGGTCCCCAGTCCGTACAACGTCCAGGCGCCCAGTGAAGGCCTCACAAACTGGGCGTTACCGGTATGCATCTGGGTCAGCGCCCGGGGGTGCACCGGCTGGTCACAATGCATCGATCGGATCAGGCAGAGGTCGTCGGCATGGCTGGACAGGCCGGGCAGCAACTCCGAGATCCGCAGTCCGCTCTGGCCACTGGGATTGAACTTCCACTGCGGCTTGAGGTAATTACCCCGAAACCGGGAAGGCTTGCCGTCGTCCCTGTAAAGCTGCGGCTTGTAATCAAAGGTATCCACGTGCGAGGGCCCGCCCCGCATGCAGAGGAAGATCACACGCTTGGCCGTAGCCTCGAAATGGGGCTTGCGAGGTGCCAGCGGATTGGTGGATTCGTCGGGGAGCAGAGACCCTGCCTCGACGGAACTGAGACCGGCAAACGCCAGGTATCCGAATCCGGCGGAAGCGGCTTTCAATGCATGTCTTCGCGAGATGAATTCGTTCATGATAATCTCTGGAATCTGGTTGGCTGACTAGTTCAGGAAACGGAATTCGGCGGATGCAAACAGTGCCTGACAGAATGCAGACAGCCGCCCCAGTTGATCGGTCCGCCGCGTGTCCCTGGCGGAATCATAACGGTCAAAAAACCGGTTGGCCGCGGCGATTTCATTGGGCGTTGCATTTCTCCCATAGCAGAGCACAAAAGCGTGGTTGACCTGTTGGCTGGGATCTTCGGATTCGCTGGCCAGGACCCGCGCCAGCGATTCGGCCTGCTCGAGAACAAAACGGTTGTTCAACATATAGAGGGCCTGGGAGGGCGTATTGGAAGATTCCCGCTTGCCCATCACCATGGACGGCTCGGCGAAATCGAATACGGCCAGGACCCTGGGCAGGTTATCCCGCATGACAGGAAGGTAGACCGAACGGTAGGTTTTTGTCTCGTCCCAGGTCAATTGTCCCGTTCGCAGCTGCTGACGGGTGCCTGCCAACTGGGAAACCTGGGAACCCCGTGGTCGATCAAAGCTGATGTTTTTCGAAACGAAAAGCATCGAGTCCCGTAGAACCTCCGCATCGATACGCCGCTTGTTGGCCCGCCAGCGATAACGGTTGTCCGGATCGATTTCAAAATTGTCCTGATCGAATTCGGATGACATCCGGTAGGTTCTGCTGGTAACAATCTCCTTGATGATTGTCTTGACGGACCAGTTGGATTCCATGAATCGAACCGCCAGGTAGTCCAGCAATTCCGGGTGAGTGGGAGATTGTCCCGTGGCGCCGAAATTCTCGGGTGTTGCCACAATGCCATCTCCAAACAGGTGTTGCCAGATCCGGTTGACCATCACCCGGGCCGTCAGAGGATTCTTTTCGTCGGTCATCCATTTGGCCATTTCCAGTCGCCCACCCGATTTGGAACTGATCCGGGCCGGTCGATTCAGCAGAACCTGGACAAACCCCCGCTCCACCTCTTGGGCCGGCTGATTCAGTTCTCCCCGAACGAGCAAACGTGCGTTCTGGGGAACTTCCCTGGGCTGCACTCCCATGCAATAGCTGGCCGGGCTTCCGTTATCCTTGACCGATTTGATCTCCGCATCGAGGGCCGCGGCCGCGCCGCTGACACGCCCCAGTTGATTCGTACTTACCCGGGGGTCGTTAGCACTGACTTTCTTTCCATCGATGTAGAGCTGTCCCCGGACTGCCAGTCGACGGTTGCGGAGGATCGTGGCGGCTTCTTCCTGTAATCGCTCCCGTTCCTTCTTCTTTTCCGCTATTTCCGCCGGGGTCAGCGGTTGGGTTCCCGGGTCCGGATCGTCAACCGGCAACTCGATCAGGGAACTGGGGCGTCGGTTGCGGGTTAAGGAAGCCGTACCAAAGTAAGTATTGGTGCTGAGAAACACACCGGCCATCGCGTAGTAGTCGGTCTGCGGAATTGGGTCGAACTTGTGATCGTGACAACGGGCGCAGGCAACCGAAAGCCCCAGCACCACACGGGTGGTGGTATCAATCTGTTCATCCACCATGTCTGCCACGAATTGCCGCGGGTTCTGCTCGGAAAGCGTCTTGGGGCCCATGGCCAGGAAGCCGGTCGCGATCAGGTTCTCTGCCCACTGTTCATCCGTCTGGACCGGCAGCAGGTCACCGGCAATCTGTTCGCGGACAAACTGGTCGTAGGGCTTGTCCTCATTGAAGGAATCGATCACATAATCACGGTAACGCCAGGCGTGCAGGAACATCGCGTTCAGTTCCTTACCGGAAGACTCGGCGTAACGGGCGACATCCAGCCAGTGTCGCCCCCAACGTTCCCCGTAACGTTCATTGTCCAGCAGCCGATCCGTTACGTAGGCAATGGCCCTTTCGGGGTCGGTTTTCCATTCCCGTGAAAACCATTCCAGCTGTTCCGGGTTGGGGGGCAAGCCCACCAGGTCAACGCACAAACGTCGCAGGAAGGTTTCCGCGTCCGCATCGGCAGCGGGGCTGAGGTTGTTTTCGCGGAGTCCCGCGGCAATAAAGTGATCAATGTCTCCACGTGCCCAGCCGGGGTCCCCGTTGACCGGCGGTTCGGTTTTGACCGGTTGGCGAAAGGACCAGAATTCCTTCTTGGCGGCCAGGATGTCCTGGCGGCTGATGCTGGTGTTCACCTTCTTGATTTTGACCACCCGCGGGTCGGGAGCTCCCATCAAGATCCACTTCCTGATGTCTTCAATTTCGTTACGGGCCAGTGAACGACCGGGCGGCATCTCCCAGTCCTCGTAATTGATGGCGCTCCACAGAGTTCCTTTATCCAGCGAACCGGGAACCAGCCCCTCGCCTGAATCTCCCCCTGCCAGCAACCCCTCCCGGGTATCGAGCATCAGGCCGCCGCGGGCTTTCCCGGTTTTCTGGGAATGGCAGCCATAGCAGTTTTTCACCAACACCGGACGAATCCGGGACTCGAAAAACTCTTCCTGCTCGGGATCTATTTTTTTGGACTGGGCCACCGCGGCACCTGCAAAACAGGTCAGGGCCAGCATCGCAAAAATGGAGGAGCGGATCATGTTCAGCTTTCTGTCAGGGATCTTGTGAGATTCATTGAACATCGGGACAACAGAAGAGCCTGCTGACTCAGTCAATCTTCCATTCCGGGCCGCTTCGGTTTGACCGGATCCGTATCGGGCCGTTCAAAACGGTCTCCTGATTTCCTCTTGCCGGCTTCACCACCACGCATCTGACGCATTCGATCAACCAGGGCGTTGAATTGCTCGATGATCGCCTGCTGTTCGCGGGAGTCCAGATTGCCATCTCCATTTCGATCTCCCTCCTTGAACAACCGGGCCAGGTCGAGCATCCTGCCCCCGCGGCCACCCGCCGCATTTCCAGGCCCTGGCAACTCTCCAGCTTTCCCTTTTTTCCCGCGGGGAGATTCTCCCGCGGGACCGCCTGGCTGAGCTCCCCGTTTTCCTCTCATATCCATCAATTTGGCCAATTCAGTCCGATCGACGAAACCGTCGCCGTTTCCGTCCATCTGCGCGAACCGTTCTTTCATTCTGTCCGGGGCCTCTTCCCTGGACAATTTGCCATCCTGGTTCCGGTCAAGGGCCTTCAGCATCCGCTCGAAACTTGCACCTCCCTGCCCGGGACGTGGCCGCCCTTTTCTTTTTTCGTCCTGGGCGTTCAGCCCGGAAACCACTAAAAACAAAGCCATGGCGGCGAAAATACCGGTAAATTTCATTTTTAATTCCATAAGCAAAAGGTGAATTGGGAGTCGCTGTGCATTATCCAACGCAGAACCGGCCGCCAGAAGACCGCATTTTCATCAATTTTTTTCAAATCAACCCATCCGCCCCTCCCACCGCCTGCCGCTGATCCGGTTCAAATTGTGGATCAAGCGGTTAAAACTATGTGGAACGGTCCGCCCACAGCGGGCGGACATCCCCTGGAAACCAACTGGAAACCTACTCAAATCAGATGTCAGCAGAAGAAAAAATTGCAGAATTGGAATTGCCCCCGGCGCCCAAACCGGCAGGTGTCTATAAACCCTGTTACGTCATTGGCAACATGTGTTATTTCTCCGGACATGGCCCGGTGCAGTCGGATGGGTCCCTGATTCGGGGGCGTGTCGGCGACGGCGTGGACCAGGACTACGGTTACAACGCGGCCAGGCAGACCGGCTTGGCAATCCTCGCGACCCTGAAGGCACAGCTGGATGATCTCGGCCGAATCAAGCGGGTCGTCAAATTGCTGGGGATGGTCAATTGTGTCGCGGATTTCGAAAACCACCCGGCCGTCATCAACGGGTGCAGCGAGCTCTTTCGTGATGTCTTTGGCGAAGACGAGGGCGTCGGTGTCCGCAGTGCTGTCGGCATGGGCTCCCTGCCCGGCAACATCACCGTCGAAATCGAAGGGGTTGTCGAACTCAACGAAGAGTAGTTTCCCGGGAACCAGATCAGCGCAAACAACCGGCGGGGTTCCTGCACATCCCCGCCGTTTGTTTTATTGGACCAGCTTTTCGCGGCAGAACCCCGTCTGCCAGGGCAGGAAAGAGCCACCTGGAGGTCGCGGTTACAAGGACTGCAGGCCGAAATCAGTTGGGGCAAAGTTCTTCCAAGCCCAGCTTCTTCATCTTCTTGTAAAGCGTGGTGCGATTGATCCCCAACCATTCCGCCGTTTCATTGCGATTGAAGTTGTTCTGCTTCAGGACCCGCAGGATGATCTGACGTTCCGGTTCTTCAAGGGCTTCCTTGAGAGTTTTCCGAATATCCGAGGCTACGGCCAGCGGTGTGGAGTTCTGTCGGAGCATCGGTGGCAAATCCGCCAGGCCAATGTACTCTGACCTGGACAGCAGAATGGCCCGCTCGACGATGTTCTGCAGCTCCCGAACATTACCAGGCCAATGGTAGGCCTGCATTTGCAGGATAGCCTCTTCCTCAAAGCCCCTGACCTTTTTACCGAGTTGCTCGCTGGCCTGCTGGAGAAAATGCTCGGTCAACAGCGGAATATCGCTGGTTCGTTCCCGAAGGGGCGGAAGCTCTAGGTTGATTACGTTGATGCGATAGAAAAGATCCTGGCGAAACCTTCCCTCGGCGACGGCTGTTTCCAGGTTCTCATTGGTGGCCAGGATGACACGAGTATCCACGTTGTGTGTCACGCTGCCCCCCACCTGCTCAAATTCAAAGTCCTGCAAGACCCTCAACAGCTTGACCTGCAGACTCTGCGATGCTGTCCCGATTTCATCCAGAAAGATGGTACCGGTGTCCGCCTGTTTGAACTTTCCGATTTTGTCTCCGGTTGCGCCGGTAAACGACCCAGCGACATGACCGAATAATTCACTTTCGAGAAGGGTTTCCGGGAGTGCTCCACAGGCAATCTCGACAAAGGGGTTCTTGCGGCGACTGCTCGCCTGGTGAATGGAACGGGCGATCAACGATTTTCCGGTGCCACTTTCGCCCGTCACGAGGATCGTTGCCCGGGTGTCGGCAACGCTCTCCACGATTTCAAACTGTTTTTTCATCGACTCATCAAAACCGACGACTCCATCCAGCGAAAAGCGGTGATCCAGCTCAGCTTTCAATCGCTGGTTTTCTTCCATAACTTTCTGCTGTGAAAGTGCCCGCTCGATCGCGACCTGCAACTCGTCATCGATGATCGGTTTGGTGAGCAGATCAAAGGCCCCGGCTCGCAGGGATTCGACACCTGTATTCATGGAAGCATATCCGGTAAGGAAAATAACGGGGGTTTTGGGTTGATTGTGTTTGCAGGCCCTTAACAACTCGAACCCGTCGGATTCTTCCAATCGAAGATCGGTGATGATCAGGTCAAACACGTTGGCCTGGGCGAGCGATTTCCCCGATTCAACGGTGGTGGCTTCGGCAACCTCGTATCCCAGTGATCGCATCCACTCGGCCATCGATTCGAGCAATCGCTGGTCGTCATCAACCAACAGGATGGATCGACGGGAATCTTTGTTGAGGGACTTCATTTGACAGGCTCGCCTATGAATTCTGATGGAAATGCACTTTGACCGTTGAGAATACTTAGGGCGCCGAATGGCACATGTCAAAAAACTTCAACATGTCGAAATAAGTCAACATGGCTGTCGAGGAACCTTTTACGCCCGTTATTCGGGATAAAATGAAAATTCGGAACCCAACCCTGGTTCGAAGTCTTCTTGATTCAACAGAGTCCTCAAGCTCTGATGGATTTCAGCCTCCACCCAACGGCACAGGTAACTGTAGAGAATTCAAATGAGTGTTCGTGTAGTGATTGCCGATGACCACGAAGTGGTACGCAAGGGATTGGTTGCCGTTTTTGAGAACAGTGAAATCGAAATTGTTGGCGAAGCGGCAAACGGTATCGAAGCGGTCGAGCAGGCGGCAGCTGCCCGTCCAGACGTGTTGCTGCTGGATGTGAGAATGCCAGATGGCGACGGCCTGGATGTGATGATTCGACTGCAGGCCGACCTGCCAGAAACAAAAATCGTCCTGTTTTCCAATTACGACAATCCAACCTACATTGCGCGAGCCGTTGCGCTGGGGGCCTTTGACTATGTCCTCAAGGGCTCAAAACCGGATCAGGTACTGGAAACCGTCAGGCGTGCCGCAACAGCAGACGCGGCGGGACCCGGTAGCCTGCTGGATCAAATAAGGTCCGTCATGGCCATTCGCCAAAATCAGCGTGACGATATTCCCCTGACGCACCGCGAGACCCAGGTCCTGAGGCATATCGCGTTCGGGTTGAATAACCGTGAAATCGGACTCTCTCTTAGAATCAGTGTCGAAACCGTCAAGGAACACGTGCAGAACATTCTGCGAAAAGTCGATGCCAGCGACAGAACCCAGGCGGCTATTTGGGCATTCCGCCAGCAGCTGGTCGAATGAAGCAAAAGCCATCCAGGGCCTTCTGTTATTTCGGGATCTCCAGGCAGCCGGGCGAATCGGTTTTCGCATGTTGTAACGATTTTAACGGTTAGAGATCTCCCCGCAGTGGATTTGAGGATGATCGGTTGTTCTACTTCGATCCTCGGCAGTTTGTTCAGGGCTCCCAACTGTGGCGAAACTATATTTTGGCGGAAAAAAGCGTCCTTGCCGGATAGGGACATTCATGGAAGTGTCCTTTGCCTTGATTCCACTGGTTTGACTCGACCCGGTCAACTCCATTTTTCCGATCCGGTTACGGTTGGAAAAACCACTCAGGTTCAGGTTTAAAAATCAGGGTCACCGAATAGTGAATATCGCAATGATCGTCGGAGTGATGCTGGGGATAGTGGCTGTCGTCGGACCGATGCGCAACTGCGAAAGTCTCCTGGCTTTGATCCGGAATTGCCCTTGGGGGACCCCTGCCTGCAACTCGATTGCAGCCACCCGGTTCCCCGGTTGCATGACCGGGTGGACTCCACCGCCCAGCGTTTTGAATCACCGGTTTTTTTTGCCGCTGTCCGAGGAGACCAATTGCATTCGGGCAGTCGGGGACTTTCGAAATGTTGGTGGGAGGGAAGGAGTGCCGGCTGTTGTGGATCGCCTGATTTTTCGGCCTGGTCAGGTGGCAGATTACAAGGAGCCGGCGAGGCAACTCGTTGCCTTTGCTTCACCCTGCAAAAGAGAAACGGAGTAAGGCAAAAGCCGTAAGAAATGTCATGACATCCCCTTCGGAATTGATTTCACAGAGCAGCAACAGCCTGGCATCCCTGCTGTCTGATGCGATTGAGCAGAATCAACTGGAAGTTCCCATGCTGCCTACGGTGGCAACCCGGGTGATTACGCTGACCCAGGATCCGGATACAGATGCCCGGCACCTTTCGGATCTGATCCAGGGCGACCAGTCTTTGGCCGCCTACGTCATGAAGATCGCCAATTCTCCCGCATATACCCCGGACGGCAACCTGGTTTCCCTTCAGCAGGCCATTGCCCGCCTGGGAATGAAGAACATTGCAGAAATTGCCATCACCGCTTCGGTAAACTCGAAAACTTTTGCCGTCCCGGAATTCGAGTCCGAAATCTCTCTGCTTTGGGATCACTCGCTTGCAACGGCTCTCTGGTCCAAGGAAATCGCGAGGATTTGTCGTAAAAATGTCGAATGCGTCTTCTTGTGCGGTCTCCTGCATTCCATTGGCAAGCCAGCCGCTTTGCAGAAGGTTGTCGAACTTGCCAACCGGCACCAGATCTCCACAGAGCCGGATCTCTGCATGAAACTGGTCGACCAGTTTCATCGCAAAATAGGCATCGAGGTCGTGCAAAAATGGGCTATGCCGAAAGCGGTTGTGGATGTGCTGAGCAATTTTGATGACTACAGGAATTCCGAACATTCGATGGAACCCACAGCCATCGTCGTCACCGGCTCGGCCTTCGCTACCTACATGTTGCAGCCCGAACTGATTTCGGAGAAGGCGCTGGTAGAAATGGAGTCGCTGGAAATCATCAACCTCTATGATGACGAAGTCGAGGCGCTGCTGGCCAAGTACTGCGATATCCGCTCCAGCATGGAGACCATGCGATCATGAACGTCTCGAAATATGACGTGGTTGTTATTGGCAGCGGCCCTGCCGGACAGAAGGCAGCTTTGCAGGCTGCTGAAGCTGGAAAAAAGACGGTCATTATTGAGCGGGATCGGGTCGTGGGAGGCGCCTGCGTACACCGGGGTACCATTCCCTCCAAGACCCTGCGGGAAAATGCTCTCCGCGTCAGGGAAATGAGAAAGAATGCCAGTTTTGCCAACTTCAAATTTGCCGAAGAGTCCGAACTGGCCATCCTGCTGCACCGACTGGAAAGGGTACTCCAGGCTCACGACGAATACATGCAACGGCAAATCGAGCGTCAGGACATCGATTTTATTCACGGCCGGGCAAAGTTTCTTGATTCGCAGCGGCTCGAAATACGGAAGATTCGCAAGCCAAAGCAGATTCTGGAAGCCGGGAGAATCGTGATCGCGACAGGATCGATACCGCGGAATCCCCCCAACATGGCCATCGATCACGAGCATGTCTTTGACAGTGATTCGGTGCTCTCCATGCTTTACCTTCCCAAAAGCCTGAACGTGCTTGGGGGAGGGGTGATTGCCAGTGAGTACGCTTCCATTTTCCAGGCCCTCGGCGTCCAGGTCACGATGATTGACCGATACCCGCTTCCTCTGGGATTCCTGGATGATGACCTGACGACCGCCTTTGTCGAAGTCTTCGAACAGATGGGGGGACGTTGGGCAGGCGGCTCCGTGGTGGCCGATGTCCACTGGGACGGTATCAGCAAGGTTATCTGCACGCTTGATACCGGAGAACAGTTTGAGAGCGACAAAGCCCTGGTGGCGGCCGGGCGGATTGCCAACATCGCCGACCTGTGTATCGAAAACGCCGGTTTGGAGCTGAACGACAAGCAACTCATCAGTGTCGACCAGGATCTGCGAACGGCCGTTCCGGGCATTTATGCTGCCGGGGATGTTATTGGGCCACCGTCCCTGGCATCGAGCTCGATGGAACAGGGCAGGCGGGCAGCCTGCAATGCCTTTCAACTGGAAACGGGTCAGATGGGATCCCTGATACCAACCGGGATTTACGCCATCCCCGAGCTGTCAGCAGTCGGCGAAAACGAAGAATCGGCCAAGGCAAAATATGGCGATATCCTCATCGGCCGGGCGCGCTTTGATGAAACAGCGCGTGGACAGATTTCCGGAGCAACCGACGGTTTTCTGAAATTGATCGCTGATTCAGAGGGTCGCAGGCTTCTGGGCGTCATGATCGTCGGCGAAGGAGCAACAGAACTGATACATATCGGTCAGATGGCCCTGATTCAGAATGAAGATATCGATGTTTTCGTGGAAAACATTTTCAATTTTCCAACACTGGCCGAGGCCTACCGCGAAGCCGCGCTGAGCGTGATCGCCCAACGCAACCGGCGAATGCTGAGCCCGGGCCAACCCATTTCGGATTGTCAAGCGCAAGCTGCCCAGGTTCCTTCAACCAGTCACTGAAAGGGATTGGTTTTTCCGGTTGGCAGACCCTGAAAAGAGTGAATTTTTGTATGGCCTCTGTCACCCGCGACCTGTTTCAACCGATAACCTTGATGCGACGTATTTTCCTTCCAATTTCATCCGTATCCGAGAAGCGTCATGAACCTGCCCAGTCGTAAAGAACTGATTTCAAACGCAGTTAAATCGGGCAAACTCCCCAGCCTTCCGTCGGTGGCCATGGAAATCGTTAGGCTTTGCAAAAGCGATGATGTTCCATTGGATAAACTGGCCCACGTGGTCTCCATCGATCCCTCGCTGGCCGCCAAGATCCTCCGGCTGGCCAACACTGCCAAATACAGACGTAACCAGGAACTGACCGACCTCCATCGTGCCTGTTTTGTGCTTGGTCTCAAGACGCTGAAGATCATGTCACTTGGATTCTCCGTCGCCGAGGCAGCCGAACGCCCCGATTCTGACTGCTGTTTTGACTACGATGCCTACTGGGCCAACAGTATCAGCTGTGCCGTAGCCGCACGGGAGTTGGCAAAAATGGTCGAGCCGGACTGGGAAAACGAGGCTTTTTTCTGCGGGCTTCTGGGGAGGGTCGGTCAACTGGCAATGGCACGGGCCATTCCCGAAGATTATGACGACATCATCGATGCGTCCCGAACCCTGCTCCCCACCTCCGAGGATGAGCTGGCAGCATTCGGATTTGACCACCATGAATTGGCTGAACAGCTTTTGAGCCTCTGGGAACTACCGGAGCTGCTCGTATCGGCAGTCACCTACTGGAATCAGCCGGACAATGGGGGGGAGGCCAAAAGAATCTGTCAGATTGTGCGACTGGCCGACCGGATCTCCCGTTTGATACACGAGCGCGAAAAGGGGGATCACCTCCGCCAGGCATACATGATGGCCGAGACCGATTTTGGAATCTCGCAGGCGGAATTGGACGACCTGATCGTCATTCTGAACGAGGAAATCAATTCCCTGGCCCGCATCCTCGACGTCAAAATCGAGAATCAGTCCGAGTACCAGCAGCTGGTCGATGATGCCCGTGAACAGATGGCCCAAATCTCGCTGCAGGCAGCCATGGAGCTGGAAACCACTTCCATTGACCTGGAACATGAGCGGGAGCGGAGCTCCAGGCTGGAATCAAGGTCCGAAGAGCTGCTGAAAAAATCGCAAATGGACTCCCTGACAGGAGTAGCGAACCGGGGCGCCTTTGACTCCAAACTTCGCAAGCTAATTGCCGCCAAGATCGCCGATTCCAACTCGAAGGGGATTGGCGTGCTGATGCTGGATGTCGATCATTTCAAGGTCGTCAATGACACTTATGGGCACCTGGTTGGCGACCGGGTTTTGAAGGAAGTTGCCACAGCTGTCAAGAATTCACTCCGCCCATCCGATTTCATGGCCCGCTACGGTGGGGAGGAATTTGTCATCCTGTTTGCCCAGACAGGTCTCCATGAACTGAAGAATGTGGCCGAGCGAACCCGAAAAGTGGTCGAAGACGTCATTATCATGCACGAGGGAAAAGCATTCGGTGTCACGGCCAGCCTGGGTGGGGCCATCTGCCGCGAATTCAATGAAATCAGTGACGGTATCGAGCTGATCAAACTTGCAGACGAATGCCTCTACAACGCCAAAAAAGCTGGGCGAAACCGGTGCTCTTTTACCGAGTTCGCACCCGTGAACACACGCTGAAAAGAACCCACAGCCTTATGGGCCACCGAGCCTCGGCACAGCAATGGCCGGAAACAGAACATCGACTTGGCCGCAAAAAACTCAAGCCGGTTAACCGGGTGCATGAGCCGCAACCGGGTTTCGGATCTTTGCCCCGGTTCATTCGTGCTGGCTTGAAGCCAGAATCGTTGCCCGCCAGAATCGTTGCCAGGCAGAATCGTTGCCAGGCAGAATCGCTGCCCGCCAAATTCGTTTTCCACCGCAATCTGCCAGACCGCCAGTCTATTCGAGGCTGGCCCATTTTCGGGCAAAGCGGAGGTGGATTCCGAATCCGAACCTGTTCGGACTACTTGAGAATCATGTCATCCACGGTCATCCCGGAAGGAATCATGGGCAGAACATGTTCCTGGTAGGGCACTTCGACATCCAGCACGTACGGACCGTCGTAGTTGATCATTTCCAGCATTGCATCCTTGAGATCGTTCTTCCTGGATACCGAGCTCGCACCGCAACCATAGCCTTTGGCGATTTGGACAAAATCGGGATAACGCTTCTGGGTGTAAGTATGGGCCGTGGTTTCCCCTTTTCCCCGTGCCTCCGGGTCATCAATCGGTCCGAGGTAGGTATGGGCCCGATTGCTGTCCATGAATCGGTCTTCCCACTGCACGACCATTCCCAGGTGCTGGTTGTTCAGCAACAGAACCTTGACCGGGAGCTTCTCACAAAAACAGGTTGCCAACTCCTGGATATTCATCTGGAAACTGCCATCGCCGTCAATATCGATCACCAATGAGTCCGGAAACGCTGATTGGGCACCCATCGCCGCCGGCAGACCGAATCCCATCGTGCCCAGGCCGGAACTGGACAGCCAGGTTCGCGGCCGGTTGAATTTGTAAAACTGGGCTGCCCACATCTGGTGCTGCCCCACCCCCACGCTGATGATCGTTTCCCGGTCCTGGGTAATTTCCGACAGGACGTCGATCGCGTGCTGCTGCTGGATGCCGTCGAATTCCGTATCGTAGTGAAAAGGATAGTCGGCCTTCAGTTGTTTGCATTTGCCTACCCAGTCAGTGATGTCATCGGGAGACTCGACCACCTTGTTCAATTCCGTCAGGGCAAACTTGACATCACTGACCACCGGGATGTGAGCCGCTTTGTTCTTGTTCAGCTCAGAAGGGTCAATATCGATGTGGACAATTTTTGCATCCTTGGCAAAGGCTTCCAGTTTCCCGGTCACACGATCGTCGAAGCGTACGCCAAATGCCAAAAGCAAATCACAATCCCGAACGGCATAGTTCGCGTAGGCGGCACCATGCATTCCCAACATGTCCAGGCTGAGTGAATCGCTCGCCGGAAAAGTTCCGAGGCCCATCACGGTCATCGTGGTGGGAATCCCGGTGATTTCAACAAATTTTCGCAGCTCTTCGGAAGCATCTGCCGCAACGACCCCGCCTCCTGCGTAAACAATGGGCCGCTTGGCAAACTTGATGGCTGCTGCAATCTGCTTGATCTGCTCAGGCTGGGCAAATCTTTTTTCGACAAAGTAACCGGGCAGGTTCATTGGAGGGTCCCATTCGACATTCAGGTCGTCCATCTGAATGTCCTTGGGCATGTCGATCAGTACCGGGCCTGGCCGGCCGGTGGTCGCAATATGAAAGGCCTCTTTGACAACCCGTGGCACGTCCCGGATATCCGTCACCAGGTAATGATGCTTGGTAATTCCACGGCAGACCTCGACAATAGGCGTTTCCTGAAATGCATCGCTACCGATGACTTTCGTGGGAACCTGTCCCGTGATTGCAATCAGGGGAATGGAGTCCAGCTTGGCGTCCGCGATGGCTGTCACCAGGTTGGTGGCTCCGGGTCCACTGGTCGCCATAACGACTCCCGGCTTGCCGGTCGTGCGTGCATAACCCTGAGCCGCGAAACAGCCACCCTGTTCATGCCGTGGCAGAATGGTCCGCAACTTGGCGTCAAATCGGGTCAGAGCCTGGTGAAGCGGCATGCTTGCCCCACCGGGGTAGGCAAAGATCACGTCAACTCCGTGGTCGACCAGCGACTTGACCAGGATGTCAGCACCACTGAGCCAAGTTGAATTATCGACGGACTCGGAAATCGACATTTTGATTCTCCTTACGGGGGATATGCCTGCTGGGAACAAGAATTGTGGACTTGGAAAGCCCGGGCAGCCTGGGTCGGTCGTATGAGCATCGGCAGGAACAGGCTCCCGCCTTTGATGGAACGCCCTTACAGGCGAATTATAACAAAAACGACCGTATGGAAACGGCAAAATATTTTTCTCCCCAACCCCCACAACCCTTACAAGAGCATAAAGTCCCCCAATCCTCCTTTAGCGCTCACCCGGCAAAAAACAAATTCACCCCGTCCCCCCAAAGATCGGCAGGCGAGCGTTCGATACTCGAAAGGGATGGATTCTCTTTTGACGCCGGGATGCTCAATTCACCCCTTTCTTCGAAGTCGTCATGGATTTCAACAAGCACAGTCTCTTTGTCTGGGGAGCGATGCTCCTCTTTTTTGGGCTCCAATTCCACTATTTCGACAGTTTTGTGCTTACCGAAAAAGCATCCGGGTTCTACTACCAGAGATTCGAAAAAAGGGCCAAGGTGGAAAAACCGGACAGCCCCTTCCTGAAAGATGCTCCCGTCATCTCCCGCCGAAAAACCATTCAGCCACCCGATTGGCTTGGTCGTTGCCTGATGTCGGTCGGGGGAGTCCTGATTTTCCAAAGTGTCCTGATCCGTCGGAACGAATAAATGGTGGTCGGGGCGGGAGTTGCCCGGTCAGCCGACAAAAAATGCCAATCCCCGTGGTTCCGGTTCTTTTCGGAAAAGAAGATACCGATCAGAATGGGTTTACCTTCGTTTCTTATTATTAGGTTGCCATGACTTCCTTTACTCAAATTACGACCGAACAGGTCGCTGATATCCAGATTGTCAATTTCAACTCGAACCGGGTGATGGATCCGATGATGATCGAGGAAATTGGTGGGGAACTGCAGTCGCTGATCGATCAACACAAAGGCGGGACATTCCTGCTTGATCTGAGCAACGTCGAATTCCTGTCCAGCGCCGTGCTGAACCGACTCATCGTGCTCGACAAGAATGTCAAGGCGGACAAAGGTGTGTTGGCATTCAGCAATCTCGGTCCGGCCGTCGGTGAGGTTTTCGCCATCACCAAGCTCGATCTGCTGTTCAAGATTTTTGACAATCGAAGCGCCGCCATTGAAGCCCTGCAATAAGGCATGCCAGGTACCGGTCCGATGCATTGACTGATCTCCCATCCGTGGTTCTTTTCAAAGGCAGTCCCATGAGCTCATCTTTGTGGAACCTCAATGTCTCGATCGAAAGCCAACCTGAAAAAGGGTGCGCCCTGATCGGGACCATACGGGAAAAGCTGACCGAACTCAAATGGCCGGAAGGCGACATCTTCAAGATTCATCTGGCAACGGAAGAGGTCGTGATGAACGCCATCAAGCATGGCAACAAGCTTGATCCGGAGAAACTGGTTTCCGTCGTTTGCGACATCCACCCCGACCGTTTTGAATTGGATGTCGCGGACGAAGGGGAAGGCTTCCACCGGGACGATGTGCCCGACCCGACCCGGGAAGAAAACCTGCTTCAGGAATCCGGGAGGGGACTGAAGATCATGGAAAACTTCATGACCTCGGTCGATTACATCGGATGTGGTAATCGCGTCCGGTTGACGAAAGAACGTTCCGACGACTGAGGGACCGGCAGCAGGGTTGCCCGCTGGAGCATCCTGGTCCCTGACCCCGCCGGACAGGACGCCGGACGGAGCGCCCGTCAATCGCCGATGCAGTAAAGGTATTCCTGCCGCGAACCGTTCTCTTCCACAGCACCCCGCATGAAAATTCGCCCACCGCAGATGGCAACGGTGGAAAGAACGCTGTCTGCCAGCTGGTTCCTGGCCAGCAGCTCAAACCTTTCCGGGTCGGCCCTGTAGATAAAGGTTTCGCCCTTTTCGCTGGTGGCGTAGATGCGATCGCCCACCAGAATCGGGGACCCGCTGAAGTTGCCCGCCAATCTTGATTTCCACTTTTCCTCACCGGTCCGGCTGTCGTAACAGACAGCGATTCCCGCGTCCAGGACCGCGAACAGGTGTCCCCGGTGACAGATCATGGAAGGCACGTAGACCCGTGACCTGTTTTCCCACACGACTTTTCCCGAACCGTCGGCGGCGACAGCCGAGATATGGTTCTTTGGATAACCGCCACTGGTGAAAATGTGTTTACCGTCGGTAACCGTAGTGGCTACGCATTCGGTAGTGGCCCCCTCGATCTCCCAGAATTCTTTTCCCGTCAGTGGATTGAGGCTGGTGACCCGGTCGCAACCTGTCATCAGGAGTTGCGTTTTTCCAGCGACACTGAAGATGACGGGCGAAGGGTAATTGGGCTTGCTGGGGCGACTCCGCTCCCAGACTGTCTTTCCGCTGGATTTTTTCAGAGCCTTGATCATCCCGCCCCCCTTGTTGTCGGCCGACACGATGACCAGGTCTTCGTAAATGGCCGGCGAGGACCCGTAGCCCTGATGAACAACGTAGTTGCAGATTTTCTTTTGCCAGACCTGTTTGCCGCCCAACGTCAGCGCAGTCGTCCAGACCGCCTCCTGGTTGAGAAAATTGACAAACAGCAATTGACCGTCCGTTCCCACGGATGTGGAAGCAAGGGAAGCCTTCTTGTTCTGTTTCTGGTTGCCCCGGGTTTTGAGTCCACCCCGGTGAACGATGGCTTCCCATTGCCAATTTCCCGTTTGCCGATCCAGGCAAATCACCGTTTGCAGGTCCCTTTCCAGGTCAGCCGAGGTAATGAGAACCCGGTTGCCGAGAATGGTCGGACTGCCATGGCCTTTGCCTGGAATGGGTGCTTTCCAGAGAAGGTTCTCGGACCTGCCCCAACTCATGGGAGGGTTCTGATTGGCGTCCGCGATTCCATTTCGCTGCGGCCCCCGCCACCAGGGCCAGTCCCGGGGGCCAATGTCCTGCCCCGGGAGGG